>JAZUNK010000023.1:0-62925 GCA_045604085.1 Candidatus Nanosyncoccus sp. | reverse complement strand
TAATATTATTTAGTATTTTTGATATCTCGACATATTTATCGCGTGACACACCGTGTTTCCCTTCTGTCTCGATAGCCGTAATATATTTTGGATTTATTTTTATAAGTTTTGGTATATTGTAAGACGAAATAAATTGATCTAATTTTCCATATATCAAAGTTGTGGGGATCTCTATTTCGGAAATAACCTTGAAATTGTTTTTATCTAACACAATTTTTTTCATTGAGTTATTAAATGATTTTTCTTTTAAAATTTTATGGTTTTTAACACTAACCGCATCTCGAAAGACTTTAACTGCAGCCTCAAAAGCTGGGTTTGCCAAATCTTTTTCGGTATATAATGGGGGCGAGACTAGAACTAGTCCCTTAACCATATTTTTATAAGTATTAGCATATCGCGTAACGATTAAAGTTCCCATTGAATGCCCAACAAGTATAATTGGTATATCCAATTTTAGTTTTTTAATTGAATTATGTAATGCGGTAAGCTGATCGTTATAATCATAATTTAAGTTATCGTCTGCATAAGATTTACCAGAACCTAGCAAGTCAAAAGTGATAAAGCGCAAGTCTTCGGCGCAATTTACATTTTCTAGATAATCTAACGCCTTGTCAAAAGTCGAAGAATCGGACGCAATACCGTGAATTAAAATCACGGCCAATTTAGGCTCTTTACTTTTACAAAAATCGTGGGTTTTCTCTAAAATTAGTTTATTGGTTAAATTCTTGTTGGTTTCCATTTTGTATTAACTCCGGTAAAATATTAATTAATTCTCTCACTACCTCTTCATAAGTTGTATCATAGGTACGAAAGCCTGCCGCTTGTGTATGCCCACCACCGCCAAAAAAACCAGCGATTTTGTCTGCAATCTTTGCGTCAGCACTGCAGCGTATTTTTCCAGTCACCTTACCGTCTGGGTAAGTTTTTATCGCAACAGCAACTTTTACCTTTTCAACCAGGCGCATTTCTTCTAATATGAGTACATTAGGATTATACTCATTTGAATATTCGGCAATCTCTTCCCACGGTATGTGCACTGTAGCTAACGCTCCATCAAGATAATATTCAATTCGTTTAATTAAATCGGCTTTATAGTCGAGAATTTTTTGTGATTTCTTCATATATTCTCTTCGGCGCTCTTCAAGATCTGAGATATTAGCTCCGAGTTTCGTGAGCTCAGCCGACGTTTCAAAGGTGTCAGCCGTTACGGACGAGCTCGTTAAACCAAGCGTGTCGGAAAGAAGACCTTGAAAAATTGCTTCGGCGGCCTCTTTGTTAATAACTAAATTTTCCGCTTTTGCTATACGATAAATAACCAATGTGCACGATGGTAGGATTTCGATTATACTTTCATGGGGGAATGATATATCGTCCGGTGTTTCATGATGGTCAATTATAAAAACTGGCGCCGTATATAATCGATTCTTTATTGCAGAGTCTTCAAGTAATTTTGACAACAATACATTTGCCGCCGTATCCACAACAATATAACCATCCGCTTTAAAATCAAAATCTTTGGTTACTCGTGACCAATCAGTGAAATAATGTAGATATTTTGGAATATCGACCGGACAGTATAAGCTCACATCTTTATCGGACAATAGATAGTCTAGCGCGATTGCGCTTCCGAGCGAATCCCCGTCTGGATTTTCTGCTTGAATAATACAAATCCTATCTTTGTCCTTCAAAAACTCAGTAAATTTATTATACATATACTAATTATAACATGATAAAATAGATGTATGAGTATTTTTCGAGCTGATAAAAAATTTGAGCGTTTTGAAGATGTCACACCTGAAATATTAAAAAAAGAAGGCGTAAAATTATTACTTTGCGATTTAGATAACACCTTAAGATTACATTCCGAAAAAGCGCCGGCTGACGAGTTGGCAAAGTGGGTTGAAGAATGCAAAAAGGCTAATGTAAAAATAGTGATCATTAGTAATAATGGGCGAAAGAAAATGATGCAAAGATTTTGCGAACCTATCGGCGTGGATTGCGTTTGGTGGGCAAAAAAACCGATGAGTAAAAAGCTAACCGAAGCCATGGTTAAATATAAATTTTCACCAGAAGAGACAGCCATGTTGGGTGATAAGTGGTCGACCGATGTGTTGGCCGCAAAGGCCGCTAAAGTACGCGCCTGGAAAGTGGAGCATAGGAGAGATATTGTATGACCGGCCCAACATATTTAACAATAATTAGAATGATTCTCTCAGTTTTATTTATGGCGTTTTCGCTGATGTCTGAAACTTGGGCAAAAATTACGGCACTTATTTTGTTCATCATCGCTGCTTTAACTGATTTAATTGACGGAAAATGGGCACGTAAGAAAAAAATAGTAACAGATATCGGGGCCTTTTTAGATCCCCTCGCAGATAAAATGCTAGTAAACCTCGCATTTTTAATTCTAACATATTTAAATATTGTCCCCCTTTGGGTCTTTGCGGTGATTTTAGTTCGCGATTTTGCCGTCGACGGCATGCGTATGATGGTCGCAAAAAACGGGATTACGATAGCTGCCTCAATCTTCGGCAAGTTAAAAACTACTTTTCAAATGATTGCGTTGATTATTTTCCTTTTTAATTTAATTGTCAACTTAGAGATATTTTTCATTATTGGAAATATAACTTTATACATTTCTCTTACTCTGACTGTTTTTTCCGGTATGGATTATTTAAAAAACGGTTATAAAAAGTTATTAAAAAATCAAAGAAATAAAAAGTAAAACCGTTGAAGCAAAAGCAGTCGAATCCAAGCGGTCGAGAAAACCGCCATGTCCCTCGCTTCCGCCTACTGCCATCTCAAGCTTCTCGAAGAACTTATTTTTAATTAAAATTTCATTTGAATCCTTGACGCCGAACATTCGCTTTAGGAAGCTCTCGAAAAGATCTCCCGCTAAAGCTAGGGGACCACATAATAAATACATACTATCAGTCGAAAAGGCACCGCGTGTTGCCATTAATATTGCGACAAATATTATCGAAGTTAGTAAACCAAGCACCGTCCCCTCCCAAGTTTTATTTTTGGAAACATGCGGAAAAGGACGAGCTTTTTTAAATATCTTTCCACCAAACAATTTTCCAAATAGATAAGCAAAAATATCATATCCACAAACCCCCAGTATAATATACCAGAAATGTTTTACGTCAATTTTAGCAATAAAAATTGTGCCGCATACTAAGAAAAATATCTCAACCAGCGAAAGCAAAACATTAACAGGTTTTCGTTTTTTCTTAAAAAAACTTAACAATTCAACAAGTGAAATAAAAGCGAAAATTCCAAAAATGATTTTGAATGGAATGCTGTCAAAGGTATATAAGGCAATAAGCGAAACGACAAACATGCCGAACCCAACAATAACCCTCACTCGAAAATTCTTATCCATAGCAATATTATAGCACTAAATATTATATAAAATGTTAAAATATAAATATGTTAGAATTTATGTACAATAAGATTAAAAATGCTTTACGTAAAATCGATATGCGAATCGAGCGCGCAAAGTATGGCTATATAGAGAGGCTACCAAAAGAAATTGAATATTTTAACGGAGGCCTATACGATGCCGTCTATGAGGCGTCATGTAAATGGCCACATAATCCTGCTCTCGAATATTTTGATACCCAGATTACTTATAAAGAGCTAATCAAGAAGATTAATAAAGTCGCGGCAGCCCTGAAAGCAATTGGGGCCGAAAAAGGCGATAAGATTACGATTTGTATGCCAAATACCCCAGAAGGTGTATACATGATCTATGCGGTGAACGAGATTGGTGCCGTAGCAAATATGGTTCATCCTCTTTCTTCCGAAAAAGAAATCGAAGATTATCTTAACCAGGCTCATTCAAAAATTATGCTCTGCATAGACATTTCATATCCAAAAGTAGAGGCTATTATTAAAAATACAGAAGTAGAACAAGTCATCGTAGTCTCGCCTTCCCGCTCGATGGATTTTTTAGTACGCGCGATTTATAAAATCACTAAAGGACGCAAGAACCATATCAAGAAAAGTCAGCATGTTATCACGTGGGATAGATTTTTAAATAAAGCCAATAAATATATTGGAAATCCTCATGCTCGAGTAGAGTCAAAAGATGATGCAATAATTATGTATTCTGGTGGCACTACTGGCAAACCGAAAGGAATTGTTTTATCGAATTTAAATTTTAATGCCCAAGCGTTAGGTGCTAAGTACCTTGTCCCTGAGCTTTTGAAGACCGAACATTCCTTCCTGACATTTCTACCGAATTTTCACGCTTTCGGTTTTGGCTGCTGCATTCATATGCCGCTTTATTTTGGTTCACGAATTGTTCTAATCCCACAGTTCAACGCTAAAAAATTAAGAAAATACATCAAGAAGTATAAAATCAATATTCTCGTAGGCGTCCCAACTGTTTTTGATTACCTTACAAAAATAAAACTGAAAAAAGAAGAATTGCGTAGTGTTAAGTTCGTAGTTTCTGGTGGGGACGTAATAAGTATTGCTACGAAAGAAAAAGTTAACGATTTTCTGAAAGCTCACGGCTCAAGCGCAATATTGGAAAACGGGTATGGTTTAACAGAAGCATCTGGCGGATTTATCTTTTCTCCAAGAAGTATCGCCGAAGAACCTGACGTAATAGGTTATCCAATTCCAGACAATGAAGTTCTGATTATGGATCTAAAAACCAAGAAGGAAGCAAAGCTGGGCGAAGATGGCGAGATTTTGGTACGAGGGCTTTCAGTTATGAAGGGCTATTTAAATAAACCAAAAGAAACCGAAGATGCCTTCATTAAAATCGGTACAAAAAAATATCTCCGTACTGGAGACATCGGTTACGCCGACGAACGTGGCGTAATTCATTTCCGTTCACGCCTAAAGCGTATGATAGTGTCAAACGGCTATAATATTTACCCTACAAACATAGAAGATGTCACCCTAAAGTGCGATTTAGTTAATAGCTGCGCCGCTGTTGGTCGCGAAGATAAATTACGCGGCGAAAAGGTTGTTATTTTTGTCGTTTTAAGAGAAAACGCTTCTGAACGCGTTGCGAGGAAAGAACTCGCAAATATTTATAAAAAATATCTTGCTAAATATGAAATTCCGCGCGAAATTCGTTTTATTCCTGAACTTCCAAAAACCAAGTTAGCTAAAGTCGATTTTAAGGCGTTAGAACGGTTATAGGTCAGTTCTATTTTCTAGCGCGGCGCTAAGAGTAATTTGATCAGCATACGAAAGGTCAACGCCGAGTGGCAATCCGCGAGCGAGACGCGTTAGTTTTAAATTTGGATTTTGTTCATGAAGCATTTTTTCAAGCAATAACGCTGTCGATTCGCCTTCTATTGAGGGATTAGTAGCAATAATAACTTCTTTTACGTTGTCAGCATTGACTCGTTTGATTAATTCGCCAATATGTAATTGCTCTGGAGTGACTCCATCGATTGGCGAAATTGCCCCACCCAGCACATGATAGGTACCCTTATAACTCCGGGTTTGTTCGATTGAATAAATGTCAAGTGGCTCCTCAACTACTAAAACGGTAGACTTATCTCTAGTTGGGTCAGAATAAAGCGGTGATACTTCTTCCTCTGCGTCAATGATCGCGAAAGTTACAGGACAAGATTTTACGCCACTATGTAATTTTTGAAGCGAGTTTGCAATATTTTCGGATATTTTTTCGTTAGATTTAAAAAGATAATACGCATACCTTTCGGCGGTACGTGGTCCGACTCCCGGCAAACGACCGAGCGCCTCAATTACATCAGCAAGAGCTCGCGGTAACATTTCTACATTCCAAGACCAAGATTGCCAAGCCCGCCCATTAGGGGCTTCATTTTATCGGTCGCAATCTCCTGTGCTTTAGCGAAACCATCACGCATGCAATTCTCGATCCAACGCTCAAGTTCATGAATATCATCAAAATCGATTTTTTCTGGATCAAGTTTTACCTTTTTCACTTTGAGTTCGCCATTGATTTGTACCACCACGGCGCCATCTCCAGCTTCTACTTCTACAATTTCATTTTTAAGCTCTTTTTGGGCTTTGCGTAGTTGATTTAAAAGCTTCATTTGGTCGATAGTCTGACCCATTTTACTCTCCTTCCAATTTTTCACTAAAATTATATAAATATATTATATCAGAATTATCTCGTTTCGGAGATGTAATTATCTGTGAAAGCTGGTAGTTTTTCATTGATTCGTCTTCAATCTTCTCGAGTACTGCAAGTTTTTCAGCACTCTCATCCAGGCTATCTACTACTTTTATTTTTGTAGAAGACTCTAATATTTTATAAAAATCATAATTATCAGATATCAATAGAGTCTCATCGCTAAGATTATTTCGAATAACCTCTAGGGTATCGCTAAAATCATCCGCTACTACTGGGTTATAGCGATAGCCATATACATATTGTAAAAGTCCTGGAATAATCATGACTCCAAATAATATTGTTAATGGGATAAGTGCTGATATTCTTGCATATGGGTTTTCTGGAAAGAGCCCATACCATTTTTCCAGCATATATCTTAAACCGTGTGCAATAAGAATAGAAAACGGTAAGATAAAAAATATAATTGCATTTGGATTAAATCCTGTAATAATTAGGCAGAAGATGATAAGTAGTGATGCAATTGAATTTCTTGACGCAAAAAAGCCTTTTGTTGTCGAAAATAGTCCGATCAAGGAGAGCGCAAAAATAGGTAAACTGGCAAGCGGAGACAAGAAGACGCCTTCTAGACTGTTATGCCAAGAAAATAGCGGCGCGATCCCTGTGAGAATGTTTGGAAAAAAGTTCGACATTTTAAAATCTCCTGCAAACAATAGTTCCATAATGGTTTCTGGATGATTGAAGACGCTTATTCCCAATATAGTAAATCCAGAAATAACAAAAATAGTAATAATTATTAAAGGTAGTCTCGGTAAACTTTTGATAATAAAACGTAGATGTGGTTGCGATATTACAAAAAAGACGCAGAAAATAGCGAAATATATCATATATGGTGTAAAAACAGAAAGCAACATAGCAATAGCGAAAATAAAACTATATAGAGGTCTTGGTCGTTTTTCGCCTTGAATTTTCGAACCGAGCCAAAGTAATAGTGTGGGCCAAAAGATAATCATAATAAGCGGTGTTCCCGAACCGGCCAGAAATAAAAACGGCGTTGAAAGCACAACTAGGCACGATGCGAGTAATGATACATTGGTTTTAAACCAACGGTTTAGTAAGAGGATTAACATAAAACCTAAAAGTAGCCCAATCAATATACTAGGAAATTTTATCGCGTAAGCAGACAATCCAAAAATCGATATGGAAAGTTTTTGCAATATACGGTATGGCAAATCAACCAAATCGCCATTGATAATTCCATTTTTTCCTAAATAATAAGAACTTGTCGCTGATTCAATTTCGGTTTGCGATAATCCTTTCTGTGCGATTAGCGGCAACAAGAACAATAAAGCAACGAAAGCAATGCCCAAAATAGAGTACCCGATAATGAAGCGATATCGGTATAAAAAAAGCTTTGTGATCGGTGTTTTCTTCACATAACCATTATATACTTATTCGCGGGTTTTATCAAGAGACATAAAACGAAGAAGCTCTGGGTGAAAATATAATTCAATTTTCCCAACTGCACCATGGCGATGTTTTGCGATCAAGAGCTCCGTAATGTGTGTTTCTTCATAATTGTCATCATTTTGACGATAATAATCTGGGCGATGTAGAAACATTACCAGATCAGCATCCTGCTCGATTGAGCCCGATTCGCGAAGGTCGGATAAGACTGGGCGAGGGTCATCACGGCCAGTCACATTACGCGAAAGCTGAGCTAAAGCGACGACTGGTATTTCAAGCTCGCGCGCAAGGATTTTTAGACCACGCGAAATTTCTGTTACTTCTTGCACACGGTTCCCCGCGTACCGATCGGACCCAGAAATTAACTGCAAATAATCAACAATTACAATTCCGATATCGTGGTCGTGCATTGCGCGTCGTGCTTTGTTGCGAAGTTCGACGATTGTCATAGAGCTAGTATCGTCTATATAAATTGGTATTTCATCCATCTCTCCTAACGCGTCACCGATACGAGAAAATTCTTCATCGCTCAAATTCCCAGTTCGCATTTTCCAGTTATCAACTCCCGATACATCAGAAATCATGCGGTCTATAATCTCATTCGCCGCCATTTCCATCGAAAAGAATAGAACGCCTTTTTTGTTTATGCTTGCAATATTATATGCTAAGTTTTGAGCAAAAGTTGTTTTACCCATTGCCGGGCGTGCACCTATAATGACGAGATCACCTTTTTGAAAACCTGCTGTTTTTTTATCTAAATCACGAAAACCAGTTTTAAGACCACGCAAAATCCCTTTATTTTTATGTAGTTCTTCAATTCTGTCAAACGCATCAGCAAGCAACTCATCCATAGCAACATAATCGCTTTTTATAATTTTATCTGATACTTCAAATAATTCTTTTTCTGCTGCTCCAATTAAATTGTCGGCATCCGCATCGTCTTCGTAAGCCTTATCTGCGATTTGCGTCCCTGCCTTTATTAAACGTCGTCTAACCGAAGCTTTTTCGATGATATCAGCATAGGCCTTTGCGTGTGAAGCTGCGGGCACAAAGTTAGAAAGCTCAGTTAAATACGATGCTCCTCCAATTTCTTTTAGCTTCTTTTTGGATTTCAACTCGGCAGTCAAAGTTAATAAGTCGATCGGCTTATGTTGGTCATACAAGTCGATAATAGATTGGAAAATTATCTGATGTCGATTTTTGTAAAAATCGCGCGGCCTCAAAATAGTTAAAATTTCAGGCAGGACATCGTTTGAAAGCATAATAGCACCCAGCAGCGATTTTTCAGCTACGACATCTTGCGGTGGCACGCGACCACCATTCCTAGAACGGGCTTCCTCCTCCATCATTTATTACCTCTCCACCCATTATATCAGATATTTTCGAGAGGGTTGTATCTTTTTTACTATTATTTGGGACCTCATCTATTTCATGTATTGTAATTTTTACACCAGCCGCCACGTCGATTAATATTTTTTTATTATTATCGCGCGATAAAATATTTTTAACAATTTTCTTTATCGGATAAATGTGTAATTCATTTCCGTCCAATTCATGCTGTGTTTTTGTCAGCTGTAAATAAACTGCCTCATTTTTCTGTCTTACATTATCAAGAAATCCATCCCAGTCAAAATCCTTGCTTTTACTATTAGCACGGGTCCTGTCCGACATGCCTTTTTTGGGGCCGACTAACTCGCCTTCGGCGTCATGCGCTGGAGCTCCGGGAAAGTCTGCCCTTCGGGCAGCTTTCTCGGGTCCGTCAGGAATATACGCCTCAGAACGAGCTAATCGGTCACCGCCCTTGAAAAAGACATTGCCGGCCACCCGCGCGTCATTTACAGCTAAGGCAACCAATAATTTTGCTTCGGCATAAGGAGCCTTTACGTCGGGTAATTTAGATAGTAAAGTTAGCAATTCAGGTCTAGGATTTTCGACGATTTTTGAAATTATTTCCTCCGTTAAAGTCTCGGCTTTAACTCCAGATAATAATAAATCCTTCAGGTTGGCCACAATTTTTACAACATTTCCATTAATGTATTCAGACAAAAGCGTCGCAATTTTTTCGTCACTTGGTAACCCCATTGCTGAAATAACTAAATCTTTGGTAATTTTAGTTTCCGATAAAGTTGAGATTTGATCGAGTAGGCTCAAAGAGTCGCGGAAGGATCCTCCGCTCCTTTTAGCTACAATTTTTAACGCGTCATCGCTTATGTCGATTTTTTCTTTCTCGGCAACTGATTTTAGAAAATCAAACATCGTATCAGTGTCAGCTAATTTAAAAGTATAGGTTTGCGTCCTTGAAGTGATTGTGACAGGTACTTTATATGCGTCAGTTGTCGCCAGGATGAATATTGCATGTTTTGGTGGTTCTTCAAGGGTTTTAAGAAGCGCGTTGAAGGCTTCTTTTGTCAACATATGGACTTCATCTATAATATATACTTTATATTTTCCAGCTGTTGGCGCAATCGTTACTTTTTCTCTTAATTCTCTAATATTATCGACCCCACGATTACTTGCGCCGTCAATCTCGATAATATCAACATAATTATCTTCAATTTCATATTTAAAATTGTTCACCTCATGTGCTAGGATACGCGCCACGCTCGTTTTACCGCACCCTCTTGGCCCCACAAAAAGATATGCATGTCCAATTTTCCCTTGAGCGAGGGATTTTTTTAAGGGCTCAATAACTTGATCTTGACCAACTACCTCGCTTAGTTTTAACGGCCTATAGCGTCTATAAAGGTTTTTCACTATCTACATTATATCATAATCAAAAGAATCCGAGAATTCATTTCTCGGATTCATCCATCATTTCTTTATTAAATTTCTTTCTCAAATAAAGCTTAAATTTATAGAGCGGCTTCGACCGCTGCCCATGTAGCATCGTCGTTTTTCGCCGGTATTGTCACTGAAACCTGTGAGCCATCGCGAAGATGGAAATAAGTTACCGAAGCATATAAAATCTGATATTCTTTTCCTGCTACTTCGACAAAATATTTATCGTCATGGTGCGTTAATGTTCCAATTACCGTCTTTCGCTCAACCGGCCCAATTTGTTTATACAAGAACTTTCCATCTTCGGTAATTGTTAGCTTCATAATATCACCTTCGACTAATTTGGATTTCGAAGCGTAATTCGCTGGAACAGGATAATTTTTGCCATCCGGGCCAATCATGATTTGGCCGTCAAAAATTCCTTCGATTACTTTTCCTTCAGGTCCCGAAACAACTGTTTCTCGCGGCGCAGAAATTTTTTCGCCGTCTCCCAAAATAGAAAACAGCAATTCCTTTGCAGCAGACAAATTGGTCTCAGCCTCGCTCAGTAGAGCTCGTAACCTTTTTATTTGTTTTTCTGGGATTTCAGACATCACCTCGCATTCCTGTCTAAATATAGTATTAATATTATATTATATCTTATCAGACATAAAGTCAAGGTTTTTTCTTAAAAGTTTTCCACTTAAAAAACATCGGTAGCGTGAAAAATGTTGTAAAAATTACTCATTTTTCCAAAGACCAGTGTGTCGCTTCCCATCATAAATCATGGTCGGAATGCCCTTTACGCGTAGTTGTTTTTCTACAATTTCGCGATTCTTAGCTAGCAGCTCATCGATTGTTTGCCCATCTTTGAATGGTTTACCTTCAGTATATTCTTGCGTTTTCGTTATTTCTTCTTCATTTAAACCAAAATCCTTTAGCCATTGTTTTAATTTATTTATTGCCTCATCTTGCGTATAATCTTCATTGAACTTATTTTGATAAGATAACCCCTCGCTGTTCTTATCGGTAAATATTTTATCAATTATTTTTTTTCCTGTACCTTTTCTAACACCTTCGGCCGCAAACATATATTTAACAATTATTTCAGAATTTTTAAATTTATAATTGTTATCTGCATCCTGGATTGCAAATGGTACCAGTCTAACATTGTGATTATTGAGAAAGCCCGCCTCTTTTTGATTTCGATATGAAATCATGCATACTGAACATCCCGGATCAAAAATATCAATTACGTATGGCAAAGTTTCATTCTCGTCATTATTTATAGATATATAGTTAAAATCGTAATCTTCCGCATTATAATTTTTAAATTTATCAGGAATTGCCTCGAAAATTTCTCCCCATTCTGTAAACCATCTACCTGTTGCCTCAAAAACATTAGTCGGTTCCGATTCATCAATCGAACAAACTTCTGCCCCGAGAGAACATGCAGACGGCTTTGTGACGTTGCACGATCCAAGCGCCCAAAGTGCTAGAAGTGACTTGATGGCGGTTAAAATTGCCCAAACCGCAATTATCACAATCAGTATGGAGCCAACCTCAATTACAATCGAAAGGGGTTTAACAAGTTGCGGTTTTTTAAGCATTATCCGCGAAAGTAAAGTATTTTTCACATCGTCCTTAAATCCAGTCTCACACTTTTGTAGGCGCACTTTTTTCCATAGACATCCCCAAGCTTTTTTTAAAGCCTTTAAATATGCTTTTCCAATTTTTGGTTTAAAAATAGAAATTGCTGCAACAAATACACCAATCAAAGCCAAGATAATAAACGCAGCTATGCACACCATAACAAAATTATTTTATCACTCCTGAATAATTTTTACCATTACTTTTTTGACTTTTTCGATTGATTCCGGCGTATTGTGAAGGCCAAGCGAAAATCGAATTAACGGCGGAAACTTACATACATGGTCTAGATAATAGTGTGCGCAAAAATATCCCGTCCGCGCCATGATATTCTCTCGCGAAAGGGCACTCCCGAGTAAATGTGAATCTATTCCTTCAATGTAAAACGACATTGTCGGATTAACTTCGTAATTTACGAGATGTACTTTTTTCGAGCTTGCTAAAAATTCATAAAGCTCTGTATAATTTTCTTCAAATTTGCGCCATTCTTTTTTTGGTACTTCATTCAAAAAATCCAACGCTACCCCTAACCCTACAATCTCCCCCCAGGCCTGCAGCCCAGATTCAAATCTCGTATATCGATGTTCTTTCCCCTCCGCAGATAGTAAATAAGAATCTACGTTAACATCGTCCACCATTCCGCCTCCGACAAATCCAACTTCTAAATCTGACGCAAGTTCATCCCGCCACACGATCACACCAAGTGACGGCGCATATAGTTTGTGCGCCGAAAAACAAATTGCATCTGCCTCAACCCCACGTAGAATATCGGAAGAGTGTGCCATCGCCTGCGCTGCATCGATAATAATAATTCCGCCAGCTTTATGCACCGCCTTAACTATTTCCGAAATATTCAAAAGTTTTCGTCCGTCAAAATTCGACGCACAATTAATCACAACCACAGAATCTGTGAAATCATAAGTACTTGTTTCGATCGAGCCGTCATCGTTCCTCTTCATTACTTCGCGGGGTAACCCAGTTCGTTTCGCGAATGCCATTGTTGCTAAAAATGGTGAATTATGTTCAATTTCACTTGTCATTACCTTTTTAAAACGTGTTGGCTTAATTTGCGACAGAATTAAATTAATTCCATAAGTCGTATTGAGTGTAAAAGAAACGGTATATTTTCGCGCCGATAGTTTTAAAAACTTTAAAACCTTTTCTCGTGTTGCCTCAACCTTTTCGTCAGTCTCCATTCCCCACTTATATTTTACTCGCTCCCCACAAGAATTATGTTCTGTGTAATATTTATTAACCGCATCAATCACGCATCTCGGTCTTAAACTTTGACATGCACTATCAAGATATACTTCCCCCTCGCGTAAATAGTCAAACTCGTTCATACAAGTATTATATCACGGGAAATTAAATAATCCTTCTCCGAAATATACAAAATCCCCTCATATAAAAATTACAACTCCACGGATTACTGAGGGAAATGTAGTTTCCGAAACAGTCCGACTGGTGTTGTAATTTTTAACTTGAGGGGCATTTTGCCCACTGAAGAAAGGATTATTTAATTTCCTTTTCTCATAACAATTAGCTAACCATTTGATTATTTATGCGAGTTCAACAGTCGCGCCAGCCTCTTCGAGAGCTTTCTTCATCGCCTCAGCGTCAGCCTTCGCGACCTTCTCTTTTACGGTTGCCGGAGCGCCATCAACGATAGCTTTAGCTTCGCCGAGCCCGAGCCCAGTAGCTTCCTTTACAGCCTTAATTACTGCAATCTTCTGCGCACCTGCGTCCTTAAGAACGACGTCATATTCGCTCTTGCCTTCATCCGCACCAGCAGCATCGCCACCAGCCACAGCTACAACAGCTGCTGCCGGCTCAATTCCATACTCATCTTTAAGTAAAGTTTTTAATTCATTGACTTCTAGAACTGTCATATTAACAAGCTCTTCTGCCAACTTTTTAATATCAGTTGCCATAAAATTCTCCTTCAGAATAAGAAAAGGGTCACATCTTCCCTTCCTAATCTTCCTTTTGATTATAATTTAAAAATAGGCGTGTGTCCCAATTTTTAAAATTGATTAATAATTAATTAGTTGCTTTCTTTAGCGTGTTCTTCTAAGCCAGAAACAATGCCGTTGATACCAGAAAGTAGTGTGTCAACGACCTGCGCAATAAGCTCATTCTTAGTCGGTAGATTACCGAGCGTTGTCACTTCGTCCTTCGAAAGATTTGTGCCGTCGCTATTGAAGCCGCCAACTAGTTCCATCTTATCGTGCGTTTTTGCAAACTTTGCTAAAACTTTAGCCGCATCGAAATCTTCGTCACTACCAAGAGCATACAATAATTGCCCGGTAAGTCCTGAAGCGTCTGTGTCTTTATATGCCGCGATTTCTTTCATTGCGACTTTGACAAGTCGGTTCTTAACGACTTTAATTTTAACATTCGCATCGCGAGCAAGTTTTCTAAGCTCTTGTAATTCTGCAACGGTTAAACCTTCATATTTAGCATAAACAACCATCTTAGAATCATTTAGAAGCGCAGTCAAATCAGCAACCAATGTATTCTTTTTATCTTTTGAAATTGCCATAAAAAGTTCCTTTGGTTAATATTAATATTTAGTTAGCTAATTGTTAAATAGCGTCACCAAACAAAATCATAAGAATCTCCTAGGTGGCATTATTAAAGGTTAACCTCGCCACTGTCTTTGGTAACTGCCTTTATTATATCACTGATACTTTAAAAAATCAAGAAAAAGGTCCGCAAAAGTGCGGACCTAAATGGTTAGGTTGATAATGCAATTGCTGCCTCGCGAAGCTCCTCTAATACTTCTGCAAGAAGTTCTTCGCTATCATCTTCAAAAACGTCTTCTGTTTCGCCTGAAGCATTTACAGTTTTCAAATCAGATTTGATTTCTTCCTCAGTTACAGATTTATCTGAGTGGTCAGTGGTATCGGCGGAGTCTTTTTTCGGTGAATCATCAAGGTGGAATTCGTATCGCCTCTCTTTTTTGACCGGCGGAAGATCAAAGTAAAAATCTTTATCCGGAGAAAGAGGCTTATCGGTTGATGTGAAGCTGCTGGGTCTGATTATCGTTTTGCTCTTATCGAGGATTTCGTCCAAGCTGTCTTTCGCTTGGCTTGCACTAGCCTTTAGCTTTTGACAGTAAAGTAGTTTTGCTACCAAAA
Organism: Candidatus Nanosyncoccus sp.; assembly: GCA_045604085.1. Lineage (GTDB taxonomy): Bacteria > Patescibacteriota > Saccharimonadia > Saccharimonadales > Saccharimonadaceae > Nanosyncoccus. Next base: position 47,826 of record JAZUNK010000023.1, on the reverse strand, counting down.
CAACTGCGAATACCGCCACGCCGGCTAGTACGGATTTTGTAGCAAGAGCTACAGCAAATGTAATAAGTAGTGCAATAACAAGAAGCTCTGCCCAGCCCTTTGGAGAGACACTTCGACGATAAAGCTTATCGCTTTTGTAATACATCTCTTCGGCTGCTATTTTTTTGTACTTGAGCTGCTCGGGAGTTAACCGAGCGAACTCCATAGACTCTTCGTAGTCGGACGGGCTTGATATGGTCCGATTTCTCCACACAAATCTGCGCATTGGCACACCTCCAAAAAACATTTTAATGAGCAATTACATCGTAACCTCTTTTTATTATAGCACACTTTTCTCAAAAAGTCAACTTTTAGCCTAATCAATTCGTTTAGTAGTAACAAATTGGAATATCGCTCCGATCGCCGTTATTCCTAAAAAGAGTGGCCAGTAATAGGTGTTTGCTTCAAAACTAGTTAGGGCCACAATAGCTTCCATTAGAGCATACGCCCCTACCGCAGAAGTAGCAATAATTGTGGCGGGTTTTATTAGCATCACAGCTGCACCGGCAGCAATGATCGCTACGACCGCACCAATCGCTAAAGTTTGCATCTCGGTGCCAAATTGTTGTGCTGTTATAATCATTATTAATGCAAAACAAATTCCACCAACACAGAATTTTTCAATCGAAAAACCGAGCAAGGCAAGTAGTAACCCACCAGCAATTGGCAATAGAATTTGATAGAGGTCATTTCCGACAATTTGTGGTACAGCTGTTTCAATAGTCGGCATTAAAAGACCCATTAAATTATATCCAAGAATAAACCAAATGACAAAGAATGCGATTTTTTTAATCCGATACCCAAACAAGGTTAAGGCTAAACCGGCTCCAGCCATAATCAGGAGCTCAGGAATTTCAAAGTTGCTAATGGTGTTTTTAACTTTATCGATATCCATAAGTTTATTATAGCATAAAAAATAGCCCCGAAGGGCTATTTTAAATTATAAAGGTTTTCAATTTGGATCGAAGGACCCATCGTTGTTGTAATGAACACTGATTTTATGTAAGTTCCTTTAAGCGAAGTCGGTTTTTGGGCCTTCAAAGAATCAAAGAATGCATTTACATTTTCGATTAACTTGTCTGCGCCAAACGAAACCTTTCCGACGCCGATATGAACGATGGCCTGCTTATCAACGCGATATTCTACTTTGCCAGCCTTGGCTTCTTTTACGGCCTTTTCTACATCAGTAGTGACGGTCCCGGCTTTTGGATTTGGCATTAAACCTTTTGGCCCGAGTAAACGTGCAAATTTACCTAGTTTTGGCATATACTGGGGGGTAGAGATTAGAACGTCGAAATTAATCGTGCCTTTCTCGAGCTGCTTTAAAAATTCTTCATCTTCAGCGATATCGGCACCGGCAGCCTTAGCTGTTTTACAAACATCTAGTGGCGCAAAAACTGCAACGCGAACAGCTTTACCGTTGCCATTTGGAAGCACTAAAGTCGTGCGGATATTTTGGTCAGCTTGACGCGGATCGACCCCGAGACGAGCATGAACTTCTACGCTTGCATCAAATTTTACTGGGCTGGTCTTAATAGCTAGCTCAATTGCTTCACCAAGCGAGTAGGCTTTATTTTTTTCGACCATTTTTGCAGCATCTTGATATTTTTTACCACGACGCTCTAAGCGAGATCGCGTAATAGGAGTGACCCCTTTTGGTTTTACGGTTGCGTCGGTTGTAGCGCGTTCGGCTTTTCTTGCTTGACGCTCCTCTTCGGCTTTAACTTCTTCAATATGCTTTTTTGATTTTTTTCCAGACTTCGCAAAAGTTTCTTCGGTTTTGTTAACCTCTTCAATTTGTTCTGTTTTTGTGGCTTTTTCTTCTGTCATATTATTCCTTTCGTGGTATTAACGGGTTTTTCCCTCCCAACTTAATTAATTTTATTCTTCCACGGTAACGCCCATTGAACGAGCGGTACCAGCTACTATTTTAATAGCACCTTCAATATCAATAGCGTTCAATTGATCCATTTTCTTTTCGGCAATCTCGCGGAGTTGATCTTTGGTGATTTTTCCAATTTTATCGACATTTGGTTTACCAGAACCTTTTTCGATTTTAATTGCTTCGCGAATCAAATCATCAACTGGTTGACCTAAAGATTTCCAGTCAAAAGTCCGATCTTCGAAAACGCGGATATGGACAATCACATTCTTGCCCATAAGATCTTTAGTCGCCTCATTGAACGGATTGATAAAATCCATCATATTTAGACCCCATTGACCGAGCGTCGAGCCGACCGGAGGTCCAGCCGTTGCACGACCTGCTGGGATACGAAGTTTCAAATTTCCAATAACTTTCTTTTCTGCCATACAAATCCTTATTTAATTTAATATAGAAGCATTTTGCGTAACTGAATAATTATACTACAAAAATCCATTTTTGTAAACAAAAAATCGAAATGGAATTCACTTTCATTTCGATTTTCATACTGTTTTCTTTTGCCAAACTTTTTTGTTGAAAGAAAAGTCTAAGAAAGTTGTTTTACTTGTAAAGCATCAAGCTCAACTGGCGTTTCTCGACCAAACATCGAAACCATAACTTTCAATTTACCCTTTGCGGCATCAATTTCCGAAATTGCACCATCAAATCCTTTAAATGGCCCATCGGTAATTGAAACGACTTCACCGACTTCATATTTGACTGAAAACTTTGGATCTTCGACGCCCATTCGTTTTTTGATTTTTGCGATTTCTTTCTCGGAGACTGGGGTTGGTTGTGTTCCAGTGCCGATAAAGCCAGTTACCCCAGGTGTATTACGGATAATATACCAAGTTTCATCCGATAATTTCATATCGACAAGGACATAACCTTGTAGAATTTTTCGGTCAACGATTTTTCGTTTTCCGTTTTTAATCTCAATTTGTTTTTCTTTTGGTACAATTGCCTCAAAGATCTTATCCGCCATCTCTACGGTATTTGTTCTTTGATTAATAGAATCGGCAACTTTATCTTCATAGCCACTGTATGTAGAAATTGCATACCAAGCTCTTGTATCATCGTATCTATTTACTGCCATAATCTCTCCTTTTTAATTACCAAATATTAAATTAAATAGCCAAGTAAAGAATATATCTAATACGGAAATGAAAATCACAAATAACACCGTATATATTAGTACCGCGATTACCATCTTCCAGGTTGTTTTTCGATTTGGCCATCGTACTTGGCGTAACTCACGCCACGAATCCTTTAAATAGCGTCCAAGATATACAAAAGGTCGTATTAAAATAAATGGTTTCTTGTCGTCTTTGCTTTTATTGCCAATTTCATTCTTAGCACGCTTAGCTTCTTTTCTCTTCTCTTTTTCAGTTTTTTTGTCTTTAACGACAATTTTTTTTCGAGTAATTGTCGCTATCTTGTCCCCCTCTTCTTTAGAAGGTCCGTCACTTGCTTTTATTCTTGTGATTTTAGCCATCTTACTCCTTTATTTGATATCAAAAAAGTCTGATACCAGACTTGTCAATAGTATACTACTTTGGGAATAAATAGTCAAGATAATCTTTTAACATTCTGGATCCAGAAATGATTGGCAAAAACGTATTAAGTTGTTTTTGAATAATATACTCCAAATCAAAATCATTAGAATTCGCAGCAATGGCTTCCTCCATTCTTTGATAAAGCACGTTTAGCTCCTCCTCTTCTGATGTTCCAGAAACATTAAGATAGGAATTAATCGAGCCATCCGCTACCCCACCATCATGCGTTGAAATTAGCATATTTAAGTTTGCTACATCTTTCATCCATGAAGTTCCGCAAGCCTCTAGTCCCACGACCGGAACATTAATTGCCGCATTTGAACCAACCGACAGTGCATACGCTAACTCTTCATCGTAATCGGCGATATAATGAACGTGGTTCCTTAAATAATCATCACTATCTACGATTCTTAGCAAATGCTGCAATTTTTGCGACATTGCCGTGTCTCCAGTATGCACCCTGCCGGCAATAATATAATGCGCTCCACATTCTGCTAAAATATTTCGTAATCTTAAGTGGTCCCGGAATGGTAAATCTGGTCGCTTATAATCCACGAACCTTCGTTTGAAATCAAAGATAAAGTCGTTATCAGTAAAATGTAGAATCCTGCCATGCTGGTCCGGTCTATTTTCTAAGGCGTCATTTAATACTTTCCGACCTTGTTTTTTAAGTTCGCGAATCTTATCGGCCGTGAGTAGAGACATTTTATCTGAATAATCTTGTATTGGGAAATCATATGAATCAAGTATGTTGTTTTGGTAATAAAACCGTAATATTTCTGGCAAAACCCAGGTTTTTAAATCAATGCCATTCGTGATAGCCTTGAATTTTACTTTATTGCCCGCTATATCTTTATAATTTGCGACCCTTGCGTGCAATTTAGAAACGCCACTCCTGAGCTCCGCTAACTCAATAGTGGCAGAAGATAATCTTAGTCTCCCATGTTCGAACTTATCAGCCAGCCATTTTTTTACAGCAAGCGATTTTAAATTAAGAAAGACAAAGCGTTCAAATTGTTCAAAAGAAAAATCGGCTTCTGCTGCTTGAACTAAAGTATGATTCGTGTACAAAGTATGTTTTCGCGTGTAGACTACCGCTTCATAAAAATCCATTCCATTGCTTGCGAGTTCATCGAGCCTCGCAAGAGCTGCAAAAAATGTAGCGACCTCATTTAGTTGCATAATTGCCGGCCTAAGACCTAAAAGCTTCAAGGCTGCATATCCACCGAACCCTAGAGCAACTTCTTGGTATAGTCTATGATCTGACCCGCTCGTGTCTGCATAGAGCTCTTTGAAGTTTGGTTCTGTGACTGCAATAATTCTGGTATTCTGAAATTTTTTTTCGATAACTTCTAATTTGCAAAGATGACCGTTACATTTTATGTTTACATTGTCAATAAATTTAAAGCCAAAATCATTATAATTTACTGGTCGCACCTCATCTCGTAGCACACCGTTTTGCATCACTTGATGCGACTCGAATGGGTAAAACGGTGTGATTAAGGAGAACGGAACTCCCATCGCTTCTGCGACGCGTCTGGTGTCAGCAGCTAATACGCCTAGACCACCACCGCCTCGAATTCCGTTTTTTTGATCATATAGCTCAATTGTCCAATAAGTATATGGCCGATCAGGCGAAACAGCTTTTGTTAAATGATTCCGCTCAACCGCTTCGTAAAATATATCAATATCTTCAATATTTTCCAAAGGATGATAAAAATACTTCTCTTCTTCCATAATGCTTATAATTATTCTATCACAAAGCCTTTATAATTATAAGTAATTAGTACCAAAATTTTTTCGGTAACTTGTCGGCAATTCTTTGATGGAAATCTCGATCAAACCCCTCGAGCCTTTTTTGTTCTTTATCTTTAAAGTATTTGTTACGAATATACTTTGCGGTCATTATCTCGCCAGGGATCAGACAATATTTTTTTCTTAAGTTTAATCCACGTTTATAATTTTCCGGCGGCAAAATAGCGAGGGGTAAAAAATCACAGTTAACATCTGGATCAGAATATAGTTTGAGTGCCAGCATCGACATTGTCGGTATAATATCTTCTTTTCCATCAAAAGCCGCTTTGTTTTTAAAGACGGTAGCCTGTCTGGTTGCTGATGGTGCCACGAAAATCACTCCGCCATTTTTTACCGCATCGTGAGATAATTCCGTGTATATATTTCTAAAATCTTTTTTTATACGATTACCCGCCTCATATAACATAGTTCCCTCTTCTAGATTCATCTTCTTCCAGGTCGAAGGTGTAATGGTCGGAGTAATAATTATTCCAAGTCGTTTAATTCTATCGAAGTTTGGAGCCAAAGCTTCGTACCATGGCAAATTTACCGGAAAATACATTGGCTTATTGCCCATAATGTCTATTTTCATCATTAGAATTCTGCCAATTTCACCAAGCGAAGGATGATTGAAGCCAACTATGAGCCCATTTTTGTTATCTTTCGGAACATTAGAATAAGTCCCAGGTGCAATTTTAGAAAGAACCTTCACTAATTTCTTCCGCGCGGCCTTGTTATGTTTTTCCTGATTGTGCTTAGGCCCAGTAGTTCTAAAAAAATAATTTACAATTGCATTACAAACTTTCCCAACCGGTACCATTTCTTTTCTTAGTTTTTCTGCACCAAATGAATCGAGCAACGAATAATTCTCATATTTTATTTTTTCAATAATCTCTTCTGCCGAGAGCGTTTTTAGCTCACTTTTCGTGAAAATTTTTTTCTTCATATATACTATTATATAATACAATCTTAAAAAGGTATTTATTTTTAACGAACAAAAACCCTCAACGCCAAGCTGAGGGTTTTAGGAGTTTTAGAACAAGTGATAGGTGTAAAACACAGTTGCGAGCGTATTAGCTACAGTAGACATCATTTTAATAAAAATGTCCAGGGCTACGCCAACTACGTCTTTGCGAGTGTCTCCAACGGTGTCGCCTACAACGGAAGCTTTATGCGCTACATCAAACTTATCAGTGCCAGGCTCGCAGCCTTTCAGCTTACCAGTTTCAATGTATTTTTTCCCGTTGTCAAATGCACCACCAGAGTTGCCATTGTAAATCGCTAGCGCAATTGCAGTGACGGTGCTACCAATTAGTGCGCCGAGTACTACCTCGGGACCGAACGGGAATCCCAGTACTACGGGCGCAGCAATCGCCAAAATCGACGGCAGTAGCATATAGCGCAAGGCTTGATCGGAAGCCATTTGGATTACGCGCTGATAATCAGGCTTCACGGTGCCTTCAAGTATGCCAGGGACTTCACGGAGTTGACGCTCTCCTTCGTCAGCCATGAACTTTGCGGCCTCTATCGTGTTGTGAGTCAACATTGATGAAAAGTAAAAAATCAATGCGCCGCCCACCATCATGCCGACAAAAACATCTACAATGGCACTAGCACTGCTAAGACCAGTTGATGGGTAACTGCCCATGTATGACATGATTAATGCCACAGTAGCAAAAGCCGCTGCGCCAATGGCATTACCTTTACCAATCGCCGCCGTAGTGTTACCTACTGCATCTAACTCGTCAGTGATCTCACGTACTTTTGGGTCTAAATGGCAACTTTCCGCAATGCCGCCAGCGTTATCTGCAATCGGTCCAAAAGCATCAATCGATACAGTTGTCCCAACGAAAGATAACATGCCAAGCGCCGCAATTGCGATACCATAGGTACCACATAGCCCATTTGCAAACATCATTGATGCGCCTATTACAAGCACTGGTAGTAATACCGATCTGGCACCTACCGCATCGCCTTCAGTTACTACAAACGCCTCTCCTTCAGTAGCCATTTCGGCTAAGACTTTTACAGGACGGTATTTGGTGCTGGTGTAATACTCAGTTATTTTGCCAACAGCAACGGAACTTACCATGCCAAGCACTGCAGCTACCCATGGTGACACCCATCCCCAAGCAAAATTATTTAATCCTTCTATTTTGCTAAAGATTGCGTGTGCGCCATAAAGCCCCAACACGGCCACTACTATCGCAGACAAATAAGTCGCACGATTCAACTCTTCGCCGGGGTCGTCGGTAGCACGAGAATATTCGACTTCGATCGTCTTACCGTTTTCCTCTACTAACTTTTTCTGCTTGCGGTTTTTAAGGATAATGTGATTAACTCCAATCAAACTGCTAAGCAGACCTCCACTAGCCAATATAAATGGATACAAACATGCCGCATTGAGGGCCGGCTCATTCCCGTCGAACAGTTGCATCGCAATTAAGATGCAGGCTGTCGGTGTCGCAACGAAGCTCTCCAATAAGTCTGAAATATTACCCGCAATGTCATTTACGCAGTCGCCAATAAAGTCGGCCACGGTGTTTGGCATTCGCGAATCGTCTTCGGGCATATTGTGAACATTCTTGCCTACAATGTCTGCCGAGATATCAGCCGCTTTAGTGTAGTTGCCACCGGCCACGCGATTAAACATTCCTACAATCGAACAGCCAAGCGCGTAGGTCATTAGCCTAATAGTCGCTACGTTGCACGGGTCTTGGATGATTATACCGTGCCCAACCGTGTTAGCATGAGTACCACCGGACAGCAACCAAACCACTAAGAAACCAAACAGTCCGAATGCCGGAACAGTATAGCCGCTCAGAGATCCTCCGAGCAGGGCGATCCTCATCGTCCGACTCATTGCGCCAGTCACTTTAGCAGCGTTTGTAGTACGTACGTTAGCGTAAGTGCCTCCGCGCATCCCGATTTCTACTGCCGTCATACTGATGAGTGAACCAAACAACAAAGTTAGCCCTGAAAATACCTCCTTGAATAACGAGTAAAGCAATGCGATGATAACCACCGACGGAATGATTACTCGGTATTCCCGTCTCAGAAAAGTTTTAGCCCCCGACCTGATAATGCCCGCAAGTTCTTGCATGTCTTCGGTGCCTTCATCGTGGTTACGAAGGTCTACGAAGTTGCGTCGAATCAACACAAACGCTATCAAGATGACGACTATTGTTGCACAGTAGACGAACATTTTTTGTTCTGCCTCCTTCTAAAAAAGTACAAGGCGGAGCTTTTGCGCCCGCCATGCCGTAGAACATTATATCATATTTTATCGAATAACATAATAATAAAATGGCTGGGGATGAGGGATATATAATCCCTATATTCCCTGCGAGCCAGATAATTACGTCAAGAAGAAACTAGGGGCTATGCCCCTTCAGTCTACTCAAAATGTAAAAAATACTAGAGCGAGCTCTAGATTTTTTACATTTCTCGTATCCTTCGGAAAGCTACGCTTTCCTAGTTTCTTCTCATCAAAGACTATCATGGCTGGGGATGAGGGATTCGATTCGAAGAACGAGTCCCGAACAAAAAAGCTCTCTGGAAGAGCATGGCTGGGGATGAGGGATTCGAACCCCCGAATGTCGGGACCAGAACCCGATGCCTTACCACTTGGCGAATCCCCAACAATCGCCACCGTATTAATTCGGTACAAATAAAATTATACCACAAGTCTATTCGCTTCGCAATGCTTCTACCGGATCTTTTTTAGACGCTGATTTTGCCGGAATTAATCCACCAATTAAAGTCAAGATTATTGAAAGCCCAATCAAGAACAATGCCATTTTGGAGTCAAGCGCCGCCGAAAGTGGTATGTCTCCCGTAAAATGATGCAGCACCAGGTTGATTGGTGGTATTAATAAATAGGAAAATACCACACCAAAAATTCCCGACAACAACCCGATGATAAATGTCTCTGCATTAAAAATCGAAGAAATATTATGCTTAGAAGCACCAATTGCGCGCAAAATCCCGATTTCTTTCGTTCTCTCATAAACCGAAATATAAGTAATTACTCCAATCATAATCGAGCTAACAATCAAAGAAATCGACACGAATGCAATTAAAACATACGACACTGCATCTACGATTGTTTTAACCGACGACATTAATATTCCCGTTGTGTCAGCATAGTCTATTACTTTTTCTTCCTGGTTAAGATCATCCATTAAATCATTATAATTATCTAAGAATTCCATGAAATGTGTTTTGCCGTCAAAATTCCAGAAATAAAATGCAATTTCAGTTGGATCGTCTAAATCCTGATAACCTAATGCAGAAAGGTTCGTCGCTAGAGTCGATTTCTTTTTTGTAAACATCGCCGTCACCACGCGGGATAGCTCATCTTCTGAAAAGTTCAACCGAAACGCCCCCAGTATCGCGCTTTGATCTACTTTAAAGGCTTCCACAAAACTCGAAGTTAAATATGATGTTAAATTACCTACTGCGGTCAAAACATCTTTTTGCATGTTTATCTCAGTCACCGGTATTGAAATCGCCTCAAAAACCATATCTACCTTTGTCATCCCGAGATAAGTTTCGAGCGTTTGCGCATAAACCGTAGGTAATAAAACGACAGGATCAACATTAGGATCAAAAGCTCCTCCGGACATTGTCACCATTGTTCCATATCCTTCCGCATAGGCATTAAGTAATCCAGTAAGTAGTCCATTATACATTTCCATGAACCTATCCTCCGGCGCATAGTAGTTTCTTTCTAAATCGCTAAAATTCTGCTCGCCAATAAAATTTTCCACCATCTCAGAAATATCAGCTTTCATAAAAGCACCACCATCGGTTGTGATTTTAGTCTCTAGCTCCCCAGCTAAACTCCGGAATCTCTCGATTAAAACGTTCTTCACGGGCGATACATCTGCCGTAATATCATCAGAAATCTGACTCATATATTCCTTTATTTTTGCTGAAACCGCATTTTGGTCGATTTTTACTCCAAACGCTTGTGTTAACTTCGCCTCATCTATTGATACTAGATCCGAGAATTCAAAATTAAAATCATTTCCTTCTTCGCCAAATTTGGTATTCGAAAATATATCAACCGACGGATTGGCTAGCTGCTTCTTTACAATTTCCGTATCACTTGCTTCTCCGATGATATGCGTTACTAATGATGGTAGATATGCTATACCATTTCCGCCTGCAACCATTTCCCCATCCGGCGTTAAGATTCCTACAATTTTTAATTTTTCCGCATCGTTATAGATGTCTAGCATGTAACTTTTGTCGCCACTCATATCTTCATATACATCATATTTAGAATTAAATTTATATGTCGAGGTCGCCGGTATAAGTCGTAAATCCGCGTTAAATATATCATCATAAGTCAATTCTAACGGCTCGTTGTCAATTGTCACATTTTCTCCACTTAAAATTTTAGATAAGATATTATTAAGTTCTCTTGTATCATGAAAACCTAACGAGTAAGTAATTAAATCCGAAATTTGGCTCGGGTTCGATAATACTAAAGCCATCTCATTATATTCTTCTGGGTATCGTCCCGCTACTAGCTCAGTATCATTCTTTAAATTCTCTAAATCATACTGCCGAAAAACCGACGTCATTGACGAATAATTAGAAAGTAGCGACGATTCTCCGATTAGCGAGGTGAATAAACTGCTCGGGTTCAGCTTCGCCAATTCGCCCGTGGTGTCGATCGTATATATTAACGGATCGACGTTGTATTCATATTCCATTAATCTAATGTCGCCTTCAACTTCATCTTGATGAGTCTTAAGATAATCTACAAAACTTGGCAGATCGTTGTTTGACACGTTTCCTAACGTTGAGGTAAGGATCTGATTTTCACGCAATTTTCCATCAATAGTCGCAGCGTTTTCATTACCAGTCAGACTCAGTAGTATCCCAGTTACGTCTGCCGACTCTTTCATTAAGGTTAACGGATACGAAGTTAAGGTATCTTCTTCAATTTTATCTATATAATTTTGAAAGCCAGTTGAAACCGCGCTAATAAGCGCTATCCCGATAATCCCAATTGACCCCGCAACCGCAACCAGAATAGTTCGTGCTTTTTTTGTAAGTAAATTTTTTAATGACAAAGACAAAGCTGTAATAAAAGACATTTTTGTCTTCTTGCTTTTTCGTTCTGTCTCCTTAAGGTCTAAATCGGTTTTAATTTTTCCATCGTAAGGGTCGGAGTCTAATGTAATTTCTCCGTCTTTAAGGGAAATAATTCTCGTTGCATACTTTTCCGCCAGCTCGGGGTTATGCGTTACCATAATTACGAGTTTGTCTCTAGCAATTTTCTTCAAAATTTCCATAACTTGGATGCTTGTTTCAGAATCCAGCGCCCCAGTTGGCTCATCCGCTAATAAAATATCTGGGTTATTAACTAGGGCTCGTGCGATTGCGACTCTCTGCATCTGTCCGCCTGAAAGCTGCGCCGGGCGCTTATAGATATGGTCCTTTAAACCAACTTCTTTCAGCGCTCTTTTTGCGCGACGTATTGACTCACGTTTAGAAATTCCAGAAAGCGTAAGCGCCAATCGTACATTTTGTAAGACAGTCTGGTGCGGTATTAAATTGTAACTCTGAAAAACGAATCCAATTCGATGGTTTCGGTATGAATCCCAGTCTTTGTCCCGAAATTTTTTTGTCGATTTTTCATTAATTATCAAATCCCCGGTAGTATATTTATCTAAACCACCAATAATATTAAGAAGTGTCGTCTTCCCGGATCCCGAAGGGCCCAAAATCGCTGCAAATTCCGAAGTGCGAAAATTAATCGATACTTTCTTTAAAACCGCACGACTAACTCCACCGGTCTCATAGACCTTCGCCACTCTCCGAATTTCTAACATATATATTATTATATCATGACGACAGGTTTTTCGATTTTAATATTATAATTTATTCCTTCTCTGTTAAAATGTATATTATTTTTTTAAAATACACGGTTATGTTTTAAAATTTTAATGTAAAAGTCGTTAGCTTTTCACTCAGTGCCGATAAGTCCCATCCATTTCGTTCAGCAATAGACTTTGCGATCGAAAGACCAAGACCAACCCCTTCAGACGTTTTGTCTGTCTGATAAAATCTTTCAAAAACATGCGCTAAATCATTTTCGGGAATCTTTGCGCCGTCATTTGAAATTATCAGTTCATGATTTGTAATTTTTAATATAATTTTTTTATCACAATATTTAATAGCATTATCCATCAAGATGCCGAAAATCTGCGAAAAATCAGCGACGGCCAGTTTTACTTTACCGCGCGCCAAACCCTCTTTTTTAAATCTGATACCATCCAACCTCGGCTCAAACCCATCAGTTAATTTGTTTATCAAATCGCCCAAATTAACTTCCTCGATCTTAGATTCCTTGACTAAATCTGTCCGCGCGAGATCCAGCAGTTCATTATTTAGTGCGGTCAATTTTGCCGTCTCCTTTTCCACATTTGAAATCCATTTATTGCCTTTTATATCAGCCGCTTCGAGATTGGCCGAGATCGCCGCAAGCGGAGTTTTGATTTCATGCGAAGCGTTAGCGATAAATACTTTTTGTGAATCATAAGCTTCACGCACCGGCTTGACGGCTTCCTCTGCCAGAAAATATGAAATAAACGCTACCACTAGTTCAATTGCTACTCCAGACATCACTAAAGTCATCAAAAGATTCTGTGCAGCAGATTTTCTCTCATTGGCGATTGAAATTTGTACAAGATTCTCAACATCATCCGGATAAAACTCAATTTTTTCTGCATTCATCGGCGGTCTTTGCTCCGCCGAACGGGTTGCAAAAACATAAATTGCCGAAAAAACAATCAAAATCACCATCGACGTAATTCCAAGATTGATCCAGATTAATTTATTTCTTAATTTTTTAAACATAATTTATAACCTAAATTACGTATTGTCTTAATCTCAGCGCGCGAGTTTAAACTTTTCAACTTTTTTCGCAGATAAGATACATAAACTTCCACATAATTTTCTTCAAACTCTGCCTCCGAGCCCCAAACGTGCGCCAGGATTTGCTCTTTCGTAATCGCCGAGCCTGGTGTTTTGATTAACATTTCAAAAATCCCAGCTTCTTTATCAGTTAACTCTGTCCCGTTTAACGTTCGATTCGTTAAATCTAGTTCCAGATCTTCATAATTTAATACTTTCGCTTCGACTAAAGCTGGTCGCCTAGCCAATGCATTTAATCTTGCAATTAACTCTGCAGTTTTAAATGGCTTAGCGAGGTAGTCGTCCGCTCCATAATCTAATCCTCGGATTTTATCCTCAACTTCATTCAAAGCGGACAGCATGATTACCGGCGTTTTAATCCCTCGTCCACGAATTGTTTTTAAAATTTCCAACCCAGAAATTTTTGGCAGCATAATATCAAGCACGATTACATCATAGCTAGGTTTCAGGGCAAGCTTTAGTCCTTCCTCTCCGTCTGCCGCCCAATCTACTACAATCTTCTCTTTCTTTAACAAATGTACAACCGCTTCGGCTAAAAATTTTTCATCTTCAACATATAATATTCTCATATTTACGATTATAATATATTAGCGTTAAAATTAGCTTAAAATAACTGCTTTACGCTCGCGCCATATTATTTTTCACAACGTTTCGCTCAATCCTCGTCTCGATCAAGTTGCACAGCCCTTCGGGCTTGCAACTTTACTCGCCTCGGATGAGGAAAAGTTGTTAAAAATAAGTGGGCTCGCTCTATGCAGTTATTTTAAGCTAATTTTAACCTATAGTATATAATATAATATATATGGACAATAAAGTATTCGATCGTATCGAAAAGAAATATCTAATCACCAAAGACCAGAAAAAACATCTATTGGCTGTTATTGAAAATAATATGAAAAAAGACAGCTATTTTAAATCTGAAGTCTTAAACTTATATTTTGACAATGATAATTACGATTTAATTACGCAATCGATCGATTGGACTGATTTTAAAGAAAAACTTCGTGCCCGCTCTTATGGCGGCTATGACCGAGTTTTTCTCGAAATTAAAACTAAAATTCGCGGTAAAGAAAATAATGTCGGCTATAAACGTCGCGTGATGATTACGCACGATGATTTTAAGGAATTAATTAGCAAGAATAAAACTTTAACTGAGTTGTCGCAAGAATCCATTGAAACTGAAAATGATCTTCAAATTGCAAAAGAAGTTGATTATTTAATCGAAAAATTTGATTTAAAGCCGAAGCTTTTGGTTATTTATGATCGCGAAAGTTACAAAAATGACGATGGACTTCGAATTACTTTCGACGAAAATTTGAAGTATCGCAATAAAAATTTAAGCTTCGTTAAAGAAAAGCATGATAAAATTTATTTTAAGGACGACCATAACATTATTATGGAAGTTAAAGCGCACGGCGTAATTCCTCTCTGGCTCGCAGAAGTCATGTCGGAGCAAAAGGTTTACCCGCAGCAATTTAGTAAAGTTGGCAAAATTTATCAAAAAATAATAAAGGAGCAAAATGTTCAATAGTATATTTGATTTCACATCAACTGGTCTTGAAATATCAAGTGCTTTAATTTCTGCTGGAGTTGCATTAATACTTGGAGTTGCACTTGCGATTTCGCATGCGAAAACCTCGCAAACTACAAAAGGAATGATGATTACACTTGCGGTTCTACCGGTTCTCGTGATGGCGGTCATGATCATGATAAATGGCAACCTTGGGACCTCGATAGCAATTCTCGGTGCTTTCTCGCTTATTCGTTTTCGTTCTATTGCAGGACGCGCGAAAGATCTTCTTGCAATTTTTGCCGCAATGATGATCGGTCTCGCCTGTGGTATGGGTCACGTGCTTTTCGCAACGGTAATTATGTTAATTTATATTATCGCTATAGTCTTCTTTACCTACACG
Organism: Candidatus Nanosyncoccus sp.; assembly: GCA_045604085.1. Taxonomy (GTDB): domain Bacteria; phylum Patescibacteriota; class Saccharimonadia; order Saccharimonadales; family Saccharimonadaceae; genus Nanosyncoccus. The sequence goes on along the minus strand of JAZUNK010000023.1, from coordinate 32,647 downwards.
CATTTTCTTGAGCCTGATCGTCATGAACGAGTTCTCAAAATAGTTATTCCAGAAGATTTAGACTACGAAGATGTGTTTGCCGACATATTTAAAAAATATACCTCTCGCGCAAATCTAGTGCGTATGAAGACTATGAATATGGGCAGTCTCTATAAGCTTACATATGACGTAAAAATAAGACACGGCGTAAAGGAAAAAGAATTTCTAGATGAAATTCGCGTTAAAAATTGTAATTTAAAAGTTTTATTATCTGAGCCTTGTCAAGAAGAGGAGATTTAAATGACGAAGACTAATGGTAAAAAATCCAAGAAGGCACCGGTAATCAAGACTGATCTTCCTGGACCAAAATTTGAGACTGGGATCGACGCAAAATGGTTTCTTATCGGTCTAGTTATTTTTGTAGCTATTATAACTACTATAATAATGAACAATAATCATATAGATGGCTCCAGCACAAAAATTGAAGGCACAATATCGGCCGATAATGGTGACCTCAAAATAAACTGGGATCGCTACAAAACTCTCGATGTTGAACTAGCCGAAACGTTAACTATCACCGAATCTGGAACCTACCATCTTACCGGAAATTTAAATGACGGGTTAATTATCATTAATGCCGGTGATGGGGTCGTGAGATTAATTCTTGACAATGTCAATATTAAAAACTCTTCTGGCCCAGCGATTGCTTGTTATTCTGCTGACGATCTAGTAATCGAGCTCGTTGGTGAAAACACTTTGGAAGATAATGCAAGCTATTCTGCCGATTATGATGAAGATGTTACGGGAGCAATTTATTCTAAAGCCGATTTAACCTTTCAGGGCGACGGTAGTTTAGATTTAACTGCAAAATATCAAGACGGTATAGTGAGCAAGGATGATTTAAAATTTAACGGTGGAATATATAACATCACGGCAAACGACGATGGAATTCGTGGAAAAGATTCGGTTTATATCGTCGATGGTAATTTTACAATTAATTCAGTTGCTGATGCTATTAAATCTACGAATGAAACTGATACTGGAAAAGGATTCGTCCTAATTGAAAAAGGATCTTTTGATATTATTTCATCCGCAAAGGGCCTAAAAGCTATAAACAGTATACTAATATATGGCGGCGATTTCAAAATCAATACTTATGACGACGCAATCCATTCTAATAATTACGTTGGAATTGTCGACGGTAACTTTGAAATAACTTCCGGCGATGATGGCATTCATGCTGATAAAGAATTAATTATCGACGGTGGGAATATTGCGATCAAAAAATCTTACGAAGGGATTGAAGCTCAAGCGATTACTATTAATGGCGGAGAAATCAACATTATTGCTTCTGATGACGGGATGAATGCTGGCGGGGGAGCTGACGCATCGGCGACAAATCGTCAAGGCGCCGGTGCCTTTGATGCGGACACGAGTTGTATAATAACGATTAGCGGCGGGAATGTTTATGTTAATTCGTCTGGCGACGGTATTGACAGTAATGGCTATCTTTACTTTAACGGTGGAACCATTATAGTCGATGGACCAACAAATAACGGTAATGGCGCATTAGATGCTGGTGCTGGAATCAGCATGAGTGGCGGAACAGTAATTGCTGTTGGCGCTAGTGGTATGGCTGAAACACTAGGCTCTAATTCAGCAGTTTATAATGCAAGCATCTATCTCGCTTCCGCTCAGGCCTCTGGAACTAAAATTGAAATTAAAAATTCAGCAAACGAAACAATTATTTCTCATACTTCTGCAAAAACTTTTAATCATATTTCAGTCGGCTCGGAGAATTTTAAACTTGGCGAAACTTACGCAATTTATCTGAACGGTACAAAATATCAAGATTTTACAATTTCCAGTATTACTACTGTAGTTGGTAATAGTAACACTAATCAAATGATGATGCCTGGAAATAGACAGAAATAATCGGTCTTAAAAACAGTCTTTTGGTTATGTATATGCTATAATATTATTATAAAGGAGGTATATGCATCTAATTATAATCTTGCTTGCTACTGTATCAATATTAACGTTCTTGTCTGGCGCAATTGTCTTTTTTGGGGCTTCTAAAGGAGATAAGCTTCGTTCCGCTTGGTTTTTCTTAGCCGCCATTTTTGCCACAGTCTGGATGGCTTCGATTTCTATATTCTTGACCGCTGGTACAGACATGATCGATGTTATTGATTGGCACGTCGAATGGACCTTTGTTAGTGCAATTATTATTGATGTTGCCTTCCTTGGCTATGTTGCCTGGCGAGAAAAATATGGTAAAATTTTAACTTTTATCTTTCTCGTCTTTGGTTTAATCATCAGTGCCTTTATCTTTTATAATCCATCCTTATTGTATAACAACGTTGAATTGGCAAAGACCGGTAATAGTGTCGAAATGAATATTGGGCCACTTTATTTTTCTTATATTGCATTTTTCTGCCTGATTGTTCCGGCAATTGTCATTAACCTCTTGAAGCAATCCATTAAAACCAAATCAAAACAAAAACGTGGCGGCGATCTAGTCATCATGGGTAGTTTCGGATTATCTAGCACATTAGTTTTAATAGCTAATTTAATTTTGCCACTTTTCGGCAATTGGGGCATGATTTGGCTTGGGCCCTTGGCTCTCTCTGCAACGATTATTGCCTTTTACTATACAATCCTTCGTTATCACGCTCTCAATCTCGCATCAATCTGGTTAAAAGTGTTTTCTTATATTGTCATGATTTCCTCCGTCGCCATTATATATATGATTATATTTTCTCTTATCTTTGCGGCACTTTTCCGCGGTTCTACCCCATCGACCGAAGTTATTGTTTTGAATTTTATTATGATTCTTATTTTTATCCTACTAATGCCGGCCTTGAACGAATTAATGTCGTCAGTTCGAGCACTTATTACTGGTCACAAAGAAATATCAACTAAAGAAGAGAAGAAAAACGAGCACTAATAATGGACAGAAAACCTCTTCATAATCCTAAAATTGTAATTCTACTCTCTCTAAACGCGGCAGCGGTTTTAATAGCTGGGATTTTAGTATCTAGCGCCATTTGGTTCAATGGAGGTATTGAATTTCGAGCCGTTGGAGAACGCACGGATGTGATTGAAGGAGCGGTTAGCGAGACATCTTTGCTAGAGTCCGTGTCAGATTCGGACGCCGAGGTTGTGTCTTACGCCTTTGGTAATGATGATTATATATCCACTTCGAGTCATGAATTTGATAACTCAGCGGTTTCTTCCGGCGAATTATGGAACGAGTCAGCCATCACTATTTATGCAACTCCAGACGTCGATATTTGTGTTGGCGGTGGACTCTCTGGCTTAGGAGACATGTATTGGCAAACTTCGAATGCTAGTGTAATTTCTGGCTTTTATAATTCTGCCCGTACTTGGCTTGGTTACGACAAAGAGACCTGTCGTTATCCGGTTATCAGCGGAATTGGCACCACAACAATTACGGCTGGGACTTATGACGGAACCAGAAAGGATACCATTACCGTAACAGTTATTGACCCTCCGGCTAGGCAATGGGAGTACGAAGTTCTTACTCTAGTTAATAAAATTAGAATAAAAAATAATTTAAATCAACTTTCTTGGGGAGAAACTTGTGAGTCTGCCGCAAATGTCAGGGCCACTGAAACAAAAGTCCTTTATAGCCATACTCGTCCCGATGGTTCGAGCTGGTCAACCGCTTGTCCAGTGCCTAATTCTGGTGGGGTTAGCGGAGAGAATCTCGCTATTGGGAATGCCGCCGTTTCGCCGGCTTCGGTAGTAGCGCTCTGGATGGGGTCTGAAAGTCACCGTGAAAATATTCTGAATCCTGATTACACTAAGCTTTCAGTTGGCTTCATTTTTGATATCAATTCGGATTATAAAACTTATTGGTCGCAATTCTTTAGTACGTATTAAATTTTTCCTCTATCATAGTTCCTAGCTTTGCGATTTCGGTATACGAAACGTAGTTCGTCATCACTATAACAATGAAATGACGATCGTCTTCAGGAAATTCAACTATTGCCGCATCGTGATAAATATTCCAGCGTTCTCCATCCCATTCCCACCCGACTTTATTATAGACTTTAGCGACATTAGAAAACCCGCTGGGTAGCCCCTGCCGCCAATTATATATTGTTTCAGGTTGATTTAAAAATGAATCCTTCATACGCTCAACCAAAACTTCATCGTTAAAATCTGGATGTTCATAAAATAACTCCATAATTTTTGCTATGTCACGAACATTAGAAACTAAATTAGAGATTTTCGAATTTGTGATTTTAAAATCTTCGCGTATAATTTGGTCTAGCTCATCATGTCCAATCATTTTCCACAAAGTTTCCGCACACGGAGAATATGATTCTCTAATTGCTAAATCCAAACATTCTAAAATTGAATATCCAGTTGTCCCCGCAATGTCGTTAGCCATCCATTCTCCAGAAGATAAACGTCGATATCCTTCATAAACCACAAATAATTTATATAAGGAAGCGGTATTATAACTTCTTTCTGTATCATATGCACCTACCGCCTCTTTTTTCTCAAGATCGTAAATTAGAATGCTTTTATTGCCCTTGATCGATTCAGCCCACTCGTCTACGACCGGCTGGAAATTTATTTCTTTTATGTTTTTCGCCTCTACTTCAGGCAACTCCGTATTTTCTTTCAAAATCGAAACACTGTCGCTTTCATCGGGCGCCTTCTCAAATTTAATTGCAGAAAAAGCCAACGTTAAAATAATTAGCAGTAGTATAACAAAAAACACCCGTATTCGCCACGAACTATAATATTTGGATGTTTTACATGTATTCATGGTCTAGCATTCATTAAACGTCTTATAAACCACTCTGACATCTCTCTGTCCATCAGCTTTGTTTGCATTGAGGAATCGTATATAGTAGGTACGATATTTGTTTGTAATAATTTTCCATTATAGAAATAATGTGACAAAACTAAACTTCGTGTTGTTCCCGGCCACCAAATTTGATCGAAAAATAGATTACCTAAACCATAATAAATTACACCATCACCATATAGTTCAAAAGTCTGTGGTTGGTGCGCACTTGTCCCTACCACGACATCCGCACCGAGATCAATTAAGTGCCTAAAAAATCCAACTTGGTCCCCCGCAGCTGAATCAGCATAGTCACATGTTGAGTCCTCATATTCAGCTACGTACATGCTACATTCATAATATTGCACATCAACGATCACAAAATCCCCCCGTTCTTTTGCGATTTTGATATCAGAAGCCGCATTTTCTTCATGGTATTGATTTGCTCCAGGAGTATCATCATAAGTTGCTCCACCCGTTGAAAGATTATATGCGAGCAATGTAATCTTTGAGTCTTTTTCGTCAATTTCTAAAGGAATAGCCGCTTCTTTTGCCGTTTTCCCTCCACCAACGACTTTTATTCCCTTTTCATTATAAATATTAATACTTTCAAGTGCTGCTTCGTCGCCGCAGTCTTGGTTGTGGTTGCCGGTTAATTCAACAATATCCAAACCAATATGCCCTAAAGTATCAATAAATCTTTTATCTGAACAAATATTATTGGAAGACGCATAATCGCTAAAAGATGATTCATTGGAAGTGTGCGTTAGATCGAATTCGGACAGAAAATCAGCGATTTTCTCACTGAAATACTTTGCATCCCCGATTTGGTATAATTTTTCATTCATCCCCCGAGACAACGCCGTCACGCCAGTCTGTGCAAAAGAAAGCACGGTTTCCTTCTCTGGAAAAACTTTCGTAAAGCTTTCCGAAACTAGGGGCATAATTTCATCAGTATATCTATCAGATGAGAATTTGATTACTCGAAAAACGGCTCCTGAATTAAAATCATCCAAAAAATATTTATCATTTATCGACAATAACTTTTGCGTGAAATCCAAGTCATTGATAGCTATAAATTTGTAATCACATTCCATGCAGTTCGTAAATAGTTCATCTATATTTGTGATTTCAATGTTGGATTTACTATTATAGAAATCAGCCACCGGCACAAAAATTTCTTCAACAAATTCGCCCTCAGATAAGTCCGGTCTATATAAATAATTTTCAGCCGAAATATGGACATCCTTGTCAAGTTCTATTTCATCCGTAAAAATTGTTTTTAGCTTTTCCGACTCATCATCATTCAGACTTTCATCGTAATAAACTACCCCCGGAATTCGAAAAATACCAGTTTTGGTAAGAAATTGAATCCCAAAAAAAGCAACAGCCGCAACAAAAACAAAAATCACAATCGTTAAAAAGAACTTTTTCGCCAAACTCCGTTCTCTTCGAGCCATATATTATATATTATATCATATTAACCCAAACCCTTAGCTATGTTATAATAAACTTATGTTTAATTGGTTCGGAAAAAGTGAAATAGAGCGTGATATTTTTTCACCTAATGGTCGAGTTAAATGTCATTTCGTTCTAAAATCTAATGGAATCAGTTATTCAGTTTATAAAGATGGCAAGATAATTATTAATTCATCAAAGCTTGGCTTTTTAATTTGCGGAGAGGACCCATTTGGTGATAAATTAAAACTAATCCGCGAACAAAAGAAAAAACACGAAGAAGTTTTCGAGTTGCCTTGGGGCGAAGATAGATATATTTCTAACAACTATATTGAATCAGCTTTTTATCTTTCCGAAAGTAAAGAACCAAAACGCATAATGACTCTTAGGTTTAGAGTTTTTGATGATGGGGTTGCTTTTCGTTACGAAATTCCGCCACAACCAAAATTTCAACAGCTTACGGTTCAGGACGAATTGACTGAGTTTAATATCAATTTAAATTCAACAGCATGGAAGATCCCTGCATATCAACCCGATCGCTATGAGTATAATTATGAAAAAACTAGTGTTTACGATTTAAAAAATTCTGTCCATACACCGTTAACGATAAAAACCCCTAACGGCTATTTCATATCTCTCCACGAAGCGGCCTTATATGATTATGGGTCAATGACTATAAAATTAAATGAAAAAAATATTTTAAAATCAGACATCACTCCACTGTCCGATGGCACGAAGGCACATGTGTCCCTACCTTTTTTATCTCCTTGGCGTTTAATCATGATTGCGGATTCAGCTATTGAGCTAACTACAAATCGAATTATGTATGCGTTAAATGAACCGCCAAGGGGAGATTTTAGTTGGGTAAAAACTTTAAAATTTATTGGTATTTGGTGGGCCATGTATGTTGGCGAATGGACCTGGGCACCCGGGGAACGTCATGGCGCTACAACCAAACACGCTAAAGAATATATCGATGCCGCCGTTCGGCTTGGTATTTCCGGCTTATTGATTGAAGGTTGGAATGAAGGTTGGGAAGGCGACTGGCTTCAAAACGGCATTAATAACAAATTTACGGTTTCAACACCGGATTTTAATTTTGAAGAAGTTGCCCGCTATGCAAAAAGCAAAAATATCGAATTCATTAGCCACAATGAGACGGTCGGTTTTATAGACAACTATGAACAACAAATCGAAGAGGCTTATAATTATTATGCTTCTAATAATATTCATTACATAAAAACTGGTTACGCCGGCAGCATGATGCTAATTAATGGGCGCCGTGAATATCATCATTCACAATTTGGTGTTAGACATTATCAAAAAACCGTTGAATTGGCTGCAAAAAAACATATTTGCCTAGACATTCACGAGCCAATTAAAGGTACCGGTATTGAACGCACTTGGCCGAATCTCTTGTCTCGTGAGGGCGCTCGTGGACAAGAATACGAAGGCGGAGCCCTATCTCCTTCTCACGCTTGTTTTTTGCCATATACAAGACTACTTGCTGGCGGGATGGATTATACAAGTGGAATTTTTGACCTTGCAAATAATGTTCGAAGAATATCTACGACCCTAGCTAGGCAGCTCGCCTATTTTGTCACCATTTACTCTGGCATGCAAATGGCGGCCGACCGACCCTTTATCTACGAAGAGAGGTTCTCAGACGAATTCACTTTTATTCGTAATGTTCCTACAAATTTTGAAAAAACTATTCCGCTCGCTGGTGAAATCGGCGAATATTATATCGTCGCGCGAAAAGATCGAGATTCAGAAAATTGGTATCTTGGGGGTGTTACTGACGAGTCTTCTCGGCACATCCACATTTCTCTCGACTTTTTGGGCGAAGGAGTTTTTGAGGCGGTTGTATATGCTGATGCCGACGACGCTCACTATCGCGATAATCAATTTAGTATCAAAAAACAGCATAAACGTGTTGGTAACTATGATTATATTGATATTTATATGGCTCCAGGAGGTGGATTCGCAATACAACTAAAGAAGCTTTAGAGTCTTTTAGCTGTTAAAATCAAGCGCTCCGTAGCATCGCCGTTACCGAGATCCTCTCCAGCGCAAGTCATAATAATTAACGTGTCTCTTTCTGATTCGGATAAAAGTTCGCTCATTCGTATATCTGACTTTAATAAAATCTTTTTTTCGGTAATAATATAGTGTTTTTGATCGTAAAAGACGGATTCTTTTATTTCTAAATTAGATAAATTTTCAAAAACCGTACTAGAATGTCCAATAAGGAGTGTTTTATTTTTATATTTCGAAAAACTACCTACAATTTCGTCTGGAGTATTAAGTTTTTGATTTTCAAGTTTTAATTCTGTCACATCCGAAGAGAGATTGATGCTAGGGATTAAAATTTTTGTCGAAATATTATAATAAGAAGCTTTTGCCGGCTGCAGACCATAAATAATATACACCAAAAAGGCAAAGACATACATACCGATTAAAAAACTTCTCGGACTTAAATGCTTTTTAAGCTCCACACCATCCTCCTTTACGTCTATTATAGCATAAGCTTTAAATTTTATTTAAAAAATATACATTTTTTTAAAACACACTATTATATTTAAAAAACATAGTTGCGTATTTTATAGGGTAATTTGTCTCAAACTCCCGGATTAAACATTTTTAATTTTTTTTCGTGAATTTTATAATTTTTATCATGAAGACTGACTTCCGCCCAAAAAGCTTTTGAGTGATCCATATGATTAAGATGTGCTAGTTCGTGTAAAATCACATAATCTCTTAAAATTTCCGGAACCTTCATTAGGCCTATATTTAATGAAATGGTTCGATTGCTAGAACAACTCCCCCATCTTGTATTGGCGTGGCTTAACCGACACTTGCTATAAGAATACCCATAGAGTTTAGCATAATATTCCAAACGATATGGCAAATACTCTTTAGCTTTCTTGGTGAGTAATTTTTTTTGATAGTCTCTAGATCGTTGCTCTTTGGGATCTTTGATCGGTAATTTTTTATGTATCTCTTCGCGACTAGTATTTAGAAATCTCTTCGCTAAAAAATTTGAAGTGTATTTTGGAACCGACATTTGTAGTCGCCCGGATGTAGAAATAGAAAACTTAACACCTCGTGCTAAAGAGTTTTTTCTTACAATTACTTCCCCAAATTCTTCATCGTTTATGATCATTTATTTTTTAGATGTCCGCAAGTCCAGTCAACACATGTTTAGTTTGAGTTTCAAAAGTATGTTTGCCAGACAGTATGATTGGTTTTTCAAAATCAGCAGGAGCCTCTAGTTCGGCTACTGCGTTGTCATAGATTTCTTTGGCTTTTTTAATATTTCGATATTTCGACTTCAGGCGCAATTTAATTGTAGAAAAATCAGTTTGTACCCAAACGAGAGAAGGTTCATACCCATTATTCCTTAAAATATTACGAATATCCGTTCTATCTTTTTCGGTTTTCAGACCACCTTCTATAATTAGAGTTTGTTTAGTTCGTGTAATTAACTCGAGGATTGCAAGCAACGTTTTGTGGGAAAAATCATGATCCGATCGAATTTCATCTAAATTATAATATGCAAGACTAAATTTGTTCGCAAATTTTTCTGCAAACAAAGTTTTTCCACTACAAGGGGCACCGAAAACTAGTAACGCTCGCGGTTTGTTTTTTTTATTACCTTCCATAATAAAACCATTATAGCATATTTCTAGTATTTTATGGTAAAATATATGTAGTACATTTAGTTAGGGGTGTAGCTCAGTTGGTAGAGCAGCGGTCTCCAAAACCGCGTGTCGTGGGTTCAAGTCCTGCCACCCCTGCCATTTTTTATTGTGATTATTCTTAAATCATGCTAAAATAGTATAGATGAAAATACTCATGCTAGGCTGGGAGCTCCCACCCCATAATAGTGGGGGGCTTGGTGTTGCTTGTTTAAATATGGCACGCGCTCTCTCTAAGGAAGGTGCCAAAATCGATTTCGTGATTCCCTATGAAGCCGATTATCCTGAAATTAATTTCATGCATATCCTTTCAGCTACGCATCTTGACCCACTTTTCCGTTATGGCGGCGGGTCATATGAATCCTTAAAACTTTTTGAAGAAATCATTCCTACTATCGATAAGAGCAGCCTGGTTTCTCTTCGCGATGTTCAAAAAACATATTGTGAATTTATTGAAAAATATCTTATGGAATATAAGCCAGATCTAGTCCACGCACACGATTGGCTGACTTATGAAGCTGGCATTTTGGCTAAAAAGCAATATGGTCTTCCGCTAATCGCTCATGTTCATGCTACTGAATTCGATCGAGCTGGCATGCACGCGGGTAATCCGTTAATTCATGAAATTGAGTACGAAGGCTTAATGTTTGCTGATAAAATTATTGCAGTCTCAGAAATAACGAAGCGGATTATTCATGAGAAATATCACATCCCATTAAATAAGATCGATGTAATTTATAATTCCCTTGACGAAAATTATGATATAGCAGATTATAAATTTAACGAAGATTCATATGGGTATTTAGAAAAATTAAAAGAAAATGGCTATACAATTATTTCTACGGTTGGGCGTTTTACGATTCAAAAAGGTTTATATAATTTAATGCATGCCGCCGCTCTCGCTATTTCAAAAAATCCTAAATTAATTTTTGTCTTTGCTGGAGACGGCGAAGAAAGAAATGATCTAATTAATCTAGCTGCCGATCTTGGAATTTCTAAAAATGTAATTTTCACTGGCTTTATTCGCGGAAAAAAATTACGCGACATATATTCTATTTCGAACATATTCGTAATGAGCTCAATATCTGAACCATTTGGCCTCACTGCGCTAGAAGCGGCACACCATGGTGATGCATTAATTATTACTAAACAATCCGGTGTTTCAGAAATCATTTGGTCGGCCATGAAATATGATTTTTGGGATATCAAAAAACTTGCGGATGAGATACTTGCGATTGTTGAAAACCCAGTTCTTTATAAAACTCTGCAAGACAATATAAAGAATGAATATCACAAAATATCTTGGGATCAAGTTGCAAAAAAATGTTTAAAGATTTATAATGATGTAAAGCATAAGAGGAAATAGAGGGTGCGCGCGATTTGTTTATATCTACATATTCATCAGCCTGTTCGCTATCGCGAATATTCTATTTTTGACGTTGCGAATAATTCTAACTATTTTAACGATAATTATAACGGCCGTCAGTCAAATGAGCGTATCTTTAAAAAAGTCGCAGAAAAAAGTTATATACCAATGCTTGATTTGTTGGAAAAAAATATGAAAAAATATCCTGGCTTTAAGGTATCTTTTTCAATTACTGGCACCTGGTTAGATCAAGCTGAAAAATGGGGTCCCGAATTAATTAAACAAGTTAAGCGTATGGTTGATTATGGGCAAGTTGAAATTGTTAGCGAGACATACTATCACTCACTCGCATTTTTCTATGATCGCGACGAATTTAACGAACAAGTAAAAAAACACACCGAAAAAATTAAAGGCTTGTTCGGCGTAACTCCGAAAGTTTTCCGCAACACAGAATTTGCTTATAATGATAATTTGGCTAAATGGGCGGAGGAACAAGGTTATCGTGGCATTTTGGCTGAAGGTTGGGATAAAATCCTTGGCTGGCGCAGCCCGAACTATGTTTATCGTCCAGCTGGATGTAAAAATATAAAACTCTTATTAAAAAATTATCGTCTTTCAGATGATGTTGCATTCCGGTTCTCAAATCGTAGTTGGAGCGAATGGCCGCTGACTGTACCAAAATATAAGAATTGGCTCGAAATGGATTGCTTGCGAGGAAATTTAATAAATCTATTTATGGATTTTGAAACTTTTGGCGAACATCAATGGAAAGACACTGGTATCTTTGATTTTATGAATAATCTAATTCCGGAATGGCTGAAAGAATATGATAACAAATTTCTTACGGTCTCTGAAGCTTGTAATTCTTCTGGGCCGGTTGATGAAATTTCGATGCCGGAAACAGTCACTTGGGCCGACACGGAGCGAGACCTTTCGGCCTGGTTATCAAATTCAATGCAGACTTCCGCGATGGAAGAGCTTTATTCAATGCGAACAGATGTTATGGAGACTAAAGACGAGGACCTAATTCGCGATTGGCGATATATGACGACTTCCGATCATCCTTACTCAATGTGCACAAAATATTGGAACGATGGCGATGTCCATGCCTATTTTTCCGCCTACGCTTCGCCGTACGAATCGTTTATGTATTTTGAAAATGTGTTAAGAGATATAGAATATAGGATAAGCGCTAGAAAATAAAATCCTATCTAAAACAGCGTAATGAGATTTAATCCAGATTTATTTGTCGTAAAAAAACACAACTCAGCAAAGAAAAAATCTCCTCTAAGTCCGTAGGACAAATAAAGGGGATTTTTCTTGATTTGCGTTGCATTTTCTTTGCAGGACAAACAGATCCAAACTGCTTTACTGGTAGCTTGAGCTCTTTTAGCGCTTCTTCTCTTTTACTTCGTTTCGGCCAAGATTTTTCTTCGTTTCAACGAACAAGACATGCTTACGAAGGACCGGATCATATTTACGTAAAGATAATTTATCCGGAGTGTTCATCGTATTTTTCTTAGTATAATAAGCTCTAACTCCGGATTCTTCCGAAACAAGCCCAACCAACTTTCTTTTAGTATTATTCTTCTTTGCCATAATTACACTAATTTTACCACAGATAAATAAAAAAGGCAAGGATTTATTCCTTGCCTAAGCAGTGATGAATCGGCCTAGGAGCCACAAGTGAGAATGTGAACAGCGTATTGACCTTGGGTCAGAAACACGGCGCCGCAACGGCGGCAGGTCCACGTTACGCCAAACACATTCCGCTTACGCGGTCGATCATCAAATTTAGCGAACATTCGCTATACCCCCTTTCAAAAGAACTAGAAAACCTCCCGGTAGTTCCCCGACTTAATTATTATACTATTCTATCTCTCTTTTTTCAAGCAAGAGCGCAATAAATGATTTAATGTCTTTTATTCCTCGGCCTGCATCAGCCGCAATAAATATTTCTGGGTCATCAAGGAATTTGAGCGATAAGACTATACCATAAACCGCTTTCATTAAACGAATTAGTTCTTTTTCCGTTTCATCTTCAAACTCGTAAACTTTATCGTATACTTCTCCATCTTTATCTGGAGTCACGAATAAAATATGTGCTCGTAAGACCTTATAGTTTCGATACTTTGCCGACTTATTTAATAGTAATTTATAAAATCCAAGTTGCAACATGTACTTATAAAGCGTAGCATGCGCTTGCCATTTTTCTTTATGATATCCGCCAGTTTTAAAATCGTAAATTTCAATAGTTTTTGAATCTTCATCTATCAGTAGATGGTCAATTTTGCCGACAATCGGCACTCCCTCTATAGAAAGTTTTTCCGAAGCAAAATCTACCTCTGCCACGCCCCGCCTTAAAACATTACCAAATTGGGTGAGCGAAATAGACAAATCGATCGGACCTTTTTCGCGAAGTTTTTGTGTTACTTCTGGAGGAAGATCATGTTTAGAGAGCTCAGATAAGAAAAGATTTATTGCTTCGTTATCCGAAATTTTCTGGTTAGTAACGGCTTCGAACACCGAGTGTATTAAGGTCCCAAACGCTAGAGCCTCAGTTTCCGGTTCGCGTGGAGCCTGCAAAATATAAGTTTTGAAGAAGGCCTCTGGCCCAGCATACACGATATCAATAAAAGAAGTTAAACTAGAAGCCGACATTCGCCAGTTCTGGATTCGTTCCTTATAGATTGCGCGCATATCTGGGGAATAAGCAACATAAGTTTTAAGCCAATTCTTCAGGTTTTCCTCTTTTTTCTTAAAATTTAGAGAATCATATATTAGCTTGACCTTATGGTTTGGAAGAAAAGGCGAAATAACTTCATCGCCCTCTACATATTCATTAAGATACTCTAACCTTTCTGGGGATTTATCGTTGAAATCATGCAAGGAATTAGTAATATAAAGACATTTTTTTGCACGAGTTAACGCAACATATAAAATTCGCAATTTTTCGCCATCGGTAGTTCCGGTGTGTCGTATTTGCATTAAGTTTTTTGGTAAAGCGAGTAAATTATTGTTGCCTTTACCTTTACCCCAAGCCGTATGGTCAGCCGAGATGATAAAAACGTATTCAAATTCGAGCCCCTTTGCCTTATGCGCGGTTAAGATAGAGACCGCCTCATCGGCGTCTCGGTAAGGAGATGTGGACGAAAGAGGCATTCCGGCTGCTTCATAATCATTCACCATTTCAATTAAATCTTCTAATTTTAGATTTTTATCTCCAAAATGTTTGGCTAATTTTCCTCTGAGCGATGCGAGATTTTCGTAAAAACGAAATCTCTCATATTCATCCATTTTCAAGGCCTCTATTCGCTCAACAAAATGCCCTAAAAAGACCGTAAGTGGTTCATTGAAAGATTTAACGGCTAAATCCGAAAACCATTCTGTCACCTCTTTAAATGCGGAATTTTCGTAGGCGCTCATTACGTCGAAAATTGATCTTTTTTCTTTTTTTGCTTTACTTATCAATTTTATTGAGTCAATAGCCGGCAAACCAAGACAGGGATAGGTTAAAATTTCTAAAATTGGCACACTTATTTTTTTATCATTTGCCAATTCATACATAAAGCGCGCTAACGTTAATATTTGATGGATTTTTTCATCCTCAAACAAGTCAGATTGCTGTTCGTAGGCAATATTAATTTCCTCATGCTCTTTTAAATAAGGCAGTAAAGGTTCAAAATATTTTCGCTTATAAGAGATAATCGCTATCTCACTTTGCTTAACTCCGGATTTAATAAGTTTAGACACCTCATCAGCGATAAAGCCATATTCCATATCTGAAGACATAAATTCAAGTCGATGGATTTGTGAATCTTTTGGAGATAGCTGATGGGAAAATAACTCCTTATCTGCAAACCTATCAGAAGCCTGCCTAATTATCTCGCGTGAAAAATCCAAAATTTCTTGAGTGCTTCGATAATTTTCAACCAACGGGATTACCTCAGCATTATAATGCTCCTGAAAGTCGGTTAGGTTGGAAGAGAGGGCCCCCTGAAATTCGTAAATTGCCTGATCGTCGTCGCCAACTGCCATAATCATCGGCTTTTCATAATCAGTCAGCTTTTTCACTATCATAAATTGAGACGGATTTGTATCCTGAAATTCATCTAACATTATAAATTGATATCTCTCCTGTAACGTCATTCTAAAACCATCATCAGCTTCTAGGACTTTTACAGCCTCTTCAATCATGTCATTAAAATCATAGAGACCGTTTTCTTGTAAATACTTTTCGTATTTTTCCATTACGTGTGCGATTGACGACAGCTTCTTGTTTGCCACGCGGTCCTTAAGACGATATTCTCCCTTCTGGTCTTTTTCAAAGTATTTATCTTTCCAAGTTGATAATGGTTTTATTTTTTGTGAACTTTTAGCTTCAATTATCGCCTGCTTTAAATCTCTCGCTAAAATAGAAATAGTTCTTTCGATATTTTTCAAAATTATCGAGGAACTCTCAGAATATTTCGAAATTAAATCGTAAATCGGTCGATAGGCATTTTCATACGAGGCTTCAAAATTTCGCGGAACAACCTCCTTGAGAAGGGGCGAAATTGTTTCTGAAAGTACTTTTGAATCTTCAGTATTCTGTTTTGCAATTTTAGATAAATCATCTTCAGAAAGTCCAGCTGCTTTCGTTTCGCCGATTACACTAATTATATCTTTTATCGGATCGCCACGCAGAATATCATTTCCGGGCAAAGAATCTTGAATTGATTTAATAATTTTGTACTGCCCGACTTCGTCGATTGCCGAATCTAACTTTCGATCATAGTCTGGCGAATAATTTTTATACTGTGCTAAAATTTCCGAACCGAATGCATGATAAGTACCAATATTAACTTTCATTGCGTCTTTTCCGATCATTGTTTTTAATCGCTCACGCATATTTTTTGCGCCAGTTTCAGTGAAAGTCAAACATAAAATATTTTCCGGATTTGTATCGGTATTTTCTAAGATATAGGCAACCTTTGAGGATAGTAACTGCGTTTTTCCTGTACCCGGTCCTGCAAGTACTAATAGCGGCCCAGACAAATACTCAACTGCTTTTTTCTGGTTCTTGTTTAACCCCATTTTCCTCCTTTTCTATCAATTAAGCGCCTGTGAAAATGCCGCATTATCTCTATTAATACCACTCTTTACTTAATTCAATCAATTCATTCAATTTTTTCATACCTTGGGGGATTTTAATTACGCTTCGTTTAATCTTTGTTAGCGCAGTCCATCCCTCTACGGTTTTTTCTGGCCTATAATTTGGGTTTAAACGAACCTTTTCTCCAAATTCATAATTTCTCGATTGCGGTGAACAAGTTAGAGTTAAATCACCAATCCCACAAGCATGATAGACCGTAGAAGGATCGCACGAATTTATTTTTAGAATTTCTGCCATTTCAGACGAGACCTCTTCCAAAAAATTACGCATTGTTATTGTTTGTGGTTTTAATCCTTTATACCCAGCCAAAATTGCATAAACATTTTTTAAAGCCCCACACATTAAAACTCCATGCCTGTCATCAACGGGGTCAAATTTTATATAATTTGCCGCAAACATTTTTGTAATTCTATCGTCGGTTATACTAAAAACCGTCGATTTTTTAGCTTTTATATCATCCGCAAAACCTGGACCAGAAAGCACCATCCAATCCCTAAAATTTTTAAATCCCTCATCTGAGAGTATTCCCTTCGTGGCGATAAGCAGGGGTATATTTTTTGGCAAACGTGGCAATAAATACGAAACAGCATGGGATGGAACAGATAATACAATGAACCCGGCCCCACCTAAGACGTCGCCCAGTCGCTCTTTTTCAATCCTTGGATCATAATAATCTACATCATAGCCATTATTAGCCAAAATTCCGCCAAGCGCCGTTCCGAAAGCTCCTGCACCTAAAATTGCAACCTTCATATTAGAAACCTTATGCTGAATACTTTTTATTACGGTTTTTCTTAATAATCTTAATTACAACCGCGATAATCGCTCCAATTGTTGCTACGACGAGCAACAAAAACCAAATAGGGCAAATAAAAACATCTTTCACAACGGTAGAAACATCGCCATTATAATAAATACTCTGGTTTACTTTCACGACTCCAACAAGTGGTAAATTACTAATCTCTCGAGAAATGTATCTTTCAGTATCGGGTATAATAATTTCAGAATAGCGACCATCATTATCTTCTGTGGGTAAAATTGATTCTCCCGTAAAAACATTAGTAACTGAAATAGCAAAAGTGGCATCTTCATGGATATTGCCTTTATTATTTAATAAGGCACTAACGGTTATTGGTACAGTTGTTGAAAAACCTGGGACGTTGTTTTCTAAAATTTGACCATCGTGTACAGTTTCACCGGCAACATCAGCATAAATTAAACTAGCCATCTCAAAAACGTTCTTAACCGCTACGCCGTTCTCTGTGCTTGAATTGTCGTCAGAGCTAACCATAATGGATGCATATTGTCCTCCTGCTGGAGCTGATTCGGGAACAGTAATTTTAAATGTGATTTTTTTGCTACCATTTGGTTTGATAACACCCGTTGGCTCATCAATTGTAATCCAATTAGCAATTTGGGTTATGCCGGAGATAGTCGTAAAATCAGCACTATAATCTCTTCCTGCTACACCATAAGGAGAAACGGAAACCTTATAGTTAAAATCTTCTGATGCATCTGCAGGATTGACGATAGTGATTGAACCTTCGTAAACCTCTCCAGGATTAAGTGAAACCCGTTGGCTCATAGGGGTCACCATAAACATATTATCCATTTTTCACCTCCATCATTTTCTTAATTATATCATGTCTAATACTATACTGTCGATACATTTATTCGATACTCGTAATTTTTCCAGTCCCAATTTCTAATCGTAATAGTCTTTGATTCTTGGAGCCACGATACCTTAAACTTAGATCCCTTTGTTTTAATATAAACGGTCCATCAATTAGTGCATCTAACGTTTTTAAAAAATCCCAAGGTTCGCCACCAAATTCCTTTATAATTTCATAAGTAAATCCGGAAAAACTCCAAACATCCCAACCGAATTCCTTTCTAACCCTTTCTGCTATCTCGCGGCAGGCCTTAGGTTGTACAAAAGGTTCACCACCACAAAAAGTTATTCCAGTCTGACCTTTAAAATGGGATAGCTGTTCCATAATCTCATCGATAGAAATTAATATCCCAGCTTTATAGTCCCAAGTCTCAGGATTCTGACATCCCAAGCAGCCATTTGGGCAACCTTGCGTCCAAAGAACAGCTCTAAGACCATCGCCGTTCACAATATTATCGCGTTCGAGTGGACCCGAAACTCGGATAAACCCATCCGGCGTTTCGAGTTGTCTGGCAATTTTTTCTAAAGAAATCTTATGCCAATCCATCGTTTATTCACCCTTCGCACAGGCACAAACTTTTTCAAACGGAACATCGCCCTCAAGTCTTCCGCAATGCGGGCATCTATCCCCAGTAATTACGCCAGAAAATCCACAAACCGGGTCTCTGTCTACTGGATGATTTACAGAGCCGTATCCTATTCCTTCATCATGCATTTTTCGAATCACCGACTCAAACGCGGCAATATTTTGTGAAGGATCGCCATCGAGTTCGATATATGTAATATGACCAGCATTACAAAGATTGTGGTAGGGCGCCTCTATTTCAATCTTCTCAAACGCCGAGATAGGATAATAAACTGGTACATGAAATGAATTCGTATAGAATTCACGATCAGTTACTCCTGGTATAATACCAAATTCCTTTTTGTCAATTTTTGTAAATCTACCAGCAATCCCTTCTGCCGGAGTTGCAAGTAATGAGAAATTAAGTTTATATTTTTTACAATATTCATCACATTTTTCTCGCATGTGCGTAATAATGTCCAATCCGAGCTCTCTTGCGTCTTCATCTTCACCATGATGCTTACCGGTCATTGCAACTAAAGTTTCTGCTAGACCAATAAATCCGATAGATAAAGTCCCGTGTTTTATCACATCCCTCAAGGTGTCGTTCGGTCCCAATTTTTCAGACCCAAACCAGTTTCCTTGACCCATTAAGAACGGAAAATTGCGAACGTGTTGATTCGCTTGGAATTCGAAACGTTCCAAAAGTTCATCTTTTACTAATTCTAATTTCTCATCAAGTTCTTTATAAAAACCATCCCAGTCAGCTTCTTTTCTTTCGCCTAAACAAATCCCATGCTTTATGCCAAGACGCACTAAGTTTATTGTCGTAAAAGATAAATTACCACGCCCAGTTACAATTCCATCTGATTCTGGAAAAACTGAGGCAAAAACTCTAGTGCGGCACCCCATTGTCGCAATCTCTGTTCGATAATCGCCCTTTTTATAATATTTTAAATTGTATGGCGCATCAATAAAGCAGAAATTTGGGAATAATCTTTTCGCAGAGACTTCCATTGATTTTTTGAATAAATCATAATTTGGATCGTCCGGCTCATAGTTCACACCAGATTTAACCTTGAAAATTGAAATCGGGAAAATTGGAGTTTCACCTTTCCCTAAACCATTTTCAGTCGCCTCTAACAAATATTTAGAAACGAGACGACCGGCTGGCGTTGTGTCGGTGCCAAAATTAATTGACGTGAATGGTACTTGCGCTCCAGCGCGAGAATGCATAGTATTTAAATTGTGGATGAACCCTTCCATAGCTTGAAAAGTTTCTCTCTCAACATCTTCATTTGACGCTTCGATGACTTCCTTTGGCCATTTTGCTTTTTCAAGTTTTTTATCGTCGCCATATTCATAATCGTCTTTAATTTCTAGATCGACTTTTTTGCCAGTGAATTTATTGTACTTAGCCAAATTGCGTTTTAAAGCTTTTCTAAAAGATTTATTGACTCCGGGTGCCATTGCATAATCAAAGTTAGGAATAGATTGTCCGCCATGTTGTTCGTTTTGATTTGCTTGTAATAGGATTGCCGCAAGCGCTCCATATGAGCCAATTGAATTTGGCGTTCTAAGATGACCATGCCCAGTATTAAAGCCGCCATTTTCAAATAGAACAAAAGGATCGGACTGGCAACAAGTTAAAGTTCCAGTTGCATAGAAATCAAGATCATGAATATGGATATCACCATTATCATGTGCGGCCGCAATATCCGGACGAAGGAGTAGGGATTTCGCAAAAACTTTTGAGCCCTCCGCACCAAACTGCAGCATCTTTCCCATTGCGGAATCGCCATCAACGTTAGCGTTCGAACGCTTCACGTCCGAATCCTCTGACGCATCAGCGTGTGAAATCGTTCTATAAATCATCATTAGATCAGATTTCGCTTCGCGTCTTCTAGATCTTTCTTGTCGATATTGTATATATTCTCGCGCTGTTCGCTTAAAACTTGATTCCATCAATATTTCTTCGACAATATCCTGAATTTGTTCAACATTAGGAGTCCTGGCCGTAATTTTTTCTTCGGCTCTCTTTATGACTTTATCAGACAATGCCTTTGCTCTATCATGTTTAAATTCTTCAGTAGCTAATCCTGCTTTGGCGATTGCTTCAGTAATTTTTTCGGGATCAAATTTGACAATTTTTCCATCCCGTTTTACGATTCTTTTGAACATAAATATACCTCCTTAATGTATCCAGTTCAATTATTTATATGAATGACCTTCTGTCGGACGACTCTATGGTAATGCTCGTGTCACCCTACATTTAGTGTCTTAGAACTATAATACACCACTAAATGTAGTATTTCAAGACTTTTATGCTATTTTATTTTAAAAATCCATTTATAATCTGTGACTCTGCTTCTCGTCGGCTTAAGCCTAGAGTCATCAATTTTATAATTTGCTCACCGGCAATTTTTCCAATTGCTGCTTCATGAATTAATTCTGCCTCAATATTCCTTGCATCGAGCGACGGGGTTGCTAAGACCTTCGCATTATCCATTATTATCGCATCACACTCGGAATGTCCTCGACATTTATTGTTCCCAATAATTTTCGAACAGAATTCTTGTGCTGAATAATCTTGCGCAATGGAGCGCGATGCTATATCAACAACAGAATCGACCCCGTTCAATTCAACATAATAATCACTTTTCGCGTCCTGTCGACCATGAGTCATCAGCCGTTCTTTAACAATCAACTTTGTGCCGTCATCTAATTTCGCAATTGTTTTTCTGACTGTCGAGTCTACGCCTTTAATTTGTTCCATTTCTAAAAAAGCTTCGCTTCCATTTTTCAAATAAACTTCAGTAGTTGGATTTAGAATTTTTCCGCCTTGTCCAGCCCCGAAACCATAATGTTTTTCAATATATCTTATTTTTGCACCTTCCTCAATAAAAAATCGGTGTACACCATTATGTCTTGAATCTAGTTCGCCACAATTATAAATTCCGCAACCAGCAACAATTGTTATTTCCGCTCCTTCGCCAACGTAAAAATCGTTATAAACCACTTCTTTTAATCCAGCTACGCTGATAGCAACCGGAATATGCACTTGCTCATTTTTTGTTCCAGCTTTAATATAAATTTCGAGTCCACTATTCTTTCTTTTTGGTCTTATGTCTATATTGTCTGTTGATTTTCTACCAATCGATTTTCCGTTTACTCGAAAATTATAAGCTCCTTCTGGGATTTTAAAGTCTCCAGCCACTTCACAAAATATCTGTTTTTCGTAATCATTTAATTCCATCAATGGCCCCCTTTAAAACACGCGGTAGAACTTTGTCTTTAGCTCCAATGTCTTTTATCGTTCCATTTTCCAAAACAATAATTTGATCTGCGACGTTCAAAATTCGTTCTTGATGCGAAATAACGACAGTTGTCCGGTTATCCCTTTGCATTTTCTTAAAAATTTTGATTAAATCATCAAAACTCCAGAGGTCGATTCCTGCTTCTGGCTCATCAAAAATAGTCAGTTTACTCTTTCTTGCTAGAACAGAAGCAATTTCAATTCTCTTTAATTCGCCGCCAGATAGACTATTATCTATCTCGCGACTAAGATAATCATCCGGATTGAGCCCGACATTTTCAATACATTTTTTTACTTCTTCAGGACTCAAATTATTTTCTGCCGCTATTTCAATTAATTCATATACAGAAATGCCTTTTATCTTCACCGGTTGCTGAAAAGAAAAAGATATCCCAAGTTTTGCCCTCTGCATAATTGATGTACTAGTTATTTCTTCGCCATTAAAGAATATTTTCCCACTCGTAGGTTTCAAAATCCCCATAATGATTTTTGCGAGCGTGGATTTTCCGCTTCCGTTCGGTCCAGTTATCACAAAAAAAGTACCTTCGGGAATCATTAAACTAATATCTTTTAAAATCTGGCTATATCGTCCCTCTTCTTTAACTTCAAATGAAACATTTTTTAATTCTAACATAATTTAGTGGTGGATCCTACAGGGCTCGAACCTGTGACCTTACGAATGTGAATCGTACGCTCTAGCCAGCTGAGCTAAGGATCCAAAAGTATGATACAATATATTATATCATGGATTTATCAAAGTTTAAAAATGAGTTAGACGAGATTGATAGGTTTCTAGCACGGCCAGACTCATATAGCGACCCAAATTTTGCAGTGAAGTCTAAACGCGCAAATACCCTTCGTCAGATCATTGACTTATGTAATAAAATTGATCGATCTTCAGCTAGTCTTAAGGAGGCTGAAGATTTAGTCAACGATCCGGATCTCGGAGAGCTCGCTAAAGAGGACATCAAAAATCTAAAGATAGAAATTGACTTAGCTAAAAACGAACTTGAAGAACTTCTAATTCCCCGCGATCCAGAAGATGACAAACCAGCTATCATTGAAATTCGCGCAGGAGCCGGAGGCGACGAAGCTAGCTTATTTGCCGGAGAATTATATCGAATGTATTTGAAATATGCTGAAAATCATGGTCTAAAGGCAGAGCTAATCAGCCAAAATGAAAATGAAGCGGGCGGCACAAAAGAAGTTATTTTTAAAATTTCTGGCGATAACGCCTACGGGCAATTAAAATTTGAAGGTGGAGTTCATCGTGTCCAACGTGTTCCCGTGACCGAGTCTCAGGGTCGTATCCATACCTCGACTGCAACAGTCGCCGTTCTTCCTGAAGCTGCCGAAGAAGATTTAGAAATTAATCCCGAAGATCTTCGTATTGATATTTATCGTTCCGGTGGCCATGGTGGCCAAGGAGTTAATACTACCGATTCTGCTGTTCGTATTACACATCTCCCAACCGGGCTCGTCGTTGCGATGCAAGATGAACGTTCGCAACAACAAAATCGCATTAAAGCAATGAATATTTTACGTTCGCGTCTTCTTGAAAAGAAAAAGGAGAAAGAGATCAAGAACGCATCTGAAGCTCGTAAATCACTCATCGGAACTGGGGATCGCTCCGAAAAAATCCGTACTTATAATTTTCCCCAAGATCGCATTACCGATCATCGCATCCATTATTCTCGCTCTAATATACCCGCTGCAATGAATGGCGATATCGACGATATTATTCATGAATTAGTAAAACATGAACGTGAGCTTACAAAAAAATAATGAGTCTTACCCACTAGCTTATCAGCGTGGAATACAAGATTTTTATGGTCGTGATTTCATGGTTACGCCTGATGTTTTAATCCCTCGTCCCGAAACCGAGCAAATAATCGACGCTGTTTTGTCTATTGTTGGAAAACCAATTTTACCAGGAGTCAAACCGCCAAAAGCTAAAATTAATAGTAAAAATCTAAAAATAATAGATGTCGGCACGGGTTCTGGCTGCATTGCGATTACTTTAAAAAAAGAATTACCCGAATCAAAAATTTTTGCTTCAGACATTTCCGAGAAGGCCTTAAAAATTGCACAAAAAAACGCCAAAAATTATGACGCATCCATAACTTTCATTATATCACACTTACTCAAAAATGTCAACTTTACTCCTGATGTTATTGTAGCTAATTTACCGTACGTTGATGAAAATTGGGACTGGTTAGATAAAAAGTCTCTTAGCTTTGAGCCCAAAGAAGCGCTTTATGCAAAAGAAAAAGGGTTAGCATTAATTTATGAACTAATAGATCAGGCGTCTGATAGAACTATTCGATATTTAATATTAGAAGCCGACCCCTGCCAACATAACAGCATAGTTACTTATGCCGAAAAAAAGAATTTTAGTCATGTTGAAACTCGAGGATATATAATAACTCTTATTAAAAATCCCGTAAAATATAAAAGTGCCAGATAATTTTAAAAGAGTTATTTACTATATCCTTCAAGCGTAACATTGATTGCAATTTCTTTTCCTTCACGAATTACCGTCAATTGAACAGTGTCACCAGGCTTATATTCGCCTATTAAATTCGCAATCGAACCGGCTGCGCCTACTTTAACACCATTTACTGCCGTTATGATATCTTTATCTTTTAGACCAGCTTTTGATGCTGGACTATCATTAACAATCGCAGAATATGAAGATGGGCTGTAAAGATATGCACCAGAAGTCACGGGAAGATTATACGCTTTTGCAACTTCGGAAGTAATATCGACCGTATAGACCCCAAGATAAGTTCTTTCTGCTTTTCCAGACTCTATAAGCTGTGCTAACATTCCCTTAACCGAAGAAATTGGTATAGCAAAGCCCATATTTTCAGCGCTAGTTGAAGTAGCAGTATTAATTCCAATTACTTGACCGGCTGCGTTTACTAGCGGCCCGCCTGAATTCCCAGA
The DNA here is from genome assembly GCA_045604085.1 of Candidatus Nanosyncoccus sp. Taxonomy (GTDB): domain Bacteria; phylum Patescibacteriota; class Saccharimonadia; order Saccharimonadales; family Saccharimonadaceae; genus Nanosyncoccus. The sequence continues at coordinate 7,658 of JAZUNK010000023.1, read as the reverse complement.
ATTAATAGCTGCATCTGTTTGAATCATGTCAGATAAAGTTTCAGTATTATAGCCGCTTCCGTCCGACGCGGTCACGGAACGTCCAGTCCCAGAAATAATTCCAGCCGTAACCGTATTTTGATATTCGCCTAAAGCATTACCGATAGCGATAACTTGTTGCCCAACTGAAATTGTTTTAGAATCTCCCAGCGTTGCAGCAGATAAGTCTGATACATCATCTATCTTTAGAAAGGCAACATCATTTAGTGGATCGGTTGCCACGACCTCGACATCTTCATAAGTCGTCCCATCATCTAAAACAACTATTACCTTCGTAGCGCCGTTAATAACATGTTTATTTGTTAATATATACCCATCAGACGAAACAATAATTCCAGTTCCGGCCGCCGAGGAATCATAGCTCTGCCCGAAAAAATTAGTTGCTTTTGTAGAGGTAACAATCGATACGACGCTTTTTGAAACTTTATCCGCAATATCAGCAATTGACCCTTCCGTAAAATTTGCAGAATTCCCGTCTGTACCATTTGATAAAAAAGTAATCGGGGTGGATGCTTTCTCCAATCCCATCCATCCTAGAACAAGTCCGCTTCCGCCGAGTACTAGCGCCAAAATAGAAATCACGGTCGCGACTTTACAACAGCTACTTTTTTTTCTTAATCCCTCATTCATAGACAAAGTAGATTCTGTTTTATCTTCAATTGTTTTTGCTTCAGAAAAGTCGCCCTCTTCTTTTTTCATTTTCCTCCTTATATATTAAAAATTGGATTACTAAACCATATTATAATTATTGCAGTTAATATTATACCAAAAGCGATTGGTCCAAGAATTTGTCTAAAACGAAAATCCTCTTGGTATTTTACTATAGTCTGACGAACAAAATTATAAACAAAGGCAAATATTGTTAAAATAATAGCAGCCTGAGGGATTCTAATTCCAGTCGAACCAAAAGTATACACAATCGACCAAGAATAACAAAGCCAAGCTATTTCCGCAAAAATTAATCCACAAACTAAAGTAGTCAAAGTGAAGTCACGATCGCTACTGCTCTGTACTAAAACATGTCGGCTCGCTGAATAACCAATCAAAAAGGCGATTAGCACAAAAACGATAGTATTCAAATTTGCAGCCATAATTGCCGAAGCGCTAATACCAAGAAAAACGGCAATCAAAGATTGTGCCATTGTAGCCATCTCAGAGGACAAAGGTTTAATAAATAGCAACCATACGCAATAGAAAACCATTAAAATGAAATCAACTGGCAAGAATGCTGCACCGGCATAATAGGTTAACAGCACTACACTTAATCCAACAATTATATCAACCAAATTTGATTTTATATTCAGCCATAAATATCTTGCTCTAACCGCAAAAATTCGCCACTTAGAAAGAAGCACTAATATTATTCCCGGTAAAGGATTACCCGACAAGACCGTTATTAAAACGGTTCCAACCCCAAGTAAAATATTTAAAAAAACATGCACAAGATTGCTTGCAATATTTCGTGATTTCCTAGCTAAAACAAAATCTGCCATACTTATATATTATAACAAATAATTTAAATAAAGCTTAAATTAATGATATAATAAAATCCATGGAACCAACTTTTTTTCAAAAACACCCTTTATTGAAAGACTTGCTTAGTCTCGGTGGCTTTATTGGTGCCATAATTCTCGGTACTCTATTTTTGAATACTTATATTTATCGTTCTTATAATGTCGTTGGCGGGAGTATGGAAAATACCTTACATGAAGATGATCGAGTTATAGTAAATCGAGCTGCTGTTTCCTGGAGTCATTTTGTTGGCCAGGAATATGTTCCAGAACGCGGTCAGATCATCGTTTTTCTAAACGAAGACGAAGCAAAAGTTGCCGAATATAAAGCTCAAGGCATAGAACACCCTTTAACCTGTTCGGTTCCTTCCAATGTTAGTGATCAATATATTATAAAACGCGTTATAGCTTTTCCTGGCGAACGCGTTGTTGTAAAGGACGGTATTATGACGATCTATAACGAAGAGCACCCTGATGGCTTTATTTATGACGAAGAATATCGTACTTCCGAGACGGATGGACCTAAAGAATATACTAGTGGCGAGGTAGACCTCACTGTACCAGAAGGCGAACTATTTGTTTCCGGCGACAATCGCGAGGGTTCTAATTCCTGGGACTCTCGCAACGGTCTCGGTACAATACCATACTGCCGCATTATCGGTCCAGTAGTTTTCAGGCTATTCCCGTTTGACAAAATCCGAACTTTCTAAGTTAGACAATTAGCATTAAAGAATGCTATCAATAACTTTTGCTCAACAAAAAAATGTGCCGGCCAGACCGCCAAACACATTTTATCCTCAATCAAGCACTTCACCAATCATCTTTTTAGATTCAGATTCCGGTAATTCTTCAACGCTCTTCAATTTTCGTTCAATTTGTCTCGAAGTTGTCTTAGCTGACTCAATTTTATTAGCAGATTCTTGCAATTTCTTCTGTACGCCTTCAAGCAAATCGCCAAATTTGCCAAACTGTGTCTTAACTGCTCCGAGTATCTGCCACACTTCTGCTGAACGTTTTTCGATTGCAACGGTTTTAAAGCCCATCAAAAGCCCATTTAGTGCAACAGGCAATGTGGAAGGGCTTGTTATAGAAACGTGATATCTTTGTCTAATTTCATCCGATAGCCCAGGAATCCTTAAAATCTCTGCATATAAAGATTCAGTTGGCACAAACATAATTCCAAAATCTGTAGTCATCGGCGGATCAAGATATTTTGTCGAAATTTTCTTTGCCTGCTCTTTTACATCCGTTGCCAGAGCTTTCCCATATCTTTCAATCTCTGTTTTATTTCCGCTATCATAAGCCGCAATTAATCTTGAATAATTTTCAACCGGGAATTTAGAGTCAATTGGTAAATAAACTACGCTTTCTACGTCTTTTCCCGGCATTTTAATTGCAAACTCGACTCTATCTGTACTTCCTTTTTTCGTAATAGTATTTTCTTCGTATTGTGATTTATTTAAGATGTCTTCAATAATCGCGCCAAGCTGCACTTCTCCATAGATCCCGCGAGTTTTGACTCCCTCCATTACCTTTTTCAAATCTCCAACACCCGTCGCGAGATTTTTCATTTCACCTAATCCTTGATAAACCTGAGTTAGTTGAGTAGAAATAGATTTAAAACTTTCGTTGAATCTTTTTTCTACCGAAGCTTTAAGTTTTTCATCTACTGTCTCTCGCATTTCTTCGAGTTTCTTTTCGTTATTCGTTCTTAGCTGTTCAAGGCTTTTTTCATTTCCCGTCCGCATTCGTTCAAGCTCTTTTTCATTACTGCTTCGCATTCGTTCAAAATTATCAGTAATCTCCTTACGATTCTCACGAAAATTACGATCCATTTCTGGACTAATCTTCCCCACCTCCCCCTCAACACGAATCAACCTTTCTTCCATAGATTTAAAATTCGCTGAATTTAAGGTATTGTTATTTTTTCTTATTGACAAGACGATCAATACCGCTAACAAAACAATAATTATTATTCCCAAAATCAATAAAATTACATCCATGTTTCAATTATAGCATAAACAGCAATCAAAAAATTAAACGGAATTAACTTCCGTTTTCCCTCATGGAGCCGCCTGTCAGGCTTGAACTGACGACCTACGGTTTACAAAACCGTTGCTCTACCAACTGAGCTAAGGCGGCATGTGGTAATTATACCACAATATTTTATTTTTTAATAATTTTGTGCCTTGATTTCAAAATACGCACGTGGATGGTTGCAAACTGGACAAACTTCAGGTGCATCTTTACCAATTACAATATGACCACAATTTCGACAAACCCAAATCGCATCGCCATCGCGTGAAAAAACTTTCTTTTCTTTAACATTGGCGAGTAGCTTCAAATATCGCTCTTCGTGAGTTTTTTCGATCGCAGCTACCTGATCAAATTTTTCAGCCAGCTCATGAAAACCTTCTTCTCGCGCTACTTTAGCAAATTCTACATACATATCAGTATATTCATAATTTTCGCCATCTGCAGCGGCCTGTAAATTTATTTCCGTGGGTTCTACTGCTCCACCATGAAGCTCTTTATACCATAACTTCGCATGTTCTTTCTCGTTTGCTGCAGTTTCTGCAAAAATTGCCGCAATTTGCTCATAGCCGTCTTTTTTAGCTTGCGAAGCAAAAAAATCATATTTTGTTCTTGCTTCACTTTCGCCAGCAAGCGCTTTCTTTAAATTTTCTTCTGTCTTTGTTCCCTTATACATATTCCTCCTTTCCTTTAATTATAACCTACTCTTCAATAATAATATAGTTATCTTCATTTAAAATCTCGGAAGTTGTATTATCGATATACACATCATACTCATTTAAGGACTTAAAAGGCATAAATTGAGCAGCACGATCTCTATTTGACATGAAAGGGCGTTTAGAATCATGGAAATGTGGCAATCCTATAATATCTTCATATGGAGAATTCATGCTCTATGCCCTCCGACTTGTCTATTACGTTGAACCATCGTTGCCCCTTCCTCCAAGTTCTTAAGTTTCAAAATTGAATTTTTCCCAAAACGATTTTTAATTTCGATTTCAGCCTTTCTTAATCGTTTTTCTTTTTCAACATCATTAAGCTCTTTATCATAATTAGAAAAAAGCGCGAGTTGTCTGCTTTGGGTTTTAATCTCATTTTCATAACGAACATGGTTAGCAACCACATAGAAACGTCTAGTTAACAATTTTTCATCCACACACTTATCAAAAAGCTCCATCATCTTATCAGTGATCAATTTGCAAGAATTAGAAAAAAACCCAAAATTAATTGAGCCGTGCGAACTCTTAGGTATTTGTCTACCATAGCGATCAATCTCTGTTTTTAAAAAACTAACATTATTATAGTCGTAACCAACCGTTAAAACGATCTGGTCTGCCACCAGTCCTTTTTCGAACAATTCGAGACTAAGCGCATCTGCCATTTCCCAAACCACAAGGCGAGATTTGTAAAAGTCATAAGGTTTCGATAGAACCTGACCAATACTAAGACTATGATTCGTTGACCTAAAATTTTTTATATCTCTCATCGTTGCCGATTCCCAACCCCAAGCGTGATCAATCAAAAGTTCCGCATTGATTCCAAATTTTTCATATAACTTATCAGACCCAGTCAAAGAATATTTTGCAAGATCACCCATAGTTTGAATACCAAGATCGTGTAAACGTCGTTGGTATCCTGGCCCTATACGCCAAAAGTCAGTTAAGGGCTTATGAGTCCAAAGCTTTTTTCTATAAGAGATCTCGTCTAGTCCTGCAATTCTAACTCCATCCTTATCCGCCGAAAGGTGTTTAGCCTCTATATCCATCGCAATTTTTGCAAGATATAAATTTGTACCAATCCCTACAGTAGCCGTAATTCCAGTTTGCTGATAAACATCCTTAACAATAGTCATCGCAAGTTCATGTGGAGTCATTTTGTATGTCTTAAGATAATGCGTTACATCAAGGAAAGCTTCGTCGACCGAATAAACATGTATATCTTCCATAGCAATATATTTTGCATAGATGCTAAAAATTCGTGAGCTAACTTCCATATATTTTCGCATTCTAGGTGGAGCAATCATGAAATTATGCGTTTTCTGCAACACTTCAAAAAGACGCGCCCGCCCGGGTATTCCCAATTTCTTCAAGGCAGGAGAAACGGCAAGACAAATCGTTTTTTCAGTTCGTGACGGATCGGCTACAACCAACCTAGCCTTTAGCGGATCAAGACCTCTTTCTACACACTCTACTGATGCGTAGAAAGATTTTAAATCTATAGCAATAAAACAATCCATTAAATAGCAGTATATCCACCATCAACTGGCATAATAAGCCCTGTTACGTACGATGATTCATCGGAAGCCAAAAATACCACTGCCGCGTCAAGTTCTCCCGGTTTGCCATACCTCTGCATCGGTACATGAGTTTTTGCGAACTCTTGGAAAGATGGGGTATCAAGTACCTGCTTTGTTAATTCTGTCTCAAAATATCCTGGACAAATCGCATTACAAGTAATCCCATCCATTGCAAGCTCTGCTGCTACCGCTCGGGTAAAATTAACAACGGCCCCCTTAGAAGCATGATAGGCAACAGTATGGATCTCAGTGTTTCCAACCAAGCCATACATTGATGCAATATTAATAATTCGTCCATAATTATTCTTTTTCATAATATTAGCAAATGCTCGAGTCATTTTAAATACGCTAGTTTCATCCGTCGCTATAGTAAAGTCCCATTCATCATCAGTCATTTCGAGCACACCCTTGTCTTTAGAAGAGCCAGCACAATTCAACAAAATATCTACACGCCCAAATTCTTTTTCAATCGCCTTTGCAACACTATTAATATTATCCGTATTAGTTACGTCACATTTATAAGCCACGACCTTAGAAGCTCCCGCCTTTTCAAGCTCTGGCTTGAAAGCTTCTAGTCTCTCTATTCTTCTAGCCAATATTGCTAAACCCGCACCTTGCCTCGCAAGCGCAAGTGCCATCTGTCGCCCTAAACCAGAAGAAGCACCAGTAACTACCGCAATTCTTCCACTTAAATTAAACATTTTCCTCCTTAATTATCATATATCTTACTTTACAGTGTAGCATATTATTTATAATAAAAAAACACCTTAAGGTGTTTATGGAGCCTTCTACCAGGTTTGAACTGGTGACCTCATCCTTACCATGGATGCGCTCTACCGACTGAGCTAAGAAGGCACTGAATCGATTATATCACACTTTCTAAAGTAGGACTAGATTTTGCTAAAGCAAGGCAAGAAAAATGCCGCACTGGCGGCTTTTAATCTCAAATAATGGTGCTGGAAGTAGGACTCGAACCTACGAAGCCCGAAGGCGAGAGATTTACAGTCTCTTGTCATTGCCACTAGACGATTCCAGCACTTAATATATTATATCAAACTGTCTGTAAAAATCAAGTTATTAAATCCGTTTTCGTCCCGCGTGTGGTTTTATAATCTTAGGTAGAGTTTTAACACTATTCTTTTTCTGGTTTTTGGCGTCTTTAGATGCAACGGCTCTCCTAGTAGCACTAACTTTTCGTTCAGCAGCAATAATCTTTTTCTTTTTTGCTTCATTCTCCTTAGCTATTTGAGATTCAATCCTAGCCGCCGTCGCAGTTGCCGCTTCCACGTCTCCCATATCTTCATAAATAGCCAGTATTTGTCTCAGTGTAGCCACTTTCGGATCCAGGTCATATGCGCTTTCTAAGGCCTCGACTGCTTTTTTAGTTCTACCTAGTTTTTCTTCAGCTTTTGCTAGTGCGATATATCTTGCCGGAACATCGCCCTCAAGCTCTATCGCCTGCGTAAACGCCATAGCCGCCTTTTCATACGCACCAGTCTCCAGATAAATTAATCCAACATTATGAATCGAAGCCGGGTTATTATCAAGCGATTGAGCAATTTCGAAACACTCTACCGCTTCATCATATTTTTGACTCTTCGCGTATAAAATACCCAATCGGTTATAGGCTGCTGCGTTTTTTTCGTCGAATTTTAAAATCGTTAAAAGCGCTTTTTCTGCGCGGAAAGGTTTTCTTTCTTTCATCGCCGTCTGCGCAATTTGCCACAGCTTTTTCATCTGAGCAGTATATTTTGGAGATTTTACCTCAGTTTTCTTCT
>JAZUNK010000022.1:0-1556 GCA_045604085.1 Candidatus Nanosyncoccus sp. | reverse complement strand
TGATTCATAGAAGATTACGAGACAGTTATCACCAAATAACATTACGTCACCAGCTTCGATATGCTTCGGGTTATAAGTATTTGTTGGTAGAGATTCATCTAAATACGCGTACTTCTCATGTTTGTTCAGATCGTTCATTGTGATATCTAGAGGCAATAGTTTAACTAAGGCGGAAGTAGATGAGTTTTCCTCTAAGTTTATCTCGAGTTTTTCGTTATTAAGGCTTGCGTAGATTTTGGCCATTTTATTCTCCTTTTCATTGTTGTTGGTGATTGAAGTCTCTTGGTTTAATTCAGTATCTATTTGAGGCCTTTATCTATTTTAGTACTAACCATACTATATTTTCTTCCATCTTTTCAAAGTTGGGAAAACCTTAGCGCAATACTCTTTCATTTGTTCATTCGTCATGCCGGCCTGCTCACCAAACTGGGAACATTTTTCAATATATTCTTCCATCGAGCATTTGTCGACAAATTCGCCGTCTTTATAGCACCATTTACAATAATCCTTATTTACGCTGCCGTCTTTTTCAGTAGAATACATATCTTCTGAAGTTAGCGGCATTGCACAGCTTTGGCAAATAGTTTGTTTCATAAAAGATCCTTTGTTTACTTACTATAATTATACCATCGACATTGTATTTCTTTTATTTTCTCCATTGTCATTGTTTTAAGCCTTTACGGCTCCAGTAAAGCTATAAGCCTTTAAAGGTTCAACGCCCCTTGGGGTACATCCGTATCCCTTTGCCTGCAAAAGTATACCTCAGAACTCACATGGCAGTTTAATTCTTGTTAAATATTGCTTTGCGCGCAATGTAGGCAATAATAAGAACCACTAAATTTACTACAACCACCGTAGCTCCAGTCGGTGAAGTAATTAGATACGATATTATTAGTCCTAAAATAAAATTTATTATTGAAATTAGTACCGAATATATCACTACGCGCCCAAACGATTTTGAAAATTGCATAGCGATAAGTGTTGGGAAGATGATTAAACTTGAAATAAGAAGCGCGCCGAGTAACCTCATGCCGAACACGATAACGAGTGAACAAATTATTGCAAAAATCGCATCATATATGTTAGTTTTTATTCCAATTGCTTTTGCAAAATCCTCATCAAAAGTAATTGCAAAAATGCGATTATGCGCGAATACGTATAACAAAACGACAGCTATCGTTAAAACTAAACTTAGCCAAACGTCGCTCTGGCTAATCGACAATATACTCCCGAATAAGTAGCTATTAAGGTCAATATTGACTCCTTTTGTTAGCGAAATCGCCATAGTGCCGATTGCTAGGCTTGAGGCGGAAAGTAGCGCAATCAATGCGTCGCCGCTGACCTTTTTATTGTTACTTAACTTTAAAACGAAGAACGATGTCGCGATAACAACTGGTATAGCGAACCAAAGTGGTGCAATATTTAGCACTGTAGCAATCGCGAAAGCGCCGAACGCTGTATGTGATAGCCCATCTCCAATCATAGAGTTTTTGCGAAGTACAAGCGATACACCTACGAGTGCTGCACAAATGGAAATAAGAAGCCCTGCGATAAGG
>JAZUNK010000021.1:0-3615 GCA_045604085.1 Candidatus Nanosyncoccus sp. | reverse complement strand
CAATGGCGGCCCGGTAAGGGACCTTTAATTTCCGAACAAGGCCGCCCGCCTTGTTGAAAAAAACACGACCGCGCGAAGACTCCAGTTTCAGTTTCTTAGGTTTATGTTTTTTTATATATAGCCACGCCGCTACAATCACTGGCGCAAGAAGCAAATTTCCCATAAATTGCGGCTCGATCGCAAACCCATTCGGATGCGGAAACCCAAACATCTTATACGTACACCCCGCGCACATTAAGCTATATTCTCGGCTAATCCCCACTAAATCTAAAATGCATTGCACAAAACACCACAAGCAAACTACTAACGTAGCTCCAAAAAACCATTTCAAAAACTTCTGCCGAAATTCCTCGTTAAACAACTCCCTAAACTGATACATCCCATAAATTGCAAAATAAATTAGCCACAAAATCCCCGCCGTTAAAATTCCTCGTGGAAAATTTAGCGACCAAAGCACCGAAATTGTTAAATAAGCTGGAAACAATAGCCACAACTTTTTCCCCTTTAACCTCGCAAAAAACCTCTTCTGCCTTACTAACATAATGAACGTCAACAAATCAAACAAAACCAACCATATTAAAGGTAGTGAAAGCTCAAAATTCATCGACTCACTCGCCCCGAAACTAATAATCGGATAGTATGAAAAGAATAAAGTCAACGGGAGAATATTAATGAAAAACTTAAATAAGAAATTAGAACATAAAAAACGCGAACCGGCGTAATTTTTACAACGGTCACGGAACGAGTCAAGGAACTGCAATTTCTTGCGAGTTCCGCCTGAACCGTTGTAAAAATTATCACCGCGTGAGCGTTCGAGTTCTAATTTCTTATTTAAGTTTCTCATTGATAAATTTTTCCATTTCTTTATCAAATCTTTTCACATCAAACTTTTCTACACTTTTTTCTATCTTTTTTCGATTAAATTTAATTTTTTCAAACTTCAAAATCGCCTCCGCAAGACTCTTTGCCGTCTGATTTTCAAAGAATATCCCATTTTTCCCTTCCTCTATATAATCTAACGCTCCACCTTTCTTATACGCTATAACTGGAACGCCACTAGCTAGTGCCTCTACCGGCGCAATCCCAAACGGTTCTAAACTCGGAAATAAATACCCCTTCGCCCCCGCAAGATATTTTGCCAATTCTTCCCTTTTCATCGTCGGTAAAAATTCGATCAACTTCGTTCCCTGTGCCATCTTTACTAATTTCTTATGTTCTGGCCCATCCCCAATCACTAAAAGCTTCCGCTGTGTCATTAAACACGCTCTCACTGCAAGATCAATCCGCTTCCAATTCACCTGCCGCGAAGTTGTAATGTAATAATTAGAGAGTTCTCGGATAGTGTTTTGAGGGATCTGCCGGAGGTCACGACCGAGGCGGGAGGAGCGCTCCGCCCGTAACGACGGGCCGGAGCGACTCCGTGCCCGAAAAGCACCATCCGAGAACTCTCTAAATATATCCACCTCAACCGGCGGATGAACTACAATCGCATCTCTCTTGTAGTATTTAAAAATCATCTCTTTCGCATACTCACTAATCGTCACAAAATAATCCGGTCTTTTCGCCGCCCGCCGATCCGCCCTCCTAAGTGGCCGAATCATAATCCTAAAAAGTAATCTAATAATCGGGTTAAAAAATCCAAATCCCGGATTTTTAATATAATCCTTATACATTTGCCAATAATATTGCGTCGGCACATGACAATACGAAATATGAATTCCCTTCGGGTTCGCCGATTTTTTTCCATGGTCAAATAACCATTTCCCCGACTTTACCGCCTTTGCTTCCGCCCCAGTCACTGAAATTATTAAATCATATTCCGATAAATCAAGTCTCGAAAAATATCTCTGCCTTAAAGGCCCTAAAATCCTTCTTAGCCCTGACGGAAATTTTTGCAACAACTTCCCCGTTCTTATGTCCGCGTCTTTAAACCAATCAATTCCCGAAGGATCATATTTTGATGTATAAATCGGCGCTTCTGGAAACATTTGATGTAATTCTAATAACACTTTTTCCGCCCCGCCCACATTTGTTAACCAATCACAAACTAACGCTACCCTCTTATCGGAACTATTTTTTGAAGAAGTGAGTTTCTTTTTAGATTTTTTCCGCACCATTTATTTTGCCCCTTCCCCACGCAAAACTACTGCAATTGTCTTAAAGAATATCGCGAGATCCAACCAAAGCGACCAGTTTTTCACATAATATATATCAAGTGCTCTCCGCTCTTCAAACGAGATATCCCTTCTCCCCGAAACTTGCGCAAACCCAGTCAATCCAGACTTCACCATTAGCATTAACGACCTGTCTCCATAATCCCTTAATTCTCCCGGGAGCAAAGCCCTCGGCCCAATCAACGAAATATCTCCCTTCAATATGTTAAATAGTTGCGGCAGTTCATCAATCGAAGTTCTCCGAATAAATCTCCCAATCCTTGTTATCCTCGGATCGTTTTTTAAATAATCCCCATTTTTTCGGTATTTCTTAATTAACTCCGGCTTCCCCATTAAAACAAACGCTTTTTCCGCCGGCATTCCGCTATATTCCGGCTTCATTGAACGGAATTTGTAACATTTAAATTTTCGGTTATATCGCGTCAACCTTTCGTCTGCATAAATCGGCGAATGTTTAAAATCCGAGATTTTTAAAACAATCCAAGTAACTAACATCAGTATTGCCGTAATAATAATCGCCACTAAACTAAAAATTATATCAAATGCCCGTTTAAAGGCTGCATAACCTCCCGTAAGCGGCGTCGCCAAAATCATCACCGCCGGTGTATTTCCGATTAATTCTAGCTCCCCAAAATGCGACGAAAGCGCTGTTTCGCTCGGCACAAAATAATATTCTAAATGTCTTAAAATTGCTTGTTTATAAACATATTCCGTAGATTTTTCATCTGTCTGGAAAATCACATCTGCCCGCGACTTTCTCAGTGCATCTTTTAAAGATGAATACTGATGTATTTTCAAATCTTTCGGAATAAATCTTTTACCCGAAACAATCCCCGCTAACCTATATCCCGATTCCGGATTCGACGCAATATAATCCGCGAGATACTCCGTGTTTTTTGAATTCCCAATAATTATCACCCGCTTCGCCGCATAATCGCTCTTAAATATCTGCCGCACCAAGAATCTTATTATAATTCGTTCTCCCAACAAGAATATAAACGATAGTAGCATCGCAACTACCGCCATTATTCTTACTGGAAACAAATTTTCTCCTTTAAAAAAATCGTACACGATTAATGCCGAAACCGAAAGTATCGCCGCAAGTACTAGTCTTCCCCGTTCCGGAAATCTAGCCCGCCCTAAGAAAATAGATTTCTTATATAAACCTAAAAACGCCAAAATAATTATTAAAACTGGGACCAATAGTACAATTGTTAAAGTAAAATCTAAAAGTTGCGACTCAAAAGTAAATGGTCGTGGATCAATGTGTACTCGTATAAAATATGCCATCGCAAAAGAACATATCAACGCTATCGCATCCCCAAAAATTAAACAAAACCGTAAAATATAATCGGACTTCTTCCGCATACCTAAATTATAACATGAGAGATAATAAAAAACATCTTTTCGGAGGGCATAATGAGATTTAGACCAGATTTGT
>JAZUNK010000020.1:0-1790 GCA_045604085.1 Candidatus Nanosyncoccus sp. | reverse complement strand
AAACTGGCATGTCGAGTTCATTAGCATAAGTTAGAATGCGCGTATTTGCGAGGGAGCCGTACGGCTGGATAGCCCAGCCGCCGTTAGAATTAAGGCTACGTTTATGGTAGCCGCGCGGTGTTTTGTAATATGCGTGATAGTCTTGAAGGGACTCAGGCGCATCGTCTGGAACTGGATCTACCACGCCACCAGCGAGCTTGTATTCGTCATTTTTATAATCTTCAGTACGCTGATTATTTATTGCCGTGCGAGCATTCTTGCGTGCCTCTCTATTATTATCTGCATCGAAATAGCCGTTTCCAGCTACACGCGTCATATCATACATCGTGCTAGAAATAACAGCCTTAATGCGAGTTTCAAGGCAGGCGGCCTGAAGCGCCATGCCACCCCAACCGCAGATACCAATGATGGCGAGTTTGTTTGCGTCCGCCTCGTCTAAATTAGACAAATAATCTACGGCGGCCTGATAATCTTCTACATTTAAGTCTGGAGAAGTCATATAACGAGTTTCGCCACCAGATTCGCCAGTAAATGATGGATCAAAAGCTAGAGTCAAAAAACCGCGTTCCGCTAAGGTTTGGGCGTAGAGGCCAGACGACTGCTCTTTAACTGCGCCGTATGGTCCAGAAATAGCAATTGCCGGCAACTTGCCGTTTCTTTCTTTTGGTTCGTATAAATCTGCCGCTATTTCAATTCCGAAATGGTTTTTGAAAGAAACCTTTCTGTGGTTTACTTTGTCGCTTTTTTCGAATACTTTATCCCATTCGTCGGTTAGTCGTAATGCCATAAAGGTCTCCTTTTAAAAGATATAATTGTTCAATATTCTAGTTACTATTATACCATTGATATTGTATTTCTTTTATTTTCTTCATTGACATTGTTTTAGGTCTCTACGGCTCCAGTTAAGCCATATATTCTTAAAAGTTCGAATGGAGTGCGAAGCACGACATCCCCATGGAGCGAAGCGACATCCCTATCTCTTTGCCTGTATATGTATACCTCAGAACTCGTACGGCATCAACTTGCCCCTCACTAAATGAGATTTTGTGTCTCTAGGGACATTTTTTTGAGTTTGGGGACTTAGGCATTATATAGTTACTTAAATCAATGCCTTCGAGTTTTAAGAGGGTGATTTTATTTTTTATTCCTCCACTGTAGCCAGTAAGATTCTTATTTGTTCCTACTACTCGGTGACAGGGAATAATCAGGCAAATTGGATTCCAACCGACTGCAGAGCCAACGGCGCGGGCAGACATTTTCGGGATATTATGTTTTTTAGCGATTCGCTCAGCGATTTCGCCATAAGAAATAGTTTTACCGTAGGGAATTTCTAACATGATTTCTTGCACTTTTTGGCGGAATGGAGTTATATGGGTTATTTTATATTTTGGTGTAAAACCTGGGATTTTACCACTAAAATAAATATCTAGCCATTTACAAGTTTCCTCAAAAATTGGTAAATTTTTAACCCCGTAATTGACAATATGTTTTTTAGCGTCTTTTGAATTTTCAAACCAGAGCCCGGTTAGGTCTACACCATTGCTAGTTAAAATAATGTTGTCAAATTCGTTTGGGGTTTTGTAGGGACATTTATACATCACTAACTTGATATTTTATATTTCTTCATTTCTTCTAGAGCGTCTTTGGCCATAGATATTATATTAGCATAAATTTCTTGAGGTCTTTCAATAGAGTCATCTATCGATTCAAGCTCAGCAACTAATTTAGCAGTTATGGGAAAAATGTTATCGAAGTTATCGTAACCTGATTGATTCCACTTTAGAATCAAT
>JAZUNK010000019.1:0-5162 GCA_045604085.1 Candidatus Nanosyncoccus sp. | reverse complement strand
ACTATGCCGCTACTCGCATTGATTAGCGCTCTATTCATAGTTTTAGAACACGACAACTACTCCGTCGTCGCACACTCCTTTCTCTTTGTTGGACTCGCGTTCTGGCGAATCGTCAGACGACTAATGTGCAAAGTAATTGCTACTTAGTTTTTGACGGCTTCTCTTCGGTCTTCTACGACCGGCTGTTCCTTTTGCATTTAAGGTACATACTTTTCTTTCTCCACCCGAAGTGTTGCCATTCGGCAAGTATCACTTGTAGTGCAGAATCTGCGCATAAAATATGAGAAACTACCCCCTCTTACTCGAGAAAGGCGCAGAACTCTGCACCGCAATTAACATAAGTATATTACATAAGTTCGAAAACACCAAGCATAAGCGTTTTGGAAGTGTGGGGAGATATGTATTTGGTGTTTCGCGTATCTGTTATTTGGCGAGTTCGAACTTGCAATTGTTTCATAAGTAAGGTTAAATACGAACACTCTGCGAGGATAGCCGCAATTGATTATTATATTTGTCCTCGTAGAGAACGAAGAGCTATAGTAATAAAATTTTTTTGACGATTATTTAGTATCGGATTTAATCTTATTGAGATATTCTTCGATTGCTTTTTCAACAATAGCAGTTTTGGGGATCATAGTTTTTTCAGAATAAGCGTTGAGCCTATCGGCAATATCTTGCCTGACTTTGCAGTTTACAAACTCCCCGTTCTTTTTTGCGCGCGCCATTATGATCTCCTCGTTCTAATATGCTTATAAAACTCCTCAAGTGTTCCGTAGAACAAATCGACGACGTATTGTTTATCCATGGGAAAGATAATTTCCGATTCTTGTTCAGTATAGTAATGCCTATTTTTTGTATTATTCCTATATTTATTAACGTCAAAGGCCCAATCCTTGCCGGTGTCTGCTATCAAAAATGAATACCTATGTTTTTTGCAAAGATGATTAAACTGCTTGAATGCTTCAGGGACATCCGTCCATGAAGCAATTAATTGATGGTATTCAACTTGGCTCTTCCTGCAATCAATAACACGATATATTTTACCTACATATTTCCAGCTATTAATATCTTCGTTTACCGCATTAAGCTTTGCCGTTAAGTCATTATTCGTCTCGGGTGTTAGACTCTTTATAAAACCGCTAGTATTCTTTCTAGCCTCGTTGCGATTTTTAATAGAGCTTTTTATTATCTTTAATTCGTCTTTTGTATTCTCGACGCGCGTCCAGATTAATGCGTCATATAACTTAAGAACTCTCTTATTATATCCATCGCCAAGTTGTGGCCTTTCTGTCCATTGGCCCAGCGCACGTTCAAACAGTACTTTATCTAGATCGTCGAGATTCCCGAGTGCGCCAGCATAGTAATCATTTTCCATAACTATGCCACCAATTGCAATTGTGATGCGGCTAGTTCTGCTTCATTGAGCCGTCTTTTCATATAATCTTCCATATATTGCCAATCGGGTTCATCGTTTGTATCAATCGGAAGATGAATACTTTCTGATTTTAATATCTTCAAAGTGCACATTTCATTGAACCCGTATTTATCCAAGAACATTGCCCTGATAGCTGTTGCAAGGTATGTTCCATTATACAAATTCAAAGGCTTCTTCGGAGTCAATACATTCACATGACCATGGGCAGTAACAAAAAATTCTTCTGCATGATAGTAAGCATTTCCAAACATATCAACGGTCAAAGCATTTGCATTATATAACGTACTTTTGCTATTGGCCGAAATGCGCTTTAATAAGCCGTTATTATAGGCACTCGGGGTAATCAATAGTTTATCGCCATCCTCAACCTGCTTAACCTGTAAATCGCCTTTAGGTAATGACAAATTAAATAAATCTGTAACAGCAAACTTGCCCCATCCACTAACATCAATCAGATGTTTTGCGTCATCGGCTCTTTTTAGATTCTCAAGGCTCTTTTTAGATTCTTCCATTACGGCCTTCATATAGGATTCCATGTAATTCCAATCAGGTTGACCATCCGTTGTTGCAGGAAGGGCGAATTCAAGTTCTGCAAGCACAGTACTTGATAACTGATCTGAGTATGCAAAGTTCAATATAGCCTTACGAATAACCGAAACTAAATAGCCTGCTGAATATACATTCAGTTCATGATCTAACGGTTTCAGACAATGAACCTTCATATCCAATGATACTTTTCCAGGCTGATAAAACACCGTACCGAGAAAACTCACACTTATAAGATTCTCATAAGTACGATAATTCTTGTTATCGGAATCAGCATAATATCCAGTAATGCCGTTGTTATAATTCGATACCGTTACACGGGGAGTATCACCATCTTCAAGGTCTTTCTTTGACATCATAGCACCTGTCGGTGTTTGAAGTCCTGAACCGTGTTTTTCGGTGATAAAAATGTCTGACACCTTAAAGGATTTCCAATTATTTGTATCAATCATATCAGCCACCTCACTTACCAATCTTAATACTTACGCTAGTATCATCACTTGATACTTCGCTTGCATACAAAGCAGCGTTGAGTAACTTATCGCTGAACTCTTTAGTATCGATACCTTGCTTAAAACAGATATAATCCATAGCGGTCTTTTTGAAATCTTCCTCTGATATTTCGAAAGGCTTTTCAGGCATCTGATACGACAAATGTTCATCGGGTTTTATCCATTGATCAGTATGGTATTTTTCATCTTTTTGTTTGTAAATAGCATCAATCCAGTAATCTTCGATTGCCTGCCATTTATTTTTTACGTCGTGCCTACCTTGGTTTTTAATAGTTTCGAGACCATCGTCCTCCATATAGCAAGCAAAAATCTCTTGATTGTTTTGCGGTTCCCAGGCTGTAAATACAAAAACCGAGGTTGTTATCCCGACGCCAAAGAATAAAGGCTCCGGCAATTTAATTATTTTTGTAAGTCTATGATATTTCAAGATATGGCTAATTGCAGTCCTTGAAACCTTTTCAAGTTTCTTATCCGGCAAAATAAAAGCACATTGTGTCCCTGGTTTAACATTATCAAGGACATTTTTTACGATTTCGATACAACCATATTTGTTCTCATATGGTGGGTTCATTAATACTTTCGTGATTGGTTTAGAAGCGATCCAATCGCAAGCTTTTTCGCTTCTGGTATCCATCTGCTCAAGATTAGTTTTGCCATCTTTATGAATCATCATATTCGCACAAGCTAGGGCATATATTTCACGATCAAACTCAATACCAAATAAATGTTCTCTTCGGATTTCTCGTGCCTTATTCGTCTCGTATCCACCAGCTTGTTTCATCATATTACTCATGGATTTAACAAGGAAACCTCCGGAACCACAACAGAAATCGCCAACATAATCGTTCTCAGTCACGCCGATTAAACGATACATGAATGAAGTTATATGTTCAGGTGTGAATATCTGCCCAGCTTCGGATTTCTTTTTATAACGATTAAACTCATTGAAGAAGATACCCATTACGTCTTCGCCGCGCCATTCGTTCGAATTAATGCAGTCAGAAATCTCACAGACGCAATCGATAAAATTATTAATCGCTGGTTGGTTCTCTGAGATGTTCATTTTAATTTCAGAAAAAACATCGAGCAGAATCTTAATTTTGGAGTTTTGATTTTTATCAGCTTCGAGCGAATTTGAAAGAACATCAAAGACACGGTCATGAAATACTCTATATCCCATATCTTTTACATTTTGAAGTTTCGCTCCGTACCTTTCGGCCACCAAAGCGCAGGCGGTGAAAATCATACGATGATACAGATTTTTGATCCCAAACTCAGTATGAAGATTATTATTAATCCGTGCTGTAATTGTGTAAATTTTTTCTTTATCGAGAGCCTGGTTATTTACGAGGTTAATATAATATTTCTTATTTTGAATTTCATTAGGAATTTCAATGGGCTCATTGTTCAAAAAACCAAGAGTTTCTTCTCCATTATGCAGGATACCAACTACTTTAGAATAACCGTTATTTATGAGAACGGTGCAATTCTTTTTGATCTCATTTATGTACTTTTGAGATTCTATATCTTCGTCACTATTTTTCGTTTCAAGCAAAATGGCTACCGCATTTTTATTTTCGGGAATATACCAACCGTCAGGTTTATCGTTAATGCCGACAAACCCTAATTGATTGAATGTCGTAAGTTGACCAGTACCTTGCTTAACATGTTGCTCCTGGGCATTAAAGCCGAGAGCTATTTTGTCCGTGTCACGAACTTCGTCTTCTGTTTTAAATTTTACCATGTTTGTTTTTCCTTTTAGTATAAGCTTTTTCTAATATCATAATATCACAAAACGCAACAATTTTGTATAATATTGTAGTGTTTTTCCGAAAATTCATAATTTTTTACCGCTTCATGTCAAGAAAAAATCCCACCCATATTTTTGCACAATAACTTTCAAAACCCGATTGTGTCCAAATGGACGCTATCTATTGACTAAATGATAGAATGTTTTGTTAGAATCGTTGCCGTAATGGTTGATATCTTCTGGCTCGGTCCAGAGCGAAAGCTTGTGGACGCGCCATTTGCCAATGAAGAACATCTGAACTATCGCATCATTCACGTCGCGTTTATTTAGTGCGCGTGGAATGTATGCGAGGGGAAAGTAGTACCATTTGTCGTCTTCGGCGTCTAACCGGGCAAAAACGCGCTTACCGTGCCCAAAAAGGCGCACATCGAAGCGCTGTGCTAGTGTTTCTAGGGAATAAGTCTTTAACTCGTGAATTGCGTCACGAACGGGCGATTCCATTAGTTCCATACGCTCGAACTTGTCGTAATCGCGCGAGTTGAATCTGCCATTATGTTCGAGTATAAAGCTTTCAAGTTGCCGAGCAGTAACCGGTATCGGTTCGCCGGGTTTGGTTTTCTTGAATGGGTGGCGTTTTGCCATAATAACCTCGTTTCTTTAGAGGTTGCGCTACTGGAGCGATATATTCTAATTATAGCGCTAAGACTATTTATCGCCTAAATACCACTTATCGGCAATTTTTCTGAACTTTACATTTACGGGTAGAGTCCAACTGCCAGACGAGCCGTACACTTTCGCGTCAAGCGTTACGTCCGCCGTCAAGGTGGCCGTCTCGCCATTCACTGTAATCACCAGATTGTCTATTTTGTATTTATAGTAGTTTAACGTGCCGTCCGCAATTTCGCCAAAGAATTCTTCT
>JAZUNK010000018.1:0-4796 GCA_045604085.1 Candidatus Nanosyncoccus sp. | reverse complement strand
CCAAATGGAATTTGCTTGTAAACGGCCTGGTACATTATATCCGCGAGATCATTCGTGCAAGTTGGACTACCATGTTGATCATTGACAACTTTTACTTCACCGTTTTTACTAGCACCGATCATCGTATCAACAAAATTCTTACCACCTTTACCATAGAGCCAAGCCGTCCGGAAAATATAGTATTTTCCAGTTTTGCCCATCTGCTGTTCAATCGCTCGTTCTCCAGCCAGCTTAGTTTTACCATAAACACTTTGCGGATTCTTCTCGTCGTCTTCAGAATAGACGTATTTTTCCGGCTCCATGTCTAGCTCTGCCATATTCTCCTGTATTGGCTTCGCGCCGCCAAAAACATAGTCCGTTGAAACGTGAACCAAAATTACATCGGCACTTGCCGCGGCCTTTGCTAAATTCTCTGGCCCCAGAGCGTTCACTTTCCTTGCTAATTCTTCTACTTGTTCCGCACCATCCACATTAGTATATGCTGCGCAATTGATGATTAGATCAGGCTTGACCTTATCAACTAGTGCTTTTACTGCTTCTAGATCCGTAATATCAAGTGCATATTTTTCCGCATTGTTGATTTCGTTTTTGCCATTAGCATCAACATTATCTGTCTCAATCGAGCGATCGGTCAAAATAATTTCATTCACCAGGCCGTCAGAGTCTTTTTCAAATCGCTTGCGCACAGCCTGCGCTAACATCCCCTTCGCACCTGTAATCAAAATCCTCATAGTATAATTATACTACAAAGGCCGATCTCTGCATTGCTGAAGTTTAGTTTAGCTTTTTGCAGTAATAAAAACTATCATTGCTTCATTATCGCTCTTATCCATTGTGTTTCCCCCATATTCTTTGGTAAATTGTTTTTATGATAAATCGCTAAAATCACGATTTCCCGTTTCTTTAAATCTAGCCTGCAGATACATCGATTTCCCGACTTCTTTGGTGATTTACCAGATTTTGCTATTGCAAAATCATACTTGAACCACCAGACTTCACCGTCACAGAACAATTCGTCCACCTGTTGAGTCAATTGGAGGTTATTAGCAATTCTTGTAAGATCATAGGCAATAGACCTTTCTGTAATCTCCCAAATTTTCCCTTTATACTTCTTCCTAAAACTCTTCAAAAAATGTTGCTCCGCAGACTCGGAGAAACACACACTAAACCGATCAATTTCTTTATCCAACAGGTGTGTAAACATGCTCTGGGTCCTCCTGGATAATTAGCTCGTAAGGGATATATTCCCCATCACGACAGGATGCCCACGGTTTCTGCTCGTGCGTATAATTTACAATTTCCCTCGTTGACTTATTACGCCAAAGCTCGCAAATCTCGTCCATCTCCTTCTTTTCATTATCGCTTAACAAATCATAGCTCTGAACGTAACTCTTAGACCTAATAATGAAAGCACCTTCTGGTAATTTATCAATTGAAATTTTGCCGCTATCGTACAATATGTCGGTCAAATCGAGAAAACAGTCAGCAAGAGGACCATACTGCCTGCGCACGTAATAAACTCCACTCATAGGCTCCAAATTTTCATAATAGTTTCTAAAATCAGCCAGGTATAATAACTTTGCTAGCTTAGTCTTTGGAATACCATCCCTAAATTTACTTAGAATATAAAAATACATCTGCATGAACTTCATGTTGTTTCGCCTCT
The DNA here is from genome assembly GCA_045604085.1 of Candidatus Nanosyncoccus sp. Lineage (GTDB taxonomy): Bacteria > Patescibacteriota > Saccharimonadia > Saccharimonadales > Saccharimonadaceae > Nanosyncoccus. Next base: position 3,130 of record JAZUNK010000018.1, on the reverse strand, counting down.
GTCCAAACAATTCTGGCATCGTAATTTTATACATCGCCGCAACATCTGCAATTTCCGAAGCAGATAGGTCTCTTCTACCAGTTTCAACGGCAATATAAGTAGCTCGGCTCATACCAAGCTTCTCTGCAACCTGATCCTGCGTCAGATTAGCCTCCTCCCTCAGCTCTCTTACTTTGTTTACTAGTTGTTCTCCAATGGCTTTATTCATATTCTTAGTCTAGCAAATTTGACAAAAAATGTCAATAGATATTGACAGATAATTTACCTCCTGTTATTATTTTAGCAGAAAGGCATCCATATGATTGACTCACACGTTTATATACCAAGGACTATATTAAAGGCTTTTGCCACGAAAAATAACAGCTCGTGGCGTACATTTTACATAAAACTACCAATCACAACAATCAAAGAAGGAGATATAAACCGAGTAAATACCCAGAGTGGCGAATATGACCACAGGACGGAGAATATTCTTAACCAAGAATACGAATCTGGCATTGCTGCGCTGAATACAATAGTCGCAAAAGGCTTGAGGAATAAAAACGGATGCGTATTTAGCAATTCAAATTTTAACATCAACACAATAAAGAAATATTTCGTGTTTCAAATGATAAGAGACGAAGCGATTATTAGAACTATATACCCAAACCTTAGCGCAAAAGATCTCCGACAACTGAAAAATGATCTAGTGCAAAAGGAAGCCTCCGACAGAATTATAGAAGAAACCTTTAAAGGCTATGGTCTCATTATTTGTGTCAACCCTAGTGGAAATTTGATAGGTTGCAACTTTCCAATCTCTATCCCTGCACCGGATGGACAAGAAATTTTTGCCATGCCAATTTCCCCGTATATTTTGCTTGTTTTGACCAATAACTTTCAAAAAGCACTACCGCTAAAATACGTACAAAAAGCACACTGCGAAATCCCATTTAACTTTGCGAAACGGCTAAATAGTCAAATAGTCATCGTAGGAAAGAAAAAAGGACTTGGATATATTTTTTCGAAAGACAAAAAAACACTAGAAGAAGCTCTTGGGCAAAAGTCTAAATCTTAAATCTTCCTTAAAAAGAGTCTGTGCTAATAATTATACTCCAAAACAACATAAGGCTAACGTGCAAAAGAAGCTAAGTACTAATATTGAAGAACTAGATACCTATTCTTAAGTCCTAGTTTAGCGCCGCTACTCCAGCATTAAGGTAAGTTGCAAAAGTCACCCAGAGAAGATATGGAAGCAAGCACCAGAACGCACCCTTATTAAGACGATGCGCCAAAATCGCCAGCGCCAAAATCATAGCCCACATTACAATAATCCACCCTAGCGCAAACCATCTTAGCTCTAATTTAAAGAAGAAAATAGACCACAAAAAGTTAAATACTAGCTGAACTCCATATAGTACCAGCGCAGCTTTCCCAGTCCTAACTTTTTTAACGCTCTCGGCATTTCTCTTCCCGCTATGCGCCCGTATAGCCATCGCAATAAGATAGCTCGCAACACCCATCAATACGTAAAGAATTGTCCAGGCGATTGGGAAAGCTAAAGCCGGAGGAGATAGCGGTGGCTGATTAAAATCACCAAACTTTTTCATTGCATCCATCGTCAGCACCGCCGAAACGCCACCGACCGCCAGCGGGATGATGATCGCTACCGCAATCCTCCAAATCTTCCCCCAGACTGTCAATTTTTTCTTGCCCACCATAAGCATTTTCTCCTAAAAATTATTTCCTATAGCTATTATATCACATCCCCTAAAATATTTAGTCTCTTCCCCAAAGATCTCTTGTATAGATTTTTTGCTCAGAGTCTTTTAGCTCATCTTCCATTCGATTTGCTAAAATAACAGAAGAGGTTCTCTTAAACTCGTTTAGATCATGAACCACTTCAATCCCTTCAAACTCATTACCAGAAATCGTCGGCTCATAGATCACTACGCGCTTCCCTGCCGCACGTAGCTTCAAAATAATATCCTGAATTGCCGATGAACGAAAATTATCCGAGCCGCTTTTCATCGTCAAGCGATAAACCCCAACCACCTCCGGCTTCATCTCTAAAATCTCATCCACAACGAACTGTTTACGCGTCTCATTGGCTTTTACAATTGCCTCAATCAAGTTCTGTGGCACATTTTCATAATTTGCAAGCAGCTGCTTTGTATCCTTCGGCAAACAATAGCCACCATAACCAAATGAAGGGTTATTATAGAAATCTCCAACTCTTGAGTCTAAGCATACACCCTTGATGATCTCGCGCGCATTAAGTCCTTTTACATCGGCATAAGTATCAAGCTCGTTAAAATAGGATACACGAAGCGCCAAATAGGTATTCGCAAAAAGCTTCACCGCCTCAGCCTCAGTACTGCCCATAAATAGCACAGGTGTATTTTCATCCAGAGAAGCTTCCTTTAATAACTCTGCAAATCGCGCTCCAGATTCACCGTGTGAGCCAACAATAATCCTGGATGGATGTAAGTTATCATAAAGCGCTTTCCCTTCCCTCAAAAATTCTGGAGAGAAAAAGATATCTAGCTCTGGATATTTCTCTTTCATTCTAGAGACGTAGCCAACAGGGACTGTCGATTTAATCACAACTGCCGGAACAACATCTCCAAAATCGCCGCCAGCACGCATCCCTTCAATTTTATCCAAGATGTCTTCAACGGACGACGTATCAAAATAATTTTTCTCGGAATCATAATTTGTCGGAGTAGAAATAATAACAAACTCTGCCCCAGAAAACGCCTCCTTATAATCTAGTGTAGCGGTGAGATTTAGCTCCTTCTCGGCGAAATATTTTTCGATGTATTCATCTTGAATTGGAGATTTACGATCGTTTATCATCTCCACTTTTTCTGGGATAATATCAAGCGCCGCCACTTCGTGCTTCTGAGATAGAAGCGTCGCGAGCGATAACCCTACATAACCTGTTCCTGCGATTGCGATTTTCATACCAATAATTATACCACGTATCTGAACAATTATTTTACCATTTGCGTCTTGACTTTTGAGTAAAAATTTGATACAATAGAAGTATCACTATAACCGGGCTAGCCTAAGGATCTCGTTCCGACCGCAAATCCCGGTTTTTTGATTATCGTTTAATCTGACTCTTAATCTTGGCTAGTGGCAGAATATA
>JAZUNK010000017.1:0-26757 GCA_045604085.1 Candidatus Nanosyncoccus sp. | reverse complement strand
GCTGTTCGCCGGTTAAAGTGGTACGCGAGCTGGGTTCAGAACGTCGTGAGACAGTTCGGTTTATATCCGGCATGATCGTTAGGAATCTTGAGGAGATCTGTCTCTAGTACGAGAGGACCGAGATGGACGAATCTCTAGTGTACCGGTTGTGGTCACCTACTGCATCGCCGGGTAGCTATGTTCGGAAGAGATAAGCGCTGAAAGCATATTAAGCGCGAAGCTCACTCCAAGATAAGGATTCCCTAGGAGACTCCAGAAAGAAGATCTGGTTGATAGGCGCAAGGTGGAAGTATGGTAACATATGGAGCCGAAGCGTACTAATAGGTCCATCGCCTTTTTATGTTTTGGACTTAGCTAGCAATCGGTGTTTGAATACACCGGGAAGTCATTAAAATCTTTGTTCACCTTATGGACATCAATTGAGCGGGAGGCTCTATTTGGTGCCCATAGCGCCAGGGAAATACCTGTTCCCATTCCGAACACAGAAGTCAAGCCTGGTTGCGCCGATTATACTGCGAAAGTGGGAAACTAGGAAGGTGCCAAATTATAAAAAGTCCAGCCGAAAGGCTGGATTTTTTGTTGGGAGGAGGTCATGAGTCGATTTCGATACCTAGGGTTGAGAGTTTTGTGCGAGCGACGAGGTCGTCTAACTCAGGCGGAATGTTGTAGATACGGGCTGGAAGAGTAGCGAGGCTAGACTTATTGTCTAAAAGCCATTTTAAGCCAAGAAATTGAAGCGAGAAGCTCATATCCATAATTTCGGCTGGATGACCATCGCCGCCAGCAAGGTTTACTAGGCGCCCCTCAGCGAGAAGATGTAGTTTACGATTGTTCCATAATGTGTAGGTTTCAATATTGTGACGGTAAGCAAAACAACGTTTGCGCAAACTTCTTAGATCCTCGAGATTGATTTCTACATTGAAATGTCCGGCGTTTGCTAAGATGGCACCATCTTTCATTTTTTCAAAATGTTCTTTGCGAATGATGTTTGGGGCGCCGGTAGCGGTAACGAAGAAGTCGCCGAGCGAGGCAGCGTTTGACATAGTCATTACTTGGAACCCTTCCATATTTGCTTGAAGTGCTTTAACGGGATCGGTTTCGGTAATGATGACGATTGCGCCTAAACCACGAGCACGTTTGGCGATTCCGCTACCACAGTTACCATATCCTGCGATAACAAAGACCTTACCTGCAATTTCGGAATTAGTTATCTTCATGATTTCAGTCATGACAGATTGTCCGGTGCCATGATGGTTATCAAATAAGTGTTTACATGCTGCGTCATTGATGTTCATCATTGGGAAGGGAAGATTCCCCTCTTTTTCTAATTTTAGCAAGCGATGGACGCCCGTAGTGGTTTCTTCACAACCGCCGAAAATAGGATACTTTTCTCGTGGAAAAGAATCAAGATAGGTTTGCAGTAAGTCGCCGCCGTCATCGATAATGAAGTCCGGATGATTGGCCAATACGTCGCAAAGATGTTCGTGATAACCTTTTTCATCTACGCCATTAATGGCGTAGACCTCTATGCCTTCGGAGACAAGAGCGGCTGCGATGTCATCTTGAGTAGATAACGGGTTACAACCGGTTGCGTAGACTTTAGCACCGCATGCCTTCAGGATAAGTGCCAAATATGCGGTTTTGGCTTCGAGATGAATAGACATGCCGATCCTGAGTCCACGAAAGATTTGTCTGTTTATAGATTCTTCACTGATAGCTTTTAGAACGGGCATATATTGTTTAACCCACTCGATCTTGTTTTTTCCATACATTGCCAAATTGTAGTTTTTGATAATTGACAAAATACTCACCTCCAAAAAATAAATGTACAAGAAACTGGGCCAATGCCCAGTTTCTGGCTAATTTTATTCTATCATGAATCGTTATGCTTCGCTAGTTTCTTCGAGTGCAGAAAGAAGCGAATCTTCGACGTATTGTTTCTTTTTCTTAGGAGTTGCCTTAGAGAGTTCAATATCGATGTCGTATCCGGTTAATTTAGAGGCAAGACGAACATTTTGGCCCTGTTTTCCGATAGCAATAGATTGTTGATCTTCGGAAACTGAAACTTTAGCTTTTTTACCATCGATATCTACTTTCATAATTTCGGCTGGACTTAAAGCTTCTCGAATGTATTCAGAGGCATTATCGCTCCAGTTAATGATATCAATTTTTTCCTTATCGCCAATTTCATTCATAACGGCGCCAACACGAATTCCGCGTCCACCAACAAATGTTCCAACCGGATCAATGCCGGGAACGGTTGACATAACAGCAATTTTAGTACGACGACCTGCTTCACGAGCAATACCTTTAATTTCGACGGTTCCGTTTTCTAATTCTGGAACTTCTTGACGGAAGAGATATTCAACAAAGTCAGCCCCGCCACGTGAAAGAATAAGCTGAGCTCCTCTATCTCCGCGCTCAATTTTTTTAATTAAAACTTTTATACGATTACCGACTGTATAATATTCGCCGTCGATTTGTTCGGAACGAGGCATAATTCCGGTAGCGCGACCTAAATCAATACGGACGAGTTTAGGTTCGACGCGGGAAACGGTTCCGGTTACAACAGTTCCAATTTTATCTTCAAACGCCGAAAGGACTGCGTCATTTTCGGCTTCACGAAGACGCTGAATGACGACTTGCTTGGCGGTCATGGCTGCTACGCGACCAAAACTCGTAACTTTATGTTTTTCTTCTATTTGTTCGCCGAGCTTTGCGTCTTTTCCGGCCTCACTAAGTGGGATTTCGGTAGATGGATTATAGGCAAGTCCATCTTCAATTACTTCGCGCGACACAAAAACATCGGCTTCCCCAGTTTTTGTGTTTAAAATTGCACGAACATTCATGTCACGATCGCCATTATCTTTGCGCCAAGCGGCGGCGATTGCTTGCTCGATAACATTTAAGACGGTTTCTTTTGGTAAGCCTTTTTCTTCTGCGATAATATCTACCATGGCTGACATCTGCTTTAGGTCGAGATTTTCCATTTTTTCCTTTCTTGTTAACAATTTAAAAAACCGTCTCTTTTCGAGCCGGCCAATTCTGTATACTATTATTATAGCGTACGAAAAAGGTGTTGTCAATAGTTAAAAAGTGTGGTAAAATTAAGTAGTTATCTAGACATAAGGTAGGGTCTGATGAGGAAACCGACCTAAAAGTCTAGTTTTAATGGTGCAGTTTTATCTGGTGTACAGAGATAAAACTGAACTAAATTGACGCCTAAAGGGCGTGTAGAGTGAATAAATTAAAGGAAAGGTAAAAAATGCAAGTCATTCTCGGCACCAAAATTGGTATGACCCAGATTATCGGCGATACGGGTGAAGTTACTCCTGTAACAATTCTCCAAGCCGGACCTGCCACGGTGACTCAGATTAAAACCGTCGAAAGCGATGGTTATAACGCCGTACAAGTAGGTTATGGTCAGGGTAAGAATCTGAGCAAGTCGGTTACTGGTCACGTAAAAAAGGCTGGTGAAAATATAAATCCTAAAATTTTGAAGGAATTTCGTGTTGACGTGATTCCGGAGGGAATAAAATTAGGAGATATTATTACGGTCGAAAACTTTAAGGTTGGAGATAAAGTAACGGTTACTGGAACTTCGAAGGGTAAGGGTTATGCTGGTACGGTAAAGCGATGGAATTTTAACGAATCCAGAAATACACATGGTTTTAAGGGTGATATTCGTAAGGTTGGTTCGATTGGTTCGATGTATCCACAAAAGGTTTGGAGAGGCAAGAAAATGCCTGGAAGAATGGGGCACGATCAAGTTACCGTAAAGAATCTTGTTGTGGCTTATATTGATGTAGAAAATAATATTATCGGCCTTAAGGGAGCTGTTCCGGGTCCACGCAAGGGTATTGTAAGTGTGGAGGGAAAGGAGTAATATGGCGACTTTAAATAAAGATATTTTCGGTTTAACAGTTGAAAACCATGAATTAGTTAAATTAGCTTATGATGCATATCTTGCCAATTCTCGCTCTTCGCATGCAAAAACTTTGAAACGCGGTGAAGTGCGTGGTGGCGGAAAGAAGCCATGGAAACAAAAAGGAACTGGTCGAGCACGATTTGGTAGTACTCGTAACCCAATTTGGCGCCATGGTGGTGTTGCATTTGGGCGAACTGGTGAAGAGAACTTTACAAAAAAGATTTCAAGAAGTTCGAAGCAACTTGCAGTGCGTCAAGCATTGTCAATGAAAAATGCAGAAAAAGCGGTATATGTGTTGGACGAGTCGGTTAAGTTAACTGGAAAAACTAAAGATGCGGTAAAAGTATTAAAAGACATGAAACTTGAAGGTAAAAATGTACTTGCAGTCGCAGCTGAGAAGACGCCAGAAATTCTTCGTTCAACAAATAATCTTCCAAATGTTAAATTAGTTCGCGCAACTTATCTTAACGTTTTCGATATTATGAATGCAGACGCGATTGTATTTTCTGCTGCAGCCCTAAAAGAAACTGAAAGATGGTTATTAGGAGAGGAGAAGTAAAATGGCGGAAAAGAAAACTGAAATTAAGCTTCATCTCTTAGAGCCCAGAGCGACTGAGAAAAGCTATCTTGAGCAAACAAATCGGATTTATGTTTTTCCGGTAAAACGAACTGCGTCAAAGCAAGAAATTGCAAAGATGGTTGAAAAAGAATTTAACGTAACAGTTACTAATGTTCGGACTTTAATTCGGAATGGTAAAAAAACGAAATTTAGCAAAGGAAAGCACGCTTACCCTGGGATTACACATCGCCAAGATAAGAAGTTTGCATATGTAAGGCTAAAGAAGGGCGATTCGATAAAGGTATTCGATGAGCCAGAAGATAATAAAACCAGCGCAAAGGAAGCTAAGGCTGATAAAGCGGCCAAAGCCGACAAGAATGCAGGGAAGGAGAATAAATAATGACTATAAGAGCATATCGCCCGATTACACCGGCACAGCGTCAGAAGACCACTCAGGATTTTGACCAGATTACGACAAAAAAGCCGATGAAATCGTTGACGAAGGCGAAAAAACAACAAGCTGGAAAAAATAATCAAGGTCGAATTACGGTTCGTCATCGTGGTGGCGGTGTAAAGCGACACTATCGAATTATGACCTATAAGCTTCCGGCAAATTTAACATTTACTGTTGAAGAAATCGAATATGATCCGAATCGTTCCGCACGGATCGCGCGCGTGAAAGATGAAAATGGAACATATTATTATGTTCTTGCTGATACAAAGATGACAAAAGGTTCGACATTTAAGACTGGAGACGAGATTGAAGTTGAAGATTCGAATCGTATGCCGCTTGAAAATATTCCAGTAGGTACATTTGTATATGCTGTTGAATTGGTCCCTGGTAAAGGTGCGCAAATGGTGCGTGCAGCAGGAGCATCGGCACAACTTATGGCGAAAGAAAATGGCTATGCGACTTTAAAGATGCCGTCTGGTGAAGTGCGCAAGGTTTTAGTGGCCTGTGAAGCTTCGATTGGTACGGTTTCAAACTTGCAACACCAAAATATAAAAATTGGTGCAGCTGGTCGTCGTCGTAGAAAGGGTATTCGTCCGACAGTAAGAGGTGTCGTAATGAACGCTACGGATCACCCGCATGGTGGTGGTGATGGCGGTCGTCACGGTTCTGGTAAGGCACCAAGGACTCCTTGGGGTCAGCTTACGCTTGGTTACCGTACTCGTCATAATAAGAAAACTAATAAAATGATCGTGCGCAGTCGCCACGAAGGAAAGAGGAAATAATGTCGAGGAGTCTTAAGAAAGGTCTATTCGTAGACTATAAACTCGCAAAGAAAATAGCCGCACTTTCCAGCGAAGACCGCACCGTAATTAAAACTTGGGCTAGACAATCAACGATTTCGCCAGAAATGGTTGGTCGAACAATAGCTGTTCATAATGGAAAAGTTCATGTCCCGGTTTTCGTTTCGGAGAATATGGTTGGTCATAAGCTTGGTGAATTTGCGCCAACTCGTAAATTTAAACGCCACGGCGGTAAAAAAGCAGCTGAGGCAGCGGCGGCGAAAGGAAAGTAATTATGGCAGATACATATTTTGCACACGCATATGAAAAAGGAATTGATTCTCAGCCACGCAAGACTAATGTTGTTGCGGCGTTGGTGCGGGATCGTTATGTTTCCGATGCAGTAGTTATTTTAGAGCATACTCCGCGTCGTGCCGCTCGAGCTGTTTTGAAGGCAATTGAATCGGCTAATGCAAATCTACTTAACAATTCAAAAGTTTCGATTGATCCGAAAACTGTTAGAATTGCAAGAATTTTTGTGACGAGTGGAACAAGAATGCGTCGATATGTCCCAGCTTCAAGAGGACGGGCGCTTCCGTATGAAAAGATTAGTAGCAATATATTCGTCGAGGTCGCCGGCGAAGAAAAAGTAAAGAAAACTACCTCTGGGAGCGAGAAAAAGGCTGAAAAAAGCGCCGGTGAAAATTCCGCAAAAACAGAGGTAAAAGCGAAAAAGGAGAAAAAGTAATATGGGTCAGAAGGTTAATCCCATCTCTTACCGTCTCCAAGTTAGCAAAGACTGGTCCTCGAAGTGGTTTACTCGCAAAGCGGACTTTCGTCGTTGGCTAGTTGAAGACGACAAAATTCGCAAAATTATTGAGGAGAGATTTAAAGCTCGTCCGACTATCGCGCGAATTAATATTGAACGCTCTGCTAATCTTACTACGATTACGATTTTAACGGCAAAAGCTGGTGCAGTAATCGGTAAGCAGGGAGCAGGCATTAACGAACTTAAGGGGCAGCTCGAAAAGATTGTTGAGGGTCCAATTCGAATTAATGTTGAAGAAGTTAAAAAGCCAGAGTTGAATGCGAAACTAGTAGCAGAAAACATTGGTTTCCAGCTTGGAAAACGTATGAATTTTCGTCGTGCAGTAAAGATGGCTTTACAATCTACGATGAATGCGGGGGCGAAGGGTGTTCGTATTGAGGTTGCTGGACGTCTTAATGGCGCGGAAATGTCACGACGTGAGAAATTTATTGAGGGCTCGGTTCCTCTACATACACTACGGGCAGATATTGACTTTTATTGTCATCATGCACCGACGATTGCTGGTATTGTAGGGGTAAAGGTCTGGATTTATAAGGGAGAGAAATAAGATGGCTATTTTACTTCCAAGAAAAACTGCACACCGTAAGGTTCGCAAAGGTAAAAATAAAGGTGTTGCAACACGTTGTAACACTGTCGCATTTGGTGATTTTGGTTTAATGTCGCTCGATAATGAACGAATTAACTCACGCCAAATTGAGGCGGCTCGTCAGGCGATTACGCGTTACATTAAGCGTGGCGGTAAAATTTGGATTAGGATTTTCCCGCATACGCCAGTAACCAAGAAGCCGTTAGACGTAAAAATGGGTTCCGGTAAAGGTGAACCACAGTTTTATGTTGCAAAGGTTAAAGCTGGAACAGTTATGTTCGAAATTGCAGATGTGACTGAGGAGCAGGCACGTGAGGCTCTAAGACTCGCTTCACATAAGTTGCCAGTAAAATGTAAAATTATAAAGAAAGAGGAGTTCTAATATGGCACACACATTAGTAGGAACAGTGACCTCCGATAAGCGTGATAAGACCATTACCGTCTCGATTGTTAGTCGAGAGACTCATCCACTTTATCGGAAACAATATACTAAAACTCGTAAATATACTGCACATGATGAAAACAACGAGGCTAAGATAGGCGATCGGGTGGAAATTGCGATGTCGCGACCATTATCGAAGACAAAAGCTTATACGCTTGTTAAGATTGTCGAAAAATCGCGCGAATCGGTTGAATTAAAGGAAGATGTGAACAGGGTCGCTGAGGAAAAGAAAATTGGCGCAGATGAAATCGCCAAGGCAAAAAAGGCTGAAGTAGCGGAAGGGGAGGAAAAATAATGATTCAACAAGAAACTAGATTAAAAGTTGCCGATAACTCTGGTGCAAAGGAACTTGGAGTAATTCGGGTCCTTGGTGGAACTCGAGCAAGGTATGCACGAGTTGGAGATATTGTAACTTGTTCAGTCAAGGAAGCTTCCCCAACCGGAAATATTAAGAAAAAAGCAGTTGTGCGGGCAGTGATTGTTCGTACAGTAGCCCCAATTCGTCGTCCAGATGGTTCAACGATTCGATTTGATGAAAACGCTGCGGTCCTTGTAAACGATGATAAAACGCCAAAAGGAACCCGTGTGTTTGGTCCGATTCCTAGGGAGCTTCGTGACCTTGGCTTTTCTAAGATTATTAGTTTAGCTCCGGAGGTACTCTAAAATGAAGACATTAAAAGTAAATGACAAAGTTTTAGTTATTTCTGGTAACAATAAAGGTCAGGAAGCAAAAATTGTAAAAATTGATCGTCGAGCTGGTAAAGCATGCTTAGAGGGTATTGGTATGGTTGAGCGTCATATGAAAAAATCCTATCTTAACCCTGCGGGAGGAAAAAAGACGATTCATGTTGGAATTGATTTATCGAATCTAAAGCTAGTTGAGGCGGTAGAGCCTAAGAAAAAAGCAAAGAAAGGAGCTAAATAATGGCGGAAAAGAAAACGGCTGCTAAAGCGGTAAAAAACGCTAAAGCTGAGCCACGCCTTAAGGCTCTTTACAATAATGAGCTTAAGGCAAAATTACAAAAAGAACTAGGACTTAAGAATATTAACCAAGTTCCTGAGCTTAAAAAGGTAGTTGTTTCTTCTGGTGTGGGTAAAAAACGAGAAGACAAACGATTCACTGAGACGGTAGAACTTACTCTTTCGAAAATTACTGGGCAAGCACCGACTTCGTGCCTTGCAAAGAAATCTATTGCAACCTTTAAGATTCGTAAGGGCATGGGTGCGCCGGTTGGATACTTGACGACCTTGCGTAATGATAAGATGTATGAATTCGTTGATCGTTTAATTAATATCGCTTTACCGCACGTACGAGATTTTCATGGGGTGTCGAGGACGGCATTTGATGCAAAGGGTAATTATAACCTAGGTTTAAAAGAACAAACTGTATTTCCTGAAATTACGTTTGAGGATGCGTCTGTTCTTCATGGCTTAGAGGTAACGTGTATAATTAAAAATGGTTCAAAGGAAGGAAGCACTAAATTGCTAGAACTCTTCGGAATGCCGTTTGAGAAAGGAGAAAAATAAGATGGCGAAAAAATCTGCAGTTCTCCGTGACGAAAAACGACGTAAAATGTATGAAAAATATAAAGCTAAACGTGCCGAGTTAAAAGCGGCGGGAGATTTGGAAGGTCTTCAAAAACTTCCACGAAATGCATCTCCGACTCGTTTGAAGAACCGTGATCTATTAGATGGTCGCCCGCGAGGGTATATGCGCCGATTTGGACTTTCACGTATTAATTTCCGGGAAAAAGCATCAAAGGGTGAAATTCCTGGAGTAACTAAGAGTAGTTGGTAGGAGAAAGGAGAAGATATGTCATTACAATCAACTGATCAAATCGCAGATCTATTAACTCGTATTCGTAACGCAATAAGTGCTTCGAAAAATGAGATTCTCGTTCCTACTTCTAAACTTAAAATGCAAGTCGTCGAAGTTCTAGCGAAGAATGGCTATATTGCAAATTTTGAAGTTATCGATGGAAGCCCGCGAGGGATGCTAAAAGTTACAATTAACGAGGATGGAACCAACGCGAGGATTAACGAAATTTCTAAAATTTCAAAGCCTGGACGAAGAGTTTATTCTTCAGCAGAAGATTTGCCAACCATTAAATCTGGACGTGGAATGATTATCGTTTCGACTTCAAAAGGTTTAATGACCGGGAATGAAGCAAAGAAAAATCGTTTAGGTGGCGAGATTTTAGTGAAAGTTTGGTAACAGAGGTAAACTTGACTTTTTAGCTAATCTGTGCTATAATGAAAAGATAGCCCTACGGGGCTATTTTTTCGTGGCAAAACGCTTATCGTTGACCTAATTGATGGGGTGTGATAAGATAAACGCGAGGAAACGATTAACAGAGGTTATTTATTAATCTTAAATTCTAAAGTTCTATAGAGAATTTTAGGCGAAGGAAGGATTAAACATGCGAAAAATATTTAAAAAGGTCCTTAGTTTTGTACTGGGGATAGTTTTGTGTACTGGCCTGTTGCCAGTTAGTATGACAAATGCGGCGACTGCTATGACGTTTGATCACTTTGATATCCAGTCAGCGGCATCTTTTGCATACAAAGACGCCAACGGCGTTACGCAGACGGTAAATATTAATTTTTATGACAATTCGTCGGAGCTCGGCAACGTAAAGCTATATAAAAAGAATCTGGATGGGACAAGGGAAGAAATTGCGGTTAGTGGGAGCTGGCAGAATGCAAGCGGTTATGGTCAGAACGCCAAGAAGGAATATAGGATCAGAGGAAATTTCCAAAGGTATTATAACGATAATGTAAGTGATGGTGAGGTTGTTTACATTTTTGAATATTATTTAAGAGCGAATATTGGCGGGCAAACAGAAACTTTAGTTTATACAAACGAATATTCTTATAGTAGTGACAATAACGTTTGTCCTGGTAGGGTGGATGTAAATAAGGGGATAGATGTTGAGTTAAGTGGAAATGACCTTAATGATTATTTTTCGCCGGCCTTGAAAATTGTAAAAATTGTAGATGGGAGTAGTGATGGGAAGATATTTACCTTTAATCTTTCTAACGACGACGGTCTAAAAACTGTACCGGTTGCTACTACTGTAGTTAGTGGTGTGAATTCCGGCAGTACAATTGCGGGAGGATTTACGGCTGGAAAAAGCTATACAATTTCTGAGAATTTGATAGAAGGTTATAAAATAAAAACTGTGAAAATTGACGGAGCCGAGGCTGAGGCAAATAGTGACGGTTCTTATACTTTTGTGGCGGATAGAAACGGCGGCACAACAGTAATTGAATTTACTAATGCAGAATTGACTTCGGTACAGGTGGAAAAAATTTGGAGTAATAATGTTCCAGACGAGCGAAAGGATATCGTGACGGTGGAACTTTATGCTAACGGAAATTCTGCTAATAAGTTGATTGAACTTTCGGAGAGCACTGGCTGGAAAGGTGAATTTGGAGGTTTGGATAAATATGACTCAGCTGGAAATACGATCAGCTATACAGTAAAAGAAGTGAAAATAGGCAACGAGGATTTATCTTCGGACGGGACTTTAATAGTTTACGATAATACTATAACGAACGGTGATTTGGTGGCTGTAGCGGGGAAATATGTTTCTACCGTAAATGGGGCAGCAATAACGAATGGCTGGACGCCAGCAACGAATGAAGATGATAACTCAGATAAAATTACGTTAGATATAAAGAAAGTTGGGGCGGAGGATGAAAGTGTTCTACTGAATGGCGCGGAGTTTACTTTAACAAAGAATGGGACTAAAGTCGGGAGTTATACAACGGATGAGAACGGAGAAATTAGCCTAACGGATCTTGCCGAGGGGACTTATACTCTTACTGAAACAAAAGCGCCGGTAGATTATTTAGCGCTTAAAGAAGATATAACTATTACCGTGACTAGGGAACATAAATTGGTATCCGTTGACGTAGATGCCCTAAAAAATACTTATCATAATGAATTTGAAGTCAAAGTAGATGATCCGAATAATAGTTCTTATAATTCAGCTAAGGGTGAAATAACTATTAAAAATGAATTAGAAACGATAGAGGTAAATGTAGAAAAGAAATGGTTGAATACGGAAAGCGCTTTGCCAAACTATGTAGAGGTTCAACTATATGGTGATGGAAAAAAGGTTGGTGAAAGCGTGCAACTTTCTACTTCGAATGACTGGGCTCATACGTGGAACGATTTGCGTAAGTCTGTAGACGGTGAAGATGTCGAATATGTAGTAAAGGAGACAAGGGTTTTTGGGGCTGAAGAAGGGTTTATCGTTTATGGAACTGAAGAAGCAGGGGATGAGAAAGAAGTGAAGGGTAAATGGAATGTTTCAGATGAAAATAATGCAGGGAGTTGGACGATAACTAACTCTTGGGTTTCGGCGAATTATAGATTTGATGGTTCAACGGACTTTTATATCAAAAAAATCGATAAAGATGGTAACCCGCTTGCTGGGGTAGAGTTTGAAATAAATGGTGAAATGATACCAACGAATGAAAGCGGTATGATAAAGGTTTCTATCCCGGAAGAATTAACGGTTAGGGACGGAACTAAAAATTATGAGATTCAGGAAGTAAAGACGCAGGATGGGTATGACCTGGATAGTGGAGTGGCGAATCTTGAAGTTAAGATCGAAAGTGCGTTTGCTGGGTTTGATAATAATAGTTTTACAAATATTTTTAGCAAGAAGTTTACTTTTACGGCGTCTGGGAATGAAAACTATATTTGGAATCCGGAGACAAGGACGTTTGTGTTGAAAAATAACCGAAGCGTAGCCGAATCCTTGACGATTGAGAAAATATTCGATGGAGTTACTAAAGAAGCGTTGGCGAATAATGGACTCAGCTTTACGATCTCTGGACCAGTTGATTTCGAAACTAGGACGATTAATTTTGGCGATTTTGTGGTCGATGGTAACAAGGCGACTTATGTGTTAGAAAAAGTGCCGACTGGAAAATATACTGTAAAAGAGAATAACGAGCAAATTGATAACTTTACGTTGACTGTTTCTGGAGACAATGAAGAAAAAACAGTTGAGAGTAAAAGCAAAGTTGTATTTACGATTAAAAATGAATATAAAGCAGAGGAAACTCAATATACCGTAATAAAAGTTTGGGATGACAATCATGATCAAGACGGAAAGCGTCCAGGAGCGTTGACGATTAACTTGTTGGCTGATGGCGAGGTGATTAAAACGGAGTCTTTGACGTCGGAAAATGAGCCGTCTGATGAAGAATTAGAAGGG
Organism: Candidatus Nanosyncoccus sp.; assembly: GCA_045604085.1. Lineage (GTDB taxonomy): Bacteria > Patescibacteriota > Saccharimonadia > Saccharimonadales > Saccharimonadaceae > Nanosyncoccus. The sequence continues at coordinate 13,946 of JAZUNK010000017.1, read as the reverse complement.
GGCGACTTAAATAGCGAAGATGTTTGGTCGTATACTTGGTATAATTTACCGATTGCGGATGAAAATGCTAAGGTTATCTCTTATTCGGTAGAAGAAGAATTAGAGTCCGAGGACTATAAACAGGCCGGAGCACTAGGTGACGCCTATACTACCACGTTGACGAATGTACATGAGCCGGAGTTGATTAACCAGGATGATGACGACCCAGAGAACGACGGAAAGTTAGTAGTGACGAAAGTGTGGGTTGATGGTGATGACAGCTTAAAAACAAGGCCGAGTAGTATTACTATTTACCTCTATGCTAATGATGAAGAGATAGATTCTGCGGTTGTAGTTCCAGATAAAGATGGGAACTGGGTATATACGTTTAACAATTTGTATAAGTATGCTAGTGGCGAGGAAATTACTTATAACATAGAAGAGGCTTATGTAGATGGTTATGAGACGGAAATAGATGATGTGAGCTTAAAAAACGGCTTTACGATTACAAATATAAGTACGGATCCGTGTGCGTTTGGGGGTTGTGGATCTATGGATATACCGGAAGCGCCCAATACTGGACGATTGACGAATTTAACGAAAAATGAGGCTAATGATTCGGCCAATATGAATATTATGATAGCGATTACTACGATAATATTAGGTTTGGCTTTGGCGGGGATGAGTCTATTAGTAAAACGAAAATAAAAAGAAAAATTTGGGCAAGAAATACCGCCGCATGAGATAAGCGGCGGTATTTTTTATCGTTTTTAAAGATAAAATATGGTGGAAAAGTTGGATTTTTAAAACTTGACTTAAGGATTTTGGCGATATATAATCATAAGTAATAAATAAGGAGGTGAGAGTAAAAAATGGCTAAATATAGAATAGCTTCTGCTTTGTCGGTGGCGGCGTTGGTGTTTGGTGCTGGAATTTTTACAACGGCGGCAAGTGCAGTCGGGGAATGCTCGGCGGGCGATTTAGAAACGTTGCAACAGTGTTTAGATACTGCCACGACAATTATCGCTACCAATACAATTACAGTTAGCGAAGATACTACTTTTGATTTTTCCGGTAAAACAATTGAAACTAATGGTGGTGGATATGATGTTTTTGAGGTAACGGATGGGGCTAAACTAACCATTGATGGTAATGTCACTTTGACTAAGAGCGGTAATGCCGGTAGTATTTTTGTGATAGAAGGTGAGGGCAGTTTGTTGACGCTTAATGGCGGAACTTTTGTTGTTGATGCTCCTGGCAGGGATGTATACGGTGTTTATTTAATGAGCGGTGGTAAAATAGTTGTTAACGCTGGTGCGACTATTGATACTACTAATTCTAATGGAGCGGCAATTGGCGGGAACAATACCACTGGTTATATGTACGCTGTGATTAGTGGTGGGACTTTAAGATCAGCATATCAAACAGTTTATATGCCACAACAAGTAAGCTTAGATATCGAAGAGGGCAGTATGCTTGATGGCGGTATCGTAGCAAGAATGGGGCACATTAATATGAATGGGGGTACAATTATTGGTAAAGATGGTGGCGACACGATTGAAAATTACTATAGTTTAAATAATGGTTATCCATGGGTAGCTGACGCTATTATGGTGATGGGCGGTACTTATGTTAATAATAACGGCGACCATGACAATGCCCTAGAAATTAATATTACTGGTGGCGAAATTAAATCCGAAGATGGATACGCATTAGCTATTTATGACATGGGGAAAGTAGACCAAACTATGGATATCAATATTAGTGGCGGGTCGTTTGGTGGGAAGAATGGTGAGATTAAAATCGCTAGGGTCGGGAGTGAGGATTTTGTTCCGAATCCTGCGGCCGGGTATGGTCAAGTCCAGAACCCAATTAATTTAGAGGTCACGGGCGGTATTTTTGCAACAGAGCCAAAAGACGAAGAGCTACCGGAAGGTTATGACGCTTTCTTGACTGAGGATGGTTATGTAGTTGCAAGTCCAGACGAACTAAAAAAAGAAAATCTGGAATATTATGATGATGACAAGGATGGTGTTTATGAATTGATGCCAAAACAAATTGACTACAAAGATTGGTGGATTGAGGATGGTGGAGAAAAAGAAGGGCATGTGTCTGTAACGGTTGAATTTGGGAAAGAATTGATTGCGGATATGAGGGCGACGCTTTCGGCGGTTGAGGTTGATGCGGAAGGGCTAAGCTTAGATGAAGCTAAGGGCGGAGAGATGATTGGCGCGTTCGATATTAATATGTTTGATCGTGATGGCGTAAAGATTGAGGTAGATGACAATGTGCTAACTGTCTATTTCGATATTGATGAAGAAACTCATGCAAAGCTTGCGGCTTATGATAAGTTGTACGCGGTTTATTTTGAGAATGGGGCTGAGATGGAACGGTTTGAGGTAGCGTTGAGCGATCCGGAGAATGGTTATTATCTCTCATTTGAAACACCGCACCTTTCGACCTATGCGGTTGTTGGTGTAAATGAAGAGGATGAGGTCACTGAAACAGCAGAAACTCCGGATACTGGTACCGTAACAGCGGCGGGAGCATCAGCAACAGCAGCTTCGATGATGGCAGCGGTAACAGTTGGAATAATGACTTCAATTGTAAGCTTTGCTTATTTAATTCGTAGAAAGTAATTTCGGGCCGGCCATACATAAATAACGGGTAAAAATTGACAAAAATAAAAAAGTGTGCTATAATAGAAAGATAGCTAAAAATCCCCTCTGAGAGGGGATTTTTTAAGAAGAATAACTAAAAAATAGAATTGAGGTATTGAAATAGGGGTAAAAGTGTGATATAATTACCGAGATATTATTAAAAATTAAGGAGACAAATGAGTCGTATCGGAAAACAGCCCATCGAAATTCCGACGGGAGTGACAATCACGGTCGGCGACAAGGAAATAACTGTCGCAGGCCCGAAGGGTCAACTCATCGTTCCGGTTCAACCGAAGACTAAAACTACGGTTGAGGGCACTACTATTTCGGTCACCCGTTCGGATGACGAACCAAAATCTCGAGCCTGGCATGGTCTTCAGCGTGCGCTTTTAAATAATGCGGTTGAGGGTGTGACAAAAGGATTTGAGAAAAAACTAGAAATTAACGGAGTTGGGTTTAGACTATCTGGTGGTGGTCAAGAAATCGAGATGGCCTTAGGTTTTTCTCATCCGGTAAAGTATAAGGCGCCGGAAGGGGTCCAACTTACTACTAACAAAATGGAAATCACTGTTTCTGGGATTGACAAACAAAAGGTCGGTCAGGTCGCTGCGGAAATTCGTGCTTTGAAGAAACCTGAACCTTATAAGGGCAAAGGTATTAAGTATGTAGATGAAGTGATCATCCGAAAAGCAGGAAAGGCGGGTAAGAAATAATGAAAAAGCAAATGAGAGCAAATCGTACACGCGCAAAAATTCACGGTACGAGCGAACGACCAAGATTGACAGTTCATTTTTCGAACTTGCATATTACTGCGCAAATTATCGATGACGATAAAAAAGCAACATTAGCTTACGCGACGACAGTCGGAACTAAAATGACTGGTTCGAAAAAGGAAAAAGCTGAAAAAATTGGTTCAGAAATAGCCAAAAAAGCAAAGTCAGCGAAAATTTCGAAAGTTGTCTTTGACAGAGGATCTAAATTATATGCGGGAAGAATGTCAGCGCTTGCTGATGCGGCCCGTAAGGAAGGATTGGAGTTCTAATATGCCAGAGAATGAAAAGAAAGCTCCGAGAGTAATTAACAAATCCGGTACTCTTAAGATGGAGGATAAAGTTGCGGCGACGAAAACGACTCGCGATATTTCCGGAAGAAAAATGGATCGAAGGAACCGACGTGATCGTGTGAAGGCGGATGCTGGTCCGAAGGAATTTGATGAGATTACGATCGCAGTTGATCGCGTTTCAAGAACGGTTGCTGGTGGCCGAAGAATGCGTTTTAAGGCGCTTGTCGCGATCGGAAATCATAAAAATAAAGTCGGTGTTGGTGTTGCTAAGGGAAATGATGTGACTACGGCTGTTGCGAAGGCAACTTCGAAAGCGAAGAAATCGATGATTACCTTTAACATGGATGGCGAAACAATTTGTCATGAAACACAGACGAAGGTAACTGGTGCGAATATCTTAATGAAACCGGCAGCGCCCGGTACGGGTATTATCGCGGGTGGTACCGTACGTTCGATTATGGGTCTTACTGGGGTGAAAAACTTAATTTCGAAGTCGCTTGGTTCGACAAATAAAGTTAATATCGCCTATGCAGTGATTGAAGGTTTGAGGCAACAGGTTCCGCGAAAAGAGTGGGTCGGAACGAAAGCGTCAAAAACCGAAAAAGCTGAACCGACGAAGAAAACTGAGTCGAAAACGGAAAAAACAACCGTAAAAAAGACTACGGTAAAGAAGTCGACTGCAAAAAAGGAGACTAAGTAATGAAATATAATGATTTAAATGTTTCGAAGAATGCTCGTCCTTCTAGGAAAGGTCGAGGAATTTCGGCGGGTCAAGGCAAAACTGCTGGTCGTGGGACGAAAGGTCAAAAGGCTCGTACTGGTCATCGAAAGATGCCGACTGGATTTATGGGCGGACAGCGAGCAATCATGCAGGCTGTTCCGAAGCTAAAAGGCTTCAAGAGCTTTCATCCGAAAGCTGAAATTGTCTATACTGATAGATTAAACGATTTGTCGGGAAAAGTTGATAATTATAAATTAGCAGAAGCGTCGCTAATTTCGTCGCCGTTTGTAAAAGTTAAAGTTATTACGCGCGGTGAATTAACGGCAAAAATTGACCTTGAAACACAATTTGCTTCGAAATCAGCCATCGAGGCGATTAAGAAGGCCGGCGGAAGTTTCAAGAAAGTTGAAATCTTAAAAAAACCTAAAGAAAAAACAGAATAAGAAAATAGCTCCCCCTGGGAGCTATTTTTATGATATAATTTATCTATTATGGAAGAGAAAGAGTTAAAAACTAGCTTAAAGCAACGGATTTTTATTATTGCGATTGCGGTGATTATGCTCGGATCGATTATTGCAAGTTACGCAGCTATTATTGTAAACGGTAATAAAGGGTCGAGTACGACTGGCGAAACGGAGATCGATGAAGCAAAAATTGCGGAATATGAAGAAGCATATAATGCGAAAGTTTCAGAGTTTAAGGAATTAACAAAAAGCGATTATGACAAATTTATGTCTTATAAATCTGAAATAAAAGCTTATAACGAAAACACGGCGAATGAAAATGGTGTGCAAATTAAAGAGTTAGAGGACGGTTCTGGGGCGGAGGTTAATACAGATGGCTCGAACTATTTAGCATATTATGTAGGTTACTGTGCTGATGAGTCGGTGTTTGATTCGTCGTTTGACGACAATGATAATCCGACAGCGTTTGCGAAAATTCTTGATCCGGCACTTGGAATGATTGAAGGATGGAATAAGGGAGTTGAGGGGATGAAACTCGGGGGAATTCGACGAATTACGATCCCTGGGGAACTCGCTTACGGAGATTCGATGGAGATTTGTGGCGGATACAATAAGCCTTTAAGATTTATTGTGATGGCCGTTGCAAAAGAAGACCCGATAAAATCTCTATCTGAGGAGCTTGACGAAGCCTATATGCGGTTACAATATGCATACTATGGCATTGATTATGACGACATGTAGATTTTATAAAAGCTAAAAAACAGACCAGAGGAAATCTGGTCTGTTTTTTGTTATTTACAGATAGAAATGATTTTATAGTTGACATTTTAGCATAAGTGTGATATAATGGGGTCAAGATGGAGGTTGAAAACCGAAATCTGGAACGTTAAATAATTTCTCAAAAGTAATCAATTTTAGGGGGTTAATAAAATGAGTTTTGAGAAGATGATTTCTATCGTATTGTCCTGGCCTGTTACTCTGATTGTGTTGATGGTTGTTATGGCTGTCTTTGGTTGGCGAAAGTATCGCCTAGACGAGCGGTCGCGAAAAATTGTCGAGAATGCGAGCGAAAAAACGTTCGTAATAATCTCGGTAGTTCTTGCGCTGGTTATTTCAGCGAGAATAACGGGCGAATACTACTACGAGCTGTTTGGGCTGATTGACCAGTTTACGCATGGGACTGGGATTGAGGCACCGTGGTTCATCGTAGTAATCGGACTACTCGGAGCAGGATTTGCCGCGATGGTGTTTCTTGGAATTGCTGACGGTTTTGCCGCGGCGAAATTGGACCGCCTTTCGGTTAAACTTGACGAGACGAACGAATGGGTCAAATACGATAGAGCACGCACAGCAATGGCTGCGCGAGACCCGCTTGCCGGCTGCGAATTTTATCGGTTCTCCGTTGATAAAGATGGAAATATGATAAAGACGTCGGAAGAATGGTAAGCGAACCCCGGGAGCAATCCCGGGGATTTTTTATTCTTGAAAAAGCTTGCGGTTTTGAAAATGTTCATGTATAATGGGTGTTATGAGAAGTCGTGTGAGGTCCGCAGTTTTGGTGTTATCGATAATGGTGGGGAGTGGTGCGATTTTTTGTGGCTCGACTAGTTTATTTAATGAGAGAAAAGCGGAGGCGCTAAGCTACAAATCCTCCGTCGGCGTCAACTTTACCTTTAACCCAGTCCTCTCTATCTCTTTGTCTTCGGCAGATTTAATTATTCCAAATTTAGCTCCGGGATCATATTCGGATAGTAATGAAATTACGGTTTCGGTAAATACTAATGCAGCTTATGGTTATTATCTAACGGCTACAGCCGGAACTTCTTCTACTAATACTGACCTTACGAGCACTAATGCTTCTATTACGAGTAAATTTACTAGCCTAGCTACCACAGCTGGAGCAGCTAGTACCTTAGCCAATATAAGTGATAACTACTGGGGCTACAGTTATTCTAATGATAATGGAACAACTTGGATTAGTGGAAATGTAGATAATAGTGCTTCTGGTTATGCCGGATTACCATTAGACAATGATGATAATGGAGAAACTGGTACAGTTCTAATTAATAATGCAGATAATACAAGTAGTTCAGTAAGATTTAAGATTGGCGCAAAAGCTTCTTCTGTTCAACCAGCAGGAGAATATACTAATGTAATTAACTTTTATGCAGTGACGAATCCAACACCAAATTTCTTATATGATGCCGTAAAGAATATGAGTAAAGGTAAACAAACCCTAGCCGATCTTCGGGCGACAATCACTACCCCCACCTCTACCGACCCAAGTGAAGACACGTCTAACTCTGGAGTGTTTGAATACAACTCAAACGTATTCGGCACTTCTTCTGACGCGAACAATGCTTATCCTATTTACTACTACCGCGGAATTCTAGAAACTAATCCGGGAACTTATGGCTCGGCTGGTTCGGCTAATGCGTACCCTAATTACGTAAAACTCTCTAATAACACCTGCTGGCGAATTGTGAGGACGACTGGAAGTGGCGGAATAAAGATGATTTATAACGGGACTTGGACCGGCTCTAGTTGTGCGAATTCTGGAGATAGCGTGCAAGTTACAACGCAAGCTTTTAATGATACCTATAACAGTATCGTCTATGTAGGTTATACTTATAACTCTAGTTATACTCAAGATTCTAATACTAATAATAAGACTGTAGACGAAGTTCTAGGTAGCAACTCTAATCCTTCAGCAAACAATACTAGGTCCACAATTAAGACCTATATAGAGGATACTTGGTATGCGAGCAATATGACAGATTACACTAATATACTGGAGGCGAATGCTGGCTATTGTAACGATCGTTCATACTTTGGCTCTACTTCTAATACTAATATTAACGATATGCAGACTACAGTTTCTACTAGTGAAACAGTATATTTTGGAGCCTTTAACCGCCATTTTGTGAATAATTCTATCGGCCCAACCTTAACTTGTCTAAGAGGAGCTGTTGATATTTATCGTTATGTCGCGAATAGTGCTGGAACATCTAATGAACTTAAGTATCCAGTCGCTCTTTTGACTGCCGATGAAGCCGCTTTAGCTGGTTCTGGACGCTCTTCGGGTAACCCAACTACTTATAGTAGTCAATCTTATCTCCGCTCTATATCGAGCATCTGGTTGCTCTCGCCGGACCTCCGGTACTCGACTGGGGACGCAGACGGGTTCATCCTGGCCTCGAACGGGTACTTGAGCAACGGCCGCGTGTACAACGCGAGCGGGGTGCGTCCGGCCATTTCCCTTATCCCTGGAACGATCATTACCAGTGGAACAGGAACCGCGACCGACCCGTGGATGGTAGAGTAAGACAAAATTACAAAAAAATAGCGCAAACGTAGTATAAAGGTTGAAAATACTTTTGTACTGTGGTATATAGATTTTTAGGAAAGATAATTGATGTAGTTTAAAAACTGATGGCGGGAGAAAGGAGGTTTTGATGGAGGTGAGCGTTGAAGAAATAAAAATTAACGTGAAACTGAAAATCTCTCCTCGTAAGAAGAGAGACTAACAAAACTTAATTTAATCCTACCATACACAATTGTGAATGTCAAGAACCTTTCCTATATTGTAACATAAGAAGAGAAATAGATGAATAAAAAAAGTTTTTTCTTTTATGATTTAGAGACGTCGGGGTTAAATCCGCGAAGCGATCGGATTATGCAGTTTGCGGGACAGCGGACAGATATAGAATTAAATCCGATTGGTGAGCCGGTAAATATTTTAGTAAAAATAACGGACGATGCTTTACCTAGCCCATCGGCAATCAACGTAACAAAAATTACGCCGCAAGATACGCTGCGCGATGGAATAAGCGAGGCGGAGTTTTGCCGGTATATTTCGGAGGAGATTTTTGTTCCGGAAACTATTGCGGTTGGATATAATACGGTAAGATTTGATGACGAGTTTATGCGGGCGACGCTTTGGCGGAATTTTTATGATCCGTATGAGTGGGAGTGGAAAGAAGGGCGATCGAGGTGGGATATATTAGACGTCGTTCGCTTAACGCGGGCGCTTCGTCCGGAGGGGATAGAATGGCCATTTACGGAAGAGGGGAAGGCGACGAACCGGCTAGAACTACTTACGAAATTAAATGGACTTTCGCATGAACATGCGCATGATGCACTTTCGGACGTTTATGCGACGATTGCGGTTTCTAAAATGATCCGTGAAAAACAACCGAAGTTGTTTGAATATCTATATAAAATGCGAGATAAAAAAGAGATAAAGAAGTTGATTAATCTAGATAATAAAAAGCCGTTTGTCTATGCGTCGGGGAGATATTCTTCGGAGTTCAATAAAACTACTGTAGCTTTTCCACTTACGAGCTCGCGGAATGGGAATATATTAATATATGATTTAAGATATAATTTTGATGAATTAATGGCTAAATCTGCTTTTTCTTCGACAGGACTTGAATTTTCAAGCACGTCATACGCTGGTGCACCGGGAGAACCGTCCCTTCGGGACGAACCTCTCGGGCACGTCAGGAATATACGTGTTGAAAATTCAAATCAGAATAAGTCTCAGAAAAAGCAGATTCTAGCCACGCATTCATCATATTTCCCAATTGTAAAAGAATTATGCTTTAATAAATGTCCGGCCGTGGCGCCGATAAGCGTGCTGGAGAGTAATGACGGTTGGGGGAAGATTGGACTGACGAAAGAGATAGTGCAGAGGAACTTAGAGACACTATTATCTCATCCGGAATTTGCGGAACAAATGCGAAGTAAGTACGAGAATCGGCCGGAATTTCCGCCAGCAATTGAGCCGGAAATGGCGCTTTATGATGGTTTTATAGATGATATAGATAGAGTCAAAGTTGCGGTGGTTAGAAACGCGGATTTGAATCGTTTAGCAGATTTTCATCCAGATTTTCATGACCCTAGATTGTCGGAATTATTACTGCATTATAAGGGTAGAAATTTTGCGGAAGCTTTATCGAATTCGGAAATGATGAAATACGAAGAGTATCGACAAAAAAGACTAGAACGACAGCTACCGAAGTTTTTAGAAGAACTTGAAAAAGTAACAGACGATTTTATAAAAGAAGAATTAATGCTTTATATGCAATCACTTATATAAAGCCAACTAAAGCTTTACAGAGGAGATCGCCTTTTTAAGGGCGTTGATTGACTTTTGGAGTTCAACGCCTTCATGTTCGGAGATTTTTAGATCGAGACGACGAATAACTCCTTCACGACCAACGACGGTAGGAAAACCGAAAGATGTACCAGAGAAATGATCGTAAGATGAGACTGGGAGAACGCGGAGTTCGTCATTAAAAATACAGTTCAGAATATCTACAACACAGGTTGCAATGCCATAATAGGTTGCGCCTTTTTTATCGATAATGTCGTAAGCTTCATTTTTTGCAAAATCAGAAATCCCATTTCGAATATCTTTCGGTAGGAGTTCGGTTATTTTTTTACCGCCCATATCGGCAAGAGACCAAAGCGTGAGTTCGGTGTCGCCGTGTTCGCCGATTTGGTAAGCGTGAACAGATTTTGGATTAACATTTAGATAACTTGCAATTCGTGCACGAAGACGGGCGGAGTCAAGGACGGTCCCGGAGCCAATAACTTTTTCGGAAGGAAGACCGGAAAATTTCATTGTATAGTAAGTTAGAACATCCATTGGATTCGTTACTACGAGAAAAATACCATTAAAACCGGAAGCCATGATTTGCTCAATCATTCCTTTTAGGATATTGACGTTCTTTTTTAGAAGATCCATGCGGGTCTCGCCGGGCTTTTGGGCGGCGCCAGCCGTAATCACAACTACGTCGCAATCTTTAGCATCTTTATAAGTACCATTTTTAATTTTTAAATAACTCGGAGCAACGGCGAGGGCATCGCGAAGATCCATTGCTTCGCCCTCGGCGTCTTTTGCAATTATATCAGTTAAAATAATTTCATTAACGGCGGTGCGTTGGTTCATTAAAGCAAAAGCAATACTTGCGCCAACGTTTCCGGTCCCAACAATCATAATTTTATTATTGTCCATGTTTTTATTATAGCATAAGCTTTTTAAAAGTTAAATATCGGACTTGCGAAAAAATAGGATAAGCGTTAAAATAAAGTAAAGAATTTAGAACTTAATTTATAAGAAGGAAGAAAAATGGATCCAACGATTAATCCAACACCAATGCAAAACTCGAACCCTATGCCGGCGTCGACGCCGGAACCGGTTCAACCAGCCCAAACGGCTCAGCCGGTTCAACCAGCTCAAATGGCTCAACCTGCGCCGGTGCAGCCTCAACCAGTTGCTTCTGTGCCTACTGCTAATCCGATTAATCCGGTGGTTATGCCTGGCGGAAGTCAGCCTTCTAATCCGGTTTTTCAACCTGATGGAATTAGTGTTGCTGCGACCGATCCGATTATGGTTCCTGAGCCGGCTCCGGCGCCTGATCCGATTCAAGAAGAGCTTAATGCACCAATGCAGGCGGCTGGTCCTGCTCCTGGATCGATTGGCTCAGCAGTGTCTGGTCCAGCGGAGTCAGATGTAGATTCTGCGTCCATAAACAATCCTATAATGGGCATCTCTAATGAGACGACGCCCAGCGTTTCGTTTAATGATCCCGCTACTCAACCTGAGCCTAATGCTGCTAGAAATACTCCGGCGCCAGCAAAAAAGAAGACCAGTAAAACGACTCTAATTTTATTGGTCGTTGTTGCGGCTATGGTCGTAATTGCTCTTGCCGCGGTTTTAATTATGCAATTTCTTTAGAAGATAGATAATTTAAAGTATGGTTTTTACTAAAATTGACTAAAAGTATTACATATTATATAATGTTTTTATGAAAAAAATATATGTTACGACGGCGATTCCATATCTTAATGGTGATCCGCATATTGGTCATGCAATGGATTATTGTTTGGCGGATGTTTGTGCTAGATATCATAGAATGATTGGGGATGAAGTACGTTTACAGGCGGGTACTGATGAGCATGGCGGGAAAATTGCGCAAAAAGCTGAGGGTTTTAATTTACCGGTTCAGAAGTTTGTCGACAAGAAAGCTAGAATTTTTAAAGAGTTTATCCATAAACTCGATGTGGATTATACTGATTTCATCAGAACGACGGATGAAGACCATGTAAGACGATGCCAAGAGATTTGGCGAAGGCTTTCAGATCATATTTATTTAGCGGAATATGAGGGGTGGTATTGTACTGGATGTGAACGGTTTGTAACTGAAAAAGAATGTTTGGAAAATGAGGGGGTTTGTCCAGATCATCAAAAGCTCTATGAAAAGCTGAAAGAAGAAAACTATTATTTTAGAATTTCAGATTTTAGAGATGAGATTATAGAGGCAATTTTGTCGGATAAAATGTTGATTTTGCCTGAGTTCAGAAAGAAAGAAATTTTGAAATTGCTAAAAGAAACGCCAGACGTTTCAATTTCTAGACCTACTTCGCAACTTGCTTGGGGAGTTCCGGTCCCTGGAGATGAATCGCAAGTAATGTATGTCTGGATTGATGCGCTTTCAAATTATTTAACCGTTTTGGGATACCCAGAAAAAGACGTGTCGGATTGGTGGCCGGCTGAAGCGCAGTTTGTAGGAAAAGACATTTTAAGATTCCATACTATTATCTGGCCAGCGATGCTACTTGGTCTCGGCTTACCTTTACCGCGGACGATAGTTTCACATGGCTTTATTCTTGCAAACGGGCAAAAAATGGCTAAATCGATTGGAAATGTAGTTTCGCCGATTGAGGTTTTGGATAAACACGGGACCGACGCGTTTCGTTATTATTTCTTAAGGCATATTGACACCTTTTCCGATTCGGATTTTACTTGGGAAAAATTTGATGATGCATACAATAGTGAGCTTGCGAACGATTTTGGCAATTTAGTACAGAGGCTAGCAACTTTGGCGTCTAAAAATGGTTTAAAAAACATAAATGCGACAAATGTCGCAAAAATACCAGAGGAATATTCAAATCTAATGGAAAAATATGAATATTCGAAGGCTTTGGATTATGTCTGGGAAAGAATCCAGGGGTTAAATCGACGGATTGATGAAGAAAAGCCGTGGAGTTTAGCAAAAAATGGTGAATCTGAAAAACTTGAAAGTTGTTTGTCTGATTTGACTATAGAATTATTAAATATAAATTATCTTTTAAGTCCTTTTTTGCCGGAAACGGCAGAAAAAATCTTTCGGATTTTTGATAAAGAAATAGTGCCACCGACGGTGCCACTATTTCCAAAAAGTTAAAATATCTAGTTTTCGTCAGATAGTTTGCTGGCGAAGTCGGAAAGATAAAAGCCGATTACACCACCAATCATTGGAAAGATTGCATAGATTGATAGGGCTTGGCAAATACCCCCGAGAATTTCGCCGAATGTTTCTCCGGATTGTGGGAAGATTTGCATCATCATAGCAACGGCTGGGTTAAAGACAAAATTATTGTTTAGACCTAGGAAAGCTGCTGAAACAACGTATCCGAGAACGACAGCTACTGCCATACCGCCAGCGACTACAGCTGCAAAAGTGAATACACTGCGCTTATAACTTAAAGCGCGGCTATAGAAGAAGGCGATAATAATTGCTCCTACGAGTTCTACCATTGTAACAACCCAGAATCCATTTTCAGCGATTGCTGACATGGCAGGAACATCATATGCGGTTTCGCCACCGGCTAAATGGAAGGCATTAATGATTAGCCAACCGAGCCAGGCACCAAGAACCTCGGCTATAATATACATAATCCCGCGGATTACAGACATACGACGCGAAGCCATCATGCCAACGGCTACGATTGGATTTAGGCAGGCGCCTGAAAAAGCGTAGACTGCAACGAGGATTGCGATAACTGCAAAAGAGTACATCGCAATATTCGCGATACCCATTAATGAAAGCGAAAGTAGGAGCATTGCGATTAGCATTGTACCAATTACTTCGCCGAGAAGCGCCCCATAGAATTTGTGATTTTTAAATACGGTGAGGATGCTCTCTTTTTCTTCGTATTTACGAGCGAAGAAACCACTAAGACAAGATTTCTCTTTTTTGGACGTTTCTTCTTTTACTGTTTTTTCTTCC
>JAZUNK010000016.1:0-6028 GCA_045604085.1 Candidatus Nanosyncoccus sp. | reverse complement strand
TCCATATGCTTATTTTACCATATCAAATGCGTTTTGCTACTAAAAACTCGGCTAAAAATAAAAAAACTACGATTAAACTTACCGTCCAGACATTAATAGCGCCGAATGAGCGCGCCATTAATAGCATAATGGGGCCAAAAGCCAAGACGGCAGAATAAAGGTAATCTTTCCCCCTCATACTGTCCTTTTTAAAAGCAAGATGAATGAAAAACCCAAAAATAAGTGAGAATAAGCCAAACAATGTAACATAAAGTGTTGTAAAAAATAATAAAACTCCTAACGGACCGACTTCCGTAGGAGATATAAAAATTAACATAAGAACTAAGGCTGCGAGACCGATAGTGCTTAAAATGGGTATAATTCGGTTATGCTTCATACTCTAATTATACCATAGTTTTTACCCCCAAGATTTTTCCGGCTTACCCGGGAGGGGCGGGGGGTTATCCGGCGCTTGAAACATTACTATTGGCCGCAACCCCTGATCCGCTTTCCCTTTTGACCGCTTCACGCTAGGTGAAGCATTGTCCTTGTAGTTTGTTCTTCCGTTCTGTTATTGAGAAGGTGCTAACGAAAGTTCGCTACGCGCTCTACGCTTTTAGCGGAGCTCTAGGTAATTCCTAATTGTAATTTATGGCTAGAAATTACCTTTTCGCCCGCTAAGGCTTACGGTTTATTTCTAGCTTTTGTTCTTTTTCTTTTCATTCTTTCCTTTGTTTTTAATTTTTATTTTTAGTCATCCCGACTGTTTTTATGTTAGCATAATTGTTTTAAAAAATCAATAGATTTATTCAACTTTTTAAGTGTAATTTTTACAATATTTATCTCGTTTCTTCCCTGTTCTATTTTGTTGTTCATGTTGTTGTGTTTTTTACAACGATTATTAGAAATCTGTGTTTTTACGGGCTGTTTTTGATTTGATTGTTGTGGATTTTACAACAATTTTTGGTTGGCAGTTTGGTGAAGCAAAAGTCGTCCACGGTCAATCGTTTTTAAATATATCAAGTTGCAGAATGGTCGACCATTTGCTTCGCAAAGGTCGTCCATTGTCGGGCGTTTTGAATAATAAAATAGAGAAAAGACATTGTCTTTTTGATACGGGTCAGCATCCTCCAAAAATAAACAAGTTTATTTTTGATCGGAGCTACCCCAGTATCAAAAAAACGAACCTGCGGTCCGTTTTTCTCTATTTTATTATTCCCCTAAATCTTCCTCGATGGTGGAGCTGGGGGATACTGCCTCCCCGTCCGAACTATCACTGGGCCATGATTCTACGTGCATAGTTTTCTGTTTTATCTTAGCAAATATTACTAGCTGCAGAAAACGAAACTAGTAAATGCCGTGGCTTAATTTTCGAGCTATTCTTTGCCATTTAAATAGCCTTATTTCCGTTATATGATAATCCGTATTCTACGGAACCTTAAACACGGACCAGCCTACAAGTAATTAGGCATAAGCCGGCATGTAAGCAACATGCGCGGTTTTCGTGTTTTTAGCACTTATTCAATACTTACGGTATTTAATCGACACGCTTCACGACTGTTAATAATCCGTCTAAGCTTTGTCAGCCCCAACTGCATTTATTATATCATACCTGTTAGATTTATGGCTAGCCATCAATAGGTTTCTAGTCCATATAACGTATAGAAAAAGACCGGTAACTGCGAGGAAAACCGGTCTTTTGTAGAGTGTGGAGTTATTTTGGCTAAATTTTTGTTTTTGGCTTTTGAGTAATTTTTTTATTCAAAAGCTACCTCTATTATAAGCCAAAAAAATGCTTGTGTCAATATATTTTTTGAACAATTTTTGTATTATTTTCAAGAGTTTTCCACAAGTCTTTGCTCGACGGGTCCTGCCGGCTCTTCTCCCTCCCCAAAATTTTTGCTTCGCAAAACATTTTGGGGTCCCCTTCCAGAGCCGTCACCCGTCGATGAAAAGCATATCCGCAACGCAAAGGTTGAAAAACTAAATAACTTGTGATAGCTAAGGATCATGATAAGTAAAATACATTCTGCAATCCCCTACGGCTTCGGGGGGAAAATAGTTGAAGTCGAGGGGGACATGAACCGAGGGCTACCAGCTTTCAACATTGTCGGCATGGCAAACAAAACCATAAATGAAGCGAAAGAGCGCGTAAGAAGCGCAATAGTCAACTCAGAATTTAGCTTTCCGGATAAGAAAGTAACAATCAGTCTTGCGCCAGCTGAATTGCCGAAGGATGGAGCATACTTAGATTTACCAATTGCGCTTTCAATTTTGCTACTTTCGGGCCAAATTATAAAAAAGGATGTAGAGAATAAGCTTTTTGTTGGCGAATTGTCCTTAAATGGCGAAATAAGGCCCGTAAAAGGCATTATAAATATTGTCGAGATCGCAAAAGAAGCTGGTTATAAAGAAATTTATGTGCCAATAAAAAATTTATCACAAGCTTCTCTAATAACGGACGTAATGATTTATGGCGTTGACAGCTTACAAAACCTTTATTTAGCGCTCAAAAATCAAGTTGAGCTACCTAATTTAAATGACAAAACGAAATTACACGAAAAAATAGAAAATAAGTTCAGCGGACCGATTTTAGACCATATACGTGGCCAAAAACTTGCGAAGAGAGCGATAGAAGTCGCGATCGCCGGACACCACAACATCCTAATCTCTGGGCCGCCAGGAGCTGGAAAAACGCTTCTAGCTAAAGCGGCGGCAAATTTATTACCCGATTTGAAATCCAAAGAAAAGGTAGAAATTACTAAACTTTATTCTATAGCGGGTCTTTCAAAAGACGAAATTATTGCAATTCGTCCATTCAGAAACCCTCATCATACTGCTTCAACAACGTCTATAATCGGCGGTGTAGCAGGGCCGGGGGAAATTTCTCTGGCGCATAAAGGTATTCTGTTTTTAGACGAAATCCTAGAATTTTCGCGCTCGGTTTTGGAAGCCTTAAGACAGCCGCTTGAAGATCGGGAGATTTCTATTTCAAGAGCAAATTCGAAGATAACTTTTCCGGCAGATTTTATGCTAGTAGCAACAATGAACCCCTGCCCATGTGGTTATCTTGGAGATCCGACCCATGAATGCAAATGTACTGAAACCCAGATTCAAAACTACCAAAAGAAGTTGTCTGGTCCGCTTTTTGATCGAATAGATATGCATATTGAAATAGAAAAAGTCGATAATGCCGATTTAAGGAAAGCTGTTCCTAACACTTCGTCCGAGCATAATGTTGTAAAAAATAATATAACTGGGGCAATTAAACGACAGGAAGCCAGGTTTAAACAAGAAGGAGCCTATAACAGTTCCCTTTCATCTTTTGATGTGTCACAAAAATTAAAGCTTGAATCGACAGCTGAAAAATTGTTAGCAAACGCATCGGAAAAATTAAACCTTTCGGCGAGGTCATATTTTAAAACAATTAAAGTTGCACAAACAATTGCAGATTTAGATAATTCTGAAATAATTTTAGCAAAACATTTAGCGGAAGCGTTGACATATCGGAGAAGATGAGATATAATTGTTATCAGGTTAATTCAAGAGAAGAAAGGACTATTATAAAAACTACATCACGCACACGGTTAAATGGAGAAATTCGTTATCCGGAGGTGCGCGTAATCGGTTCTAGCGGTGAGCAGTTAGGCATTATGTCTAGCCGCGAAGCCCAACTTCTTGCGAATGAACAGGGGGTTGATTTAGTGGAAATTGCCGCTAATGCTAACCCGCCGGTCGTTAAAATTATTGACTGGGGTAAGTTCCAGTATCAAAAGATGAAAGAGGAAGCCAAAAATCGCAAAAAGGCTCGCGAAAAGCAATCGGAGCTGAAACAAATGAAGATTGGCCTTAAAATTTCAGATAACGACCTTAACATTAAAGTCCGAAAGATGCGAGAGTTTCTCGACGATGGCGACCGAGTAAAGATTTTAATAATCTTCCGCGGACGTGAGATGGCGCACAAAGAACTTGGGAATGAACTTTTAGATAAAGTTATTTCCCTGCTTGGTGATGGCATCGTGATCGAAGGAAAAGCTCAAATGAACGGGCGAAACCTATCGGTTCAAGTTCGGAAGAAGTAATTTCCTACTTTTACGGCTTACCGATTGAACATTAGGTTAATTTGATGTTGTATTTTTTACAAAAACAGATTAACCATAAATAATATCAACTAATAAACTAAAGGAAAACCTAATATGCCAAAGTTAAAAACGCATAAGGGCACCGCTAAAAGGATTAAAGTTACCGGATCAGGAAAACTAGTTCGCGAACGGGCCTTTGGGAATCATATTCTCGCAAAAAAATCTAAAGCCAGGAAGCGCAACATGAAAACTGCTGCGACGATTGAGGGGAAAATTGCTAAAAACGTTAAAAAGGCGTTAGGAGTTTAACTATGAGAGTAAAAAGAGGAGTCGCGGCGCACGCGAAACACAAGAAGATTTTGAAAGCCGCTAAGGGGATGCAACATGCACGAACCCGTAGTTTCCGTTTAGGAAAACAAGGCGTAATTAAGGCTTTGCAGTATAGCTACCGAGATCGCCGAAATAAGAAACGCGATTTAAGAGCCTTATGGATCACCCGCATCAACAACGCTTCAAGAGAACTTGGTCTTTCTTATTCGCAATTAATTGCTGGAATGAAGAACAAAGGAATTTCTCTTGACCGAAAAATCTTGGCTGATCTTGCGGTTAATAATCCTGAAGCATTTAAGAAAATTGTTAATACGGTAAAGGAGAAATAAAATGGCGATTTGTGAAATTACCGGTAAAGGAAAGATGTATGGCCATAATGTTTCCTTTTCCCAGAGACACACGCGTAAGGTTTTTAAACCAAACGTTTCGAAGAGGACTTTGATCATTAACGGCCAGAAGATAAAATGCAACGTTTCAACTTCCGCACTTAGGACTTTAAAGAAAAAAGGCCTAATTGAAAGTCCGAAAGTACGTACTGAGAAAAAGGTGAGTAAATAAATTATTTACTGATTACAAAAATCCGCCCTTTTGGGTGGATTTTTGGTTTGTTTCAAGGAGGGATTTATCTTTCGACATTTTCGTTAACGAGCGTTTGTCCAGCATAGTCAAAAGATACAACTTTGAATACTTCTGGGGCATCTTTAGGTGAGCGTGGTCCGCTATAATTGACGTCAGCCCCCTCACGTCTGCCTCTGCCGGCGAAAAGATTTACTTTTCCCTCTTCCTTACTTATGCCGATCTGAGTAAAACTGCCATCAATGTTCTTAAAACTTACCATTAATGGAGTTGTATATTCTGAGCCGTCGGATTCATAAAGAGTCTTTGGAAGATCAACATCGAATTCACTTCCACTACCAATACCTATCTCGTTAAAGATCTCTTCGGTTTCCTTCGGATTATAACCTGGAAATACCATTCCCATGACATCGCTACCACTGAGTGGTTGATTCTCACGCAATTTATTATAGACGCCAGCAATCCCCGCATCACGGAAGGAGGCACTTTCCGGAGGGGTGTTTTTAAGAGTTGGCTTGTTTAATTCCTGCATGTTGTGCGCGACCCGTTCGCGGCGATGTAATATATTATCGATTGCCTTCTTTGCGCGTTCGATAAGGCTTCCCTTCTCTTTTTCTCCGCCCTTTTGTTGTTCCATTTGTTGCATGTGTTCCTCGAAGGATGGAAATTCGACCGCGTCTCCACTATCCTGTTGGCTTGGGGCTTGTTCCCCAGTTGGGAATGAATTTGGATTCATCTTTGACCTCCTTTTGTTATATTATTATACCGGCGTCGATTTTTAAGGTAAAAAACGACAACCGTTCTAGGTTGTCTACACCAAACAATCAATTACCAGAATCGATGTCTTTTGAACGGTTGCCGTTCATTGACTCTGGCAAATTGCTGTAAAACAATTGATTATTTGATGTAGACACCTTTATTGTATCATACATTTCCCTTAAATCAAAAAATCTCCCTTTCGGGAGACTTTTTGACAGTTGAGCCGTACGAAAGTACGTCTCGGCGTTTACTCTGAAATAGAAAAGGAGACTTTTCTATTTTTCGTAAACTTGAGCCGTCAA
>JAZUNK010000015.1:0-12577 GCA_045604085.1 Candidatus Nanosyncoccus sp. | reverse complement strand
GTTCCTCACAACCCACCATAAAAATAAATGGAACCCTACAGGGGTTTTATTTATTTTTATAGATTGTGAGGAACTCGAGTCCAGGATTCGCACCGAGCGCTTTAGCGCGAGGTTCCTCCGTTCCTCACAACCCACCATAAAAATAAATGGAACCCTAAAAAAATCTCCTACTTTAAGTAGGAGATTTTTCTTGTTTGTAAGACTATTTCTTCTTGGTATTTTCCGCGATATCTCTCGTATTTCGCCAAATCATGATAAACATCATTGTTGCTTCATAAATCAAGCGAATTACGATTGGCCCAAGTACAAGCGTAGAAATGAACGCTAAGAACCCGGCACCACCAAACGAAAGGAACGAGAATGAGATCAAGATTGTGAAAATCGTAGCAATGTAATATATTACTTTCAAAATCGGCTCGATCCACATAATCTTAAAGGCTAGAAAATCCTTAAGCCACTTCAAAAACTTTCCATTTGGGGCAGTTTTTGCTTTAACGAACAAGAAATATAACAGAATCCCGCCAACTATTGCTAAAATTGCTGCAATAATGGCCCAAATCCCAGCGCCTTCTACTCCGCTACTATAAGAGCTATAGCTAGGACTGTTTACTGTTAAATTATACATAGTGTAACTCCTTTATTACTATAACTTAATTTTAACATAAAAAATTAAACTTTGTAAATAAATCATACTTATAAAATTATTTGTCTTCTAAAAATGCTCCGCTTTGCCTCGACCAAAGTTTTTTGTATTCTCCATTCTTAGACAGTAATTCCTGGTGTGTTCCCTGCTCAACAATTTTTCCATCATCCAAAACTACGATCTCGTCCAGCCCTGCAATTGTCGAAAGTCGATGTGCGACCACAATCGAAGTTCGACCTTCCATCAGGTTCATCAATGCATCTTGAATTAGTGCTTCCGACTCCGAATCGAGCGCCGAAGTAGCCTCGTCTAAAACTAAAATCGGTGCATCTTTTAAAATTGCCCGCGCAATTGCGATTCTTTGTCTTTGCCCTCCAGACAACTTAACGCCCCGCTCTCCGACCATGGTCTCATAACCATCCGGTAATTTTGCGATAAATTCATCCGCATTTGCAAGTCTCGCCGCTTCAAACACTTCCTCATCTGTCGCCCCCGGCTTGCCGTAGGCAATGTTTTCAAAAATTGTCCTGTGAAATAATGAAGATTCTTGCGGCACATACGCAATTGCTTCTCGCAAAGTTTCTTGTGTCACATCACGGATATCTTGTCCATCAATATAAATCGCCCCCTTCTCGACGTCCGCAAAACGCAATAATAATTTCGTCAACGTTGTTTTTCCAGACCCAGAAACGCCAACTAACCCCACCGACTGCCCAGAAGGAATTTCTAAAGTAAAGTTCTCAAACAATTTTTCCTTCTGTTCTTCATGTCTAAATGAAATATGTTCAAAATCAATTTCTGCCTTAGTGATTTTCAGAGGCTTGTCAGTTTTATCATCAATAATATATGGCATGTCTAAAATCTCCACCATTTCCTTCGCGTTCCCAAACGATCGATTCATGGTTCTAAGAATGTGAGACGTACTCCATAAGTTACCCATTAAAGTTGATGAAACCGAGTACAAAAATACTACGCTCGCCACATTTAGTCCAAACCATTGATGGCTCATCACGATTAAAATTATAATCGTCACATATGTTATTACCTGCACAAAATTAAGTGATAAATTTCGCTGAAATGAAGCTTTTGCTAACCCCATTGTAGCGGCTTTTGTTCTACCAGTTGCTTTTGCAAACCGCGACTTCTCATGTTTTTCCCTCGCGTATGATTTTACGTTTACAACATTCGTAATCGCATCTGCCAACTGACCAGTCTGTTTATTCTCCGCGCTCGCCATATCTTCTTCACGATACGCTGTCTTACGATAAATGAATACAGCTACCATTACAAAAACAATCGTAAAAATCGACAACACCGCGGCGAAAGGCGGACAAACTAAAATTGCTGCCACAATTGCGTAAATTATAGTTAGAATTAATGGATATACGTCCCAGACAAAATTCGACTTAAAATCAATAAACGCGCTGGCGAGTTTGTTAGCCTGCGACGTCAAAGACCCAGAAAAATGATTTGCATGAAAAGTCATCGATTGATTAATCACAGCGTTGAATGCCATCTGAGATAAATATTCCCCACATTTCGCATCGAGTGACCAATCAAGCCAATCCAAAATTCGCACTAGCACAATATTATTAAAAATCATCGGAACAAGCGTCGCCAGCAGCACTCCAATATAATTTGATATTTCAAAATCTCCCGCCGAAATTTTACCAATAATTTCGCTCATTCCTCCGGGAATCACAATATTATATACGAATATATTCACCGGAATTAAAACAATCAGCAACACCGTTCGTATTTTACATTGCATTAATGCTCGCCAAAAATAATGCAATATTCGTTGAATACCCCTTGAATCCTTTTTGTTTTTTACCATATATGATATTATATAATATATATGAGTAAATTAGAAGATATTGTAAGCTTATGTAAACGCCGTGGTTTTATTTTCCCTGGTTCAGATGTTTATGGTGGCATGGCCGGAACTTGGGATTTTGGTCCGCTTGGAGTTACTTTAAAGAAAAAAATTATGGACGAGTGGTGGAAATATTTCGTTGAAGATCGCGATGATATATTTGGCATTGACGCTGCTATTATTATGAATCCAAAAACCTGGGTTGCTTCCGGGCACACTGCAACTTTTGCCGATCCGCTCATCGAATGTAAAGAGTGCAAATCTCGCTTTCGTGCCGATAAAATCGCCGACGGAATTACCGAATCAGTAACGACTGAAGAATTTCTAGAAACTCATACTAAATGTCCGAACTGCGGCAAAGAAAACTGGGGGCCAATTCGCAAATTTAATATGATGTTTTCTACCCACGTCGGCGCGGTTCTTCCAGACGATGATAAAGAAATCAGCGAAAGAAATATTGCTTATCTTCGTCCTGAAACCGCACAAGGTATTTTCACAAATTATAAAAATATCGTTGACACTTTTTATCCAAATTTACCTTTTGGACTCGCCCAACAGGGTAAAGCTTTCCGTAACGAAATTAGTCCGCGCGACTTTATTCTTCGCGACCGCGAATGCTCACAAATGGAAATCGAATATTTTGTTGCTCCTGAAACTTGGGAAGAAAACTTCGAACTTATGCGAAAAGCTCAACATGATTTTCTTGAAAATGTTATTGGCCTAAAACCCGAAAATATTCACGAATTCGAAGTTCCAAAAGAAGATCGCGCACATTACTCAAAACGCACTATTGACTTTATGTTCGATTATCCTAACGGCGAAGAGGAGCTCATGGGCCTTGCCTATCGTACCGATTTTGATTTAAAAAACATTCAAAGAGAATCAGGCAAATCTATGGAGTATCGCGATAAAATATCCGGTAGAACCTTCGTCCCACATGTCATTGAACCGTCTATTGGTGTCGAACGACTCTTTTTAGCAGTTATATCAACCGCCTATACCGAAGACGAAGTAAATGGCGAAAAGCGTGTCGTTTTAAAGCTTTCCGAAAATTTAGCTCCCTACAGATTTTGTGTTTCTCCTCTTCTTAAGAATAAACCAGAACTCGTAGAAAAAGCTAAAGAAGTTTATAACAACCTTCGCGAAAAATATGGCAACGTAACGTGGGATGATTCTGGAAATATTGGTAAACGTTATCGCAAACAAGATGAAATCGGAACGCCTAAATGCGTCGTAATTGATTTTGATACATTAGAAGACGACACCGTAACAATCCGTGATCGTGACACAACTGAACAAATAAGAGTTAAAATTAATAATTTATAAATAGGTTATTTAATCACTACTAATATGTTATAATCAAAGCATAAAAGGAGATTATCATGGCCAACAAAGCTAAAAAAAATAATAAAAACTTAATCATCGGCATCTGCGTAGCCGCAATAGTAGTAATTGCAATCGTCGTCGCGGTCGTACTTATAACTCGCGGAGCAGCTGGGCCTAATCAACTGGGCGATTCATATTTCGTTTCCGACGGATCGAAGTACGTCTTAACGCTCGAAACTGAAGAGGACGAAGAATATGCACCAATCAAATCACATATGATTTATTTCTATTCCGGCGATGAAATTACCGGTATGAAAATTTATTATGAATATGCCGATGAGTCGGCTGCTAAAGCAGCACTTGATTATTATAAAGACAATTTTAGCGAGAGTGATTATAAAGATATCTCTGTCGAAGGCAAATATCTCGTCTTTACTTCCAATGAATCTGATTATGAGGGCCTTACTGCATCTGACGTTAAGCAACAAATCGAATTTATGGAAATGCTTAAAAACATGAACTTCGATGAAGAGACAGTAATCGAAGAGCCGACCGCCGACGCAGACGAGGTTGTAGAAATCGACACCGTCGAAGGCGAAGAATAACATTCAATAAAAAATATCTCCACCGTAAAGTGGAGATATTTTTTATTGTTCTACTCCGTTGCTTCCTTAATCGCTTTCTTCGCTGCATCAATAGTTTCAGAAACCGCTACTTTAGCCTGCTCTACCGCACCCTCAACGTTCTTTTTTAGTTTTGCCTCCGGATGAGCTTCTAAATATCGTTCAATCGATGCTGCAATTATTTTCTTTGCCGATTTATCATCTTCAAAAGCTTTCACTTCGGTCGTTCCCGGCTTCTTTAAATCTTTGTAGTGGTTAAAATGGAATTCAATCTGTTTTAGAGTTTGCGCCGGTAGATCTTCCAATTTTTCATATCTATCGCCATTATTTCGGTCATCTGCAGGAATACAAATTATTTTATCATCGACTTCACCGCCATCGACAAATCTCATCACTCCCAAAATCTTTGCCTTCATCCAAATGCCAGTCGTTAAAGGTTGGTCAGTAATCATCAAAACATCTAGCTCATCGCCATCTTCGTCCAATGTCTGTGGAATAAAACCATAATTACAAGGTTTTGCAAAAGCTACAGGCTCCACTCGATCCAACATAAAACAAGCTCGTTCACGATCCCACTCTATTTTATGATTCGACCCAGTTGGAATCTCGATCACAACGTTGAGTTCTCCTTTTTTGTAATCCCCTGGTGTCAAAACTTTGTTAAAATCTGCCATATTCTCTCCTTTTATTTTTCTACCATTATACCACGACAAATCTTAAAATCATCCTATTGTATCTAAGTTTTTGCAACCGTTCGCGCAACCCTTAAAACTAATTCCAATGTTTCCTGATTAGTTTTTACCCTTTTCAAAAGACTAAGATCGTTTGTCCAAATTAGTCTAAGTAATTTTATCTCACTCTCTGTAAATTCACCCTGCACATTTTTACAAAAGCACGCTTCATACTCGTCCCAACTATATCTTTCATCAATTTTTAAACTGTCTCCATTGATATCCCTATACAAATTAATCTGTTCGCCCATTGCCTTTACTAAATTAATCAAAAACCACGCTTCAATCAATAACAAATTCACTCCATTATTTAACTCTCGCAAAGATTCATCTGTTATTTTATAATAATCCGGACTCTCTGAGCTATCCGCTGCCACACTAATCTTTTTTAAAACCAAACCCGCCAGTTCAATCCGGCTAAAGTCTCTCGGGATGTTATCGTAATATTTTACCATTTTAGCGCCAGTCAACACACCTAAATCATTTCTACCAAAATGTATATTATAATCTGCCAATGTAAATAATTCAATTCCTCCAGCTAACTTAGACCTGCTTTTTCTTACACCTTTTGCGATCACTGAAACTTTACCATATGGCGTAATTAAATTCAAAATTCGATCCGCTTCGCCATAATTTGTACGACGAAGAATATATCCAAAAGTTCTTATATCGTCATTTATCATATTTTTGGGCATAGGCAAAAATCTCTTTAGGTTTCATATTGTTTTTATTTAAAAAACCTACCACACCATAATTTGACAAATCCTTATTTGAAAAATCTAATGACGAAACAATTACGATTGGAATTCTGTTCGTATCACTATAAGATACGAGTTCATTCAGAAAAGTGAATCCATCCGGCCCATCTAATAATATATCTAAAAATATTAAATTCGGAATTTTTCCATCACTAATTGCATTCATAGCTTCAATCGCGTTTGAAAAGGCTTCTATATTATTAGTTTTACAAGCCTTAATCATACATTCTCGCATTATCTCGTCATCATCAATCACAAAAATCATTAGAATAAACTCGCCTGTTTAGAAATTGGCAATTCTACATAAAAGCTCGTTCCGTCTCGATGCCGAATCGCTCCAACCGAAGCATTCATGTATTTTGAGAATTTTGACGCAATAAATAACCCTAATCCCGAAGAACCTGGACGCATCGCTATTGAGGTCGGTTTATTGATCCATCCTCTCCTAATTTCACGCCATACATCCATTGGAAGTGATGGGCCATAATCTCTAATTATGACCTTTACCTTGTTATGAAAGTCTTTCACGATGAGTTCAGCGCGCGTCTCTTCTCCAGAATAGTGCATCGCATTTAGCAAAAAATTATATACCACACTATATAATAAATCTCGATTCGCTGTCACTAGCTTCTCTCGATTTATATATTTAATATATAGATCTCGACGATTATATCTAAATAAATAATTGAGTTCCCGAGTCACAGCATCACAAACTTCACGAATCGCTACAGGCTCCATTTCAAACAGTCCATCATCAAGTCTACGAATTTTCGTCAAATCGTTGACCTGTTTTATTGCACGTTCCGAAACACTAATCATTTCAGAACGTATATGCTCTCCCACCTTGTCCATCTCATCAAAAGAAAGAGCCAACTGTCTTAAAACCGCAAGAGGAGCTTTTAACTCATGCGCTGCAACCAAAATCCCATCTACCTCCTCATCCATGCTCCCATTATAGCACGAAATTAGGCGTTAAATGTAATTGTCTCAAGTAATTTATCAAAATCACCACGGAACAAAGTCGAATCCGTTCTAAGTACTGCAGTTTTATCACGAATTTTAAAAATCACAACATATCCGGACAAATCAGTATTAGGTATTGTTCCAGTATAATGATTCGCCGTTATGCCATTGATAGTAACCGTCTCTACTGTTAAATTAGAATCTTTCCTGTCAATATATTTCTGATACTCTGCAGCCACGTTCTCAAAACTCTTATCCTGAATCGTTACCCTAAGAGCATTAATTGTGTCATTCGATACAGCATCAACTTGTCCTGGATTCAAATAAGCTTCAAAATCTCCACCATTTGATGCATCTTTTGCGATATAAACGCTCCAAGTTTTTGGATATTCAAAAGTCAATTGTCCATAATCAGCCGGCCCAGAAAAAGTCTTATAAGGATATTTCTCGCGCTCTAAAAACTTCGCTTCATCCTCCATTACTTGTTCGTCCTTCGCTGCTGCTACTGCTACTTCAATCTGCCCATCGACATCAGTTTGCACATCCTTATATTGCACAAACATCCATACAAATAACCCCACAAAAGTCAAAGCCACAAGCGAAAGAATAATAATTACAATCGTCTTTATTAAACCGGCTATGTCTTTTTTAGGTTCCATCATTTTTGCAACCTGTTCCGCCGTATACATTTGTTGCGGCTGACGCACTGACCCAGACACAGGGCTTACCGGTTGCACAGAAGGCATTTGTCCGTTTTCCATAAGCTTATTATATCACACTTTTTAATTTTGGTAGGCCCGGCTGGAATCGAACCAGCATTGTATCCTTAGAGGGGATATGTCCTATCCGTTGAACGACGAGCCCTAGCGAGAGAACAAATCTAAAGTTTACTTTAGATTTGTTAGTGAGCGACGAGTCCGACGACTTTTAGTCGACGAGCCCTCACCTATCATATATTATATATTATTCCTCCGGTTTTCGCAACTTATAGTAGATAGAAGGCGCAAATCGAATCGGAGCAAGAACAGATTGCGCTTTATCTTCCATTTTTACTAAAGTCTCAGTCCCAAACATTTTTTTCAAACCCTTATTTCTAAAATTAGAAACCGATAAAATTTTTTCCGTCTTAAAGCCAATTTTATCAAAAATTTCCTCAACATATTTTGGATGATAATTATAAAACCCCGCCTTCGAAATTTCCTTATAGTTAGCTACTTTTTTATCAAACGGATTAACTTTTGATTTTCCAACTATAAAACGTGCCATTTTTGGTAACGTTCTTTTGTTTGCAACCTCAATAACTGCTACCCCGCCTGGTTTTAAAACTCTATACAATTCTGAAATAGCTTTTTTCATATCTTTCAAATGATGTGTAACTCTAATCATCATCAAGCCATCTAGTTCATCGTCCTTGAACGGTAGCTCATAAATATCCCCCGCTCGTGTTTCAATCTTGTCGCCATAAACTTCTTTTGCTTGTTCAAGTTCAGTTTTTGAATAATCAAAAATTATTATTTTGTGCGCTCTCTTTAAATATTCGCCAGCAAGCCTTCCATAACCCCCACCAATATCCGCAAATTTTTCCATCCTTTTAGGTAACAATTTTCGAATCGCCATTCGGTCCGCTTGATCTTCGTATTCACGATCCGCATCTTCCCAAAAAATTTTTTTATAATCATAGCCATTATAATCAGAAATAACTTTTTCACTCATAATAGAAACATTATATCACACGCGATATCTCGTTTAAAGTTGTTTCTCCTCGGAGAACAGCCAGAACGCCCTTTTGTTCCAAAGTTAACATTCCATTCTTTTTTGCCGTCTCTTCTATCGCTTTAGTGTTTATGTCGGCAACATCGCCACGAATAAATGCTTGGATTTCATCCGAAACAACTAATTGTTCCATAATCACCGTTCGCCCACTGTAGCCAAAAGGTTCTGATTCCGTTGCAACTGGATCATAAAGGGTAATATTATTCAAATTGAAATCCGCTAAAACCTTCTCCGGCACCCCATTCATCACATTTTTTATATATTCTCGCTCCGCATCTGTAGCCACACGCGCCTTTTTAGATGATGACAATTTCCTCACCAATCGTTGGGCTACAATTAATCTAATTGAGCTCGCGAAAATTGGATTAACTCCAATTAAATCTATCATTCTTGAAAATGCCGCCGCTGTAGAATTTGCATGAAACGATGACAAAACTAAATGTCCAGTAATCGATGCCTGGATTGCCGTTTTCGCCGTATCCGCATCACGAATCTCGCCAACCATCACTACATCCGGATCCAATCTCAAAACCGAACGAAGTCCTTCTGCAAAAGATCCTCCAGCATTCGTATTTACTGGAATTTGTGAAATTCCAGTAATTCCATATTCAATTGGATCCTCAAGCGTAATAATTTTTCGATCTGTCGTATTCAGTGCATTTAACATCGAATAAAGGGTCGTAGATTTACCTGAACCAGTCGGACCAACCATTAATACTAATCCTCGCGGATGCGAAATTACTTCATTTATCTCCGCCCTTTCGTCCTTAGATAAACCAAGTAAATCTAGATTCAGCAAAGATTCATC
The DNA here is from genome assembly GCA_045604085.1 of Candidatus Nanosyncoccus sp. GTDB lineage: Bacteria > Patescibacteriota > Saccharimonadia > Saccharimonadales > Saccharimonadaceae > Nanosyncoccus. The sequence goes on along the minus strand of JAZUNK010000015.1, from coordinate 3,076 downwards.
GAAATTAAATAATCTAAGTACTGCATCTTGTCCATACATTGTAGGTATTGTCTCTACGCGAATATTAAGTATATGCGTAACCCCATCCCTATGCACTTCCTTTTGCATATGACCAGACTGTGGTTTATTCGAAGCCATCGAAACATTAGCGCGAGATGAAAGCTCTCCCATAAAAATCCTGTATCTATCTTTATCAATGTTCGCCACTGGATGCAAAAGCCCATCTACGCGCATTCTAATTCTTATTTCTCCGCGCAAATTTTCAATATGAATATCAGAAGCTCCAAGTTTATCGGCTTGGTCAATTAAAAAATCAAAAACTTTTTCCGTTGATACAGCCGACAAAGTCCGCGAAACTGAAGCAATAGTTTCAGAATCTCCTTCGCCCGCAATTTTAATATCCTCATATTTAATTTCTCGCGGCGGATCATATCTTAACATAAACACTTTATATGCCGAATTCGAAATTAAAAAGAAATCAATATTCTCACCCTCATCAGAATACTCTTTATACATTTTCTCAATTAAAGTTCGTGGTGTCTGGCTTGTTACCATGAATTGAAAATGTTCGCCCTTGCCTCCTTTTTGCAAAGGTATAATAAAATCTCGATGCATTTCCTCTACGCTCAACAAATTCGGCGTCAAAGGAATTTCCTGTTCAAAACTTCTGGTATCCAAATATGGTAATCCCAAAATTCGCGCCCGTCCAGCCGTCGCTTGTTCTTCATTTTCTCTACGTTTTAGCTGAATTTCACTTTCATCCATATTCTTATTATAACATAAGTGCTATAATAAATTTATACAAGTTAGGAGGTTCCATGAAAAAAAGTTTTGATTCCGAAAAATACCTTAAGATACAAAAAAAGAAAATCAGCCAACGAATTAAAATGTTTGACAAGCTCTATCTTGAATTTGGCGGAAAATTAATCGATGATCAACACGCCGCCCGTACTCTTCCAGGTTTTCTTCCTGACTTAAAAATAAGACTTTTACAAGAACTTAAAGATGACGCAGAAGTAATTCTTTGCATTAATGCCAATGCAATTGAAAATTCAAAAATTCGTGCCGATCATATGATCTCTTACGAAACCGAAGTTCTTCGTTTAATTGAATTTCTCCGCTCAAAAAACATCTACGTCAGTTCCGTGGTCATAACTTTATATAACGGTCAAAAGAAAGCCACCGATTTTGCAAATAGATTAAAAGATTATAAAGTAAAAACTTATTTTCACACCTTCACTAAAGGATATCCAACCGATGTCGATACGATCGTTTCGGATGAAGGATATGGCGCAAATCCATATATTGAAACCACGCGCCCTCTAGTCGTAGTTTCTGCTCCCGGTCCTTGCTCAGGAAAACTTGCCACCAGTCTTTCGCAACTTTACCATGAGTTTAAACGCGGAATAAATGCTGGTTATGCTAAGTTTGAAACTTTCCCAGTCTGGTCCTTGCCATTAAAGCACCCCGTTAACATCGCCTATGAAGCCGCAACCGCCGATTTAAATGATAAAAACATGATCGATTATTTTCATCTTGAAAAATATGGCGTTCTAGCCGTAAATTATAATCGTGATCTCGAAACTTTTCCAGTTCTAAAAGAAATTCTTACTCGTATTACCGGAAAAACAATATACTATTCGCCTACTGATATGGGAGTAAATGTTATCGGTGAGTGCATAACCGATGACAAAGCCATCCAGAAAGCTGCCAAGGATGAAATTATTCGTCGATATTACCGCGCATTAGTAGATCTAAAAAAAGGCCTAGTTTCTAAAGAGGTACCTGAACGCATTAAATTGCTAATGAATGAGCTAAATATCTCCGAAACAGACCGCCCGGTAGCTACAAAAGCCGCTGAAAAACGCAAAACCGCCGGAAACTTACCTAGTGCATGCTTCCAAGTTGGAAAAAAATATATCGTTGGTCGTAAAACCGGTTATCTTTCACCAATTTCTAGCGCCATGCTAAACACCCTTAAAACTCTTAGTCGCATACCAGATGAGGTCGATTTAATCGCGCCTGCAATTCTAGAACCAATTCTTGAAATAAAAAATAAAACTTCTAATTTTAAAGAAAGCTATTTAAAACTCGGCGAAGTATTAATTGCCCTTTCTATCTGTTCAACAACTAACCCAACAATCAAGAAAGTTCTCGAAAATCTCGACAAATTAAACGGTGCCGAGCTACATTCTACCCATATGATTACCGACGATGAAATGATTATCTTGTCAAATCTTGGCGTAAATGCAACCTGCGGCACCGAAATCGATATTAGCTAATTATCTTATCAATAATTCCATATTCTAAGGCATCTTCCGCGCTCATCCAATGATCACGATCCATGTCTTTTTCAACTTGCGTCAAACTCTTACCAGTATTCTTTGCAAAAATTTCCGCGAGCCTCTTTTTTAAGAAAATTCCTTCCTTTAACATAATTTCTTGATCTGTAATTTTTCCTTCCGTTCCTGAAGAAGGCTGATGAATCATGATTCGCGAATTTGGCAAGCAATATCTTTTTCCTTTTGCTCCGCAGGAAAGCAGCATCGCCCCCATCGAAGCTTGTAGACCAATACCAATTGTCTCCACATCCGGTTCAATATAATTCATTGTATCAATAACCGCCAATCCATCATAAACCGAACCGCCAGGCGAATTAATATATAACTTGATTGGTTTTTTTGGATCTTCGTGCGCAAGATATAATAACTGTGCAATTACTAAATCTGCTGTATGCGCATTCACATCTTCGCCTAAAAATATAATTCGATCATTTAAGAGCCTAGAATAAATATCATATGCTCTCTCCCCTCTATTTGTTTCTTCAACTACTGTCGGCACCAAATAATTTTTCATGTTTTTTCCTTTCTAGATTATAATTTTTTCTTCCTCTGTTAAAATGCCAATTAAGTTTTAAAAACTTAATGTTATGATTTTTTCTTTCCCTGCAAAATGGGGTGTTATATTTCTGAAAAACGATATTATGTTTTCTAAACTTAATGTTATGTTATTTTTGTTATTCCGCATCTTCCTACCTCGCTTATTTTGCTTTCGGTTGCGGTGCCATATTTGTTTT
>JAZUNK010000014.1:0-7823 GCA_045604085.1 Candidatus Nanosyncoccus sp. | reverse complement strand
CCTTATCGCAGGGCTTCTTATTTCCATTTGTGCAGCACTCGTAGGTGTATCGCTTGTACTTCGCAAAAACTCTATGATTGGAGATGGGCTATCACATACAGCGTTCGGCGCTTTCGCGATTGCTACAGTGCTAAATATTGCGCCACTTTGGTTCGCTATACCAGTCGTTATCGCGGCATCGTTCCTCGTTTTAAAGTTAAGTAACAATAAAAAGGTCAGCGGCGATGCATTGATTGCGCTACTTTCCGCCTCGAGCCTAGCAATCGGCACTATGGCGATTTCGCTAACAAAAGGAGTCAATATTGACCTTAATAGCTACTTATTCGGGAGTATATTGTCGATTAGCCAGAGCGACGTCTGGCTAAGTTTAGTTCTAACAATAGCTGTCGTTTTGCTATACATATTCGCGCATAATCGCATTTTTGCAATTACTTTTGATGAGGATTTTGCAAAAGCAATTGGAATAAAAACTAACGTATATGATGCAATTTTTGCAATAATTTGTTCGCTCGTTATCGTGTTCGGCATGAGGTTACTCGGCGCGCTTCTTATTTCAAGTCTAATCATCTTCCCAACACTTATCGCTATGCAATTTTCAAAATCGTTTGGGCGCGTAGTGGTCTATTCGGTATTGATATCGGTAGTCAACTTTGTTTTGGGTTTGGTAATTTCTTATTTGATCACCTCTCCGACCGGTGCGACAGTGGTCATAACCAATTTAGTCATCCTCGTCATCGCCTATATTTTGCACAGAACGGTATTGGGTAGGGGCTTAAAACAATGACAATGAAGAAAATAAAAGAAATACAATGTCAATGGTATGAAATACGCGACATTATTAATGACGGCATCAGAAAAATAGATGGTGTATTATGAGGCAAAAAAATAATAAACGTGTTACAATATAATTAAGAATGAAATCATATTTATCTAAAGAACGTCAAAAACAAATCGATACTATTTTGGACGATGTCTTGCTTAGGATAGGTAAAGTTTACCCGGAAGATAGTTTAGAGGATATCATCGAATCGTACGATGGTATAACTGCCTGGGAATATGATTTTAAAGAGGATAGCGACCGAATATCTGGCGCGATTGCATATACTGACGAAGATCATCCTAAGCCCAAAATATACATAAATAAGAATCTTTCCCCTGAACGCAAAACTTTTACATTGGCGCATGAATTTGGACACTTTATTCTGCATAACGGTTGTGGCAAATTTCGTTTAGATTTCTTTAATATGTATTCAGATGAAGATGCCCAAGACGAAACAGAAGCAAACTATTTTGCCGCCTCATTACTCATGCCAGAAGCGCGCTTTATGAAACTGTGTAAAGCTGGTCTTGATGAACGTCTAATCGCAAAATATTTCGGTGTTTCAGTGGCGGCTGTACGGGTAAGGTTAGCATGGATAAATCAAAATTAAACGATAATCAAAATATAGACGACCTTCAATCTCTTTACGAAAGTATTTTTTCGGCTGGCGACCTGGCAGATGCAAACGAAAAAGTTCGAATAAAAGAGCCAGACTTATCTATAGATGATGAGCTAATTGATATCCTAGAACAAAGAAAAACTCATAAAGATAGATTACTCAAATACTTAATGCGGCTTACTACTAGTATTTTTATCACATTCGTAATATTTCTATTGATTAAAATTATTTTTAAAGTCGTTCTCAATATAGACGTCGTAAGTGATAGGTTATTGGAAATATTTGTAGTATCTATGTTCGTCGAAGTTATCGCAGTAATAAGGGGGATAACTAAAGCTCTGTGGGACGAAAGAGGTATTTTATCGTCTCCGCTCATCAGCAAGATGCTTGGTAAAAAATAAATGTCGAACGCCGTAGGTGCATTATTAACCGCAAAAGAATCATCGATGATAGCAGAAATCGTCGTAAGCTTTTCGCTTTTGGACGAAGCGCTATGTATTTTTCTTCTAGAATGTCCTTCAAAAAATAGTTATTTAAAAAAAGTTACAACAGAAATTAAAAAAGATCCTTCCAATGTCGGAATTGGAAAGAAGATCGATTTGGTAGTTGACCTTTTTCCGAATAATAGCACCCCTTGTTTTAAAAATATAAAAAGCGATTTGGTAAAGATGCGAGATATAAGGAATACGGTAGCCCATAATAGTAGATTCTTTTTTGGAGAAAAATATTATCCTGCCAACTTTCCGTTAACAAAAAAATATTACAAGGGAGAGGAACCGATAGACATTTTGTACAAAGAATATGAAAAATGTTTCAAAAATATTTCTGAATTTTTAAAAATAATATATAGTGACTGGGAATATAAAAAATCATTTCTATACGGAATACAAGATCGAGCATAAAATTACATTAAACAGCACCGCTATAGCAGCGCAACCTCTAAAGAAACGAGGTTATTATGGCGAAACGCCACACATTCAAGAAAGTAAAACCTGGCGAACCAATACCGGTCACTGCTCGGCAACTTGAAAACTTCATGCTCGAGCACAACGGCAGATTTAATTCACGCGATTACGATAAGTTTGAACGTATGGAACTAACAGAATCGTCCGTTCGCGACGCGATCCATGAATTAAAGACTTATTCCCTAGAAACGCTAGCACAGCGCTTCGATGTACGCCTTTTTGGGCGCGGTAAGCGCATTTTTGCAAGGTTAGACGCCGAAGACATCATTTGGTACTACTTTTCCCTCGCATACATTCCACGCGCGTTAAATAACCGCGACGTGAATGATGCGATGGTTCAGATGTTTTTCATAGGTAAGTGGCGCGTTCACAAGCTTTCGCTTTGGGCCGAGCCGGAAGATATTAGTCATTACGGCGACGATTCTAACAAAACATTCTATCATTTAGTCAATAGATAGCGTCCACTTGGACACAATCGGGTTTTGAAAGTTATTGTGCAGAAAATAGGGGTGAGATTCTTTCTTGACACGGGATGTTAAATTGTTGTGGAAAAAGTAATAATTTTTTTGCACTGCGTATTGTAAAATGCTTATGCTTTTTGTATAATATTGTTATGAAATATGATGAAATAGAAGGTAATGAGTATCTTACTATCAATGAAGTAAGTAAACTACTAAAAGTGCATCCAAACACTCTAAGAAATTGGGACACGAACGGGACCTTAATTGCTACTCGTATTGGAGTAAAAAAGATCCGTAGATATCGCAAAACAGATATCGATAAATTTATAAAAATGTCTAATGAAAAAAGGAGCTAGTATATAAATGTCGAATCTATCCAAGCTAAAACGAGAACAAATGCTAGACTTTTTAGCAAAACTGCGTGACTCGAAAAAAGATGATGAAGACGCACTCGTTGCGATAAACGAAATTGAAAACGAAATAAATGAAAAAAAATATGGCCTAGTCTGGGAAGAACACTCCGAGGAAGTTGACGAGATGATGGTCGATAATGTTCCTATTCTTATTGAGAATAAATCGCGAGAAATCACCACAGCTGGCGACGATAGTTATAACTTTCTTATTGAGGGTGACAACCTCCATAGTCTTAAGCTTCTCGAAAAGACACACCGCGAAAGAATTGATGTCATCTATATTGATCCGCCATACAATACCGGAAAAGATAGTTTCGAATATGACGATAAAAGAGTTGAGGCCGAAGATGGTTATCGTCACAGCAAATGGCTTTCTTTTATGAAAAGAAGGCTATCGATTGCTAAAGATCTTCTTTCTAATCGTGGAGTAATTTTCATTTCCATCGACGATAATGAGCTAGCTACATTAAAGCTACTCTGCGATAGCATATTCGGCGATGTCAATTTTGTGGGCAATTTCATCGTAGAAAATAACCCGAAAGGTCGTAAAAACGGAAAATTTATTTCTGTTACTAGCGAATACTGCCTAATTTATGCAAAAGACTTTAATGCTGCCGAGTTTCGAAAGACTATTCCAAAAGAAGCAAGCGATATGGCCGAGGATGAGAATGGCAATTTCGTACGAAAAAGCGGTAAACGTGTATTGATGGGTGAAAATTCACTTAATAAACGCGTCACCGATTTTGATTCAAAAAAGCACTATACTGCGTATATCAAAGGTCAATCTCTAATTCTTAAGAAAGAGACTTCTATCAATGAAAAAGATGAGGCGCTCTTGGAAGATGGATATGTTCGATATATTACGTTTTTGAATGATTACTTTGTTGAAAATACGTATACCGAGCAAAAGTTTACAGAATTGTTTAAGAATGGTGCCCTTGATATCCGAAAAGACAAAATCTACGAGAAACATTTTAGTGACAATAAGCAGATAAAAGGCTTACTTACTAATACATCCTATGATGCTATTTGTGACAACAAGAAAATTCGTTATGAAATGGATCTAAAGACAACCTCAGCAAAGCATGCTCTACAAGAAATGATGGGCAAAGATATTTTCACTTTCCCAAAGAACGTAAACTTTATTAAGCATCTTATCGACTTAAACAGTAATAACGATTCGATTATTCTTGATTTCTTTGCCGGCTCGGGAACGACCGCTCAGGCCGTTCTTGAACTGAATAAAAATGATGGCGGTAGTAGAAGATTTATTCTTTGTACAAATAATGAGTCTAAGGACGGTGAACTTGGCATCTGCGAGGGTGTTACTTATCCGCGGATAAAAACAGCTATTACTGGCATTCGGCCTGACGATACAAAATGGTCTAACGGAGTTCCAGCTAACTTAAAGTATTACAAGACCGATTTCGTCGCCAAGGATAGTGAAACATTAGTTGAAGATTTGATAGCTCATACTGATGAGATGATTCAGCTTGAATATGGGATCCAAATCGACAAAGACAAATATATAAGTATTCTTACCGACGAAGAAGCTGACGAACTATTCAAAGATTGGAATAAATACCCCAATATTAAGGCAATCTATGTTTCGCGTCACGTCGTTCTGAATGCCGAGCAAAGAAAATTATTTTATACGAAGGATGTCTATATCATCCCCGATTATTATTATCGCCAAGAATTAAGAGAGGTAGGAGAATAATATGATTACGCTTCCATTATTCGATTTTCAACAAAATGCCGTTCAAAAGTTACTCAGCCTAACTGAGAGTTTGACATCAAAGCAAAAGATCATCGTAAAGTCACCAACTGGGTCTGGTAAGACTGTTATTCTGGTTGAATATATCGACGAGCTCCTCGAAAACCGCGATAATACGGCATTTATTTGGCTTTGTCCTGGTAAAGGCGCACTCGAAGAGCAAAGTCGTAAGAAGATGTTAAAATACGCGCCAGATCGTCGTGCGCAAACATTGGACGACGCTCTTACAGGTGGCTTTACAAATCGTAGCACCACTTTTATCAACTGGGAAAAGATTACGAAAAAAGATAACACAGCAATTAAAGATTCTGAAAAACAAAATTTGTTTGATCAAATCGCAAGAGCGCACAGAAGTGGAATCAGTTTTATCATTATTGTCGATGAGGAGCATAGCAACAATACAGCTAAAGCCCAAGAAATAATTGATGCATTTAATGCGACCCATATTATTCGTATGTCGGCAACAACTGTAAAGACGGTTAATGCAGAGTTCTTCGAGATTAATGAAGACGAAGTTATCGCTTCAGGTTTAATTACTCGTGCTATCTATATAAACGAGGACATCAAAGACGACCCTGATGTCGATGAAGATTTTGACATTCTTCTTCATACCGCAGATAAGAAACGTAAAGAAATTATTACAGAATACAATAAAATAGGTAAAGCTATTCGTCCACTTGTCTTAATTCAATTCCCGAACGGTAAACCAGAAACAATAGACGCTGTAGAGCGAGAACTCGAAGAAATGGGATATACCTACGAAAATGGTATGGTCGCAAAGTGGATGTCTGAAGATAAACGCCAATTAAACGATGATATTATTTCAAACGACGGCCAACAAGCATTCTTACTGATGAAACAGGCTATTTCTACAGGCTGGGATTGTCCGCGTGCTAAGATTCTCGTTAAGCTTCGTGAGGGCATGAGTGAACAGTTTACAATTCAAACCATTGGCCGTATTCGCCGCATGCCAGAAGCTAAACACTACGAAAACGAAACGCTTGATTGCTGCTATGTTTACACCTTCGACCAAGAGTATAAGAACGGGCTTCTTCAAGGCGTTGAGCGTTCCTACGAAACGCGCCATCTTTATCTTAAAGATAAATGTAAAACCTTTACACTCGTAAAAGAAAACCGCGACCTTGACTATTCTGGTATTGGCGCACGCGAAATACTCGAGCGCCTTTACAACCAAATCAAAGTTACTTATGATTTGACGAACGATTGCGACCTAAATGTCCAAAAAATGCGCAATGACGAAAATATGCCGTTGGTGTTCGGCGACCATATTTTCCGTAAAATGCTTCGCGGACGCTTTGAGACGCTTTCTTCTATCGAGGGTGCCGATACGATGCAAACGAGCATGAAAGTCGACACGCATACTCACGGTATTCAGATGCTACACTCGACAAACGAGCTAAAAACCATCCTTAATCTTCAACAGTATGAAGTTCGTACTATTTTTGAAAGAATGTTTTTAAAAGGCGTAAGGTCTGAGTATAAGCTAGCCAAGCTGACGCGCCCTGAATTCTATGCCTTTGTTATTAATAATGAACATACGCTTCGTACAATTTGCCAGATGGTTTCGGCTGAAATTATCGACCAATTGCAATCACGTCTTGCTATTGACAAGAAGAAGTCTGAATTCAAAATTCCAGAAGACGACTTTATTAAGTATGATGTCGGTGTTAAGAATGAAGTAGATTACCTAACGAACGCTTATGAGAAATATACGTCAGGATTTGCCACTATTCGCGTTCATAGCCTTTCTGAGAGCATGTTTGAGCGTTATTGTGAGAACGTTGGCGATTCTATTGACTGGGTTTACAAGAACGGCGATACTGGGCAAAACTACCTTTCTATCGTTTATTTAACTGGTACTGGTAAACAACGCTTATTCTATCCTGATTATATCGTCAAGAAATCAGATGGTTCTATTTGGCTAATCGAAGCCAAGGGTGGTGAATCGGCAGACGGTGAATCCCAGAATATTGACTTATCCGCGCCTAACAAGTTCGACGCTCTCAAAAACTATGCTAGCGAGAACAAGGTAAACTGGGGTTTTGTTCGCAACTATAACGGCGAGTTATTCTTTAATAATACAGAGTGGCACGAAGAAATCAGTAATGAAAACTGGCGCCCGCTGGAAGAAGTAATATAACTTTATAAATCCACCGAGCAAACATGCTCTAAGCCCAACTCTCGCCCCAAATCTTCCCACATCGCGCGCGGCGCATCTTCGTCAAGCACGCGCCAAACCGGATAATCATATTCAAGCAAAATCTTAGCGACGTCTTTCGGATCCGCCATTAGTTGGCAGTAATACCCAGTCGATGTTTCGCCTTCGACCATTATCGGATCCTGTTCTTCCGTTTTAGCGACGGACTCATATTTTGCACGCAAATCGCGAATCTCTTTTTGTACGACCGCAACAGCATCTTCTAACTTAATACTCATAATAAACTCCTAAAATGTTTTGCGTATTTAAGCTTACTATCGCAACAATTGCAAGTTCGAACTCGCCAAATAACAGATACGCGAAACACCAAATACGTATCTCCCCACACTTCCAAAACGCTTATGCTTGGTGTTTTCGAACTTATGTAATATACTTATGTTAATTGCGGTGCAGAGTTCTGCGCCTTTCTCCAGTAAGAGGGGGTAGCCCCTCATATTTTATGCGCAGATTCTGCACTACAAGTGATACTTGCCGAATGGCAACACTTCGGGTGGAGAAAGAAAAGTATGTACCTTAAATGCAAAAGGAA
>JAZUNK010000013.1:0-16753 GCA_045604085.1 Candidatus Nanosyncoccus sp. | reverse complement strand
GAAACATTATTCATACCACTATTACTCATCGCATTTCCTATTCTGATACAAATTGCAAACAGCTTAACTCTAAAATGTAAGAATGTTTCGCTACTTAACCTATTGTGTATAGGATGTTTTATTGCCACATTTATACCTATGGCATATTCATATGGGTCAGGCTATCAAGAAACTCGCGTAGAAAATATTCAACTACTATACTTAGTGATTATGTGCGTTTTTTGTATCATAAATTATATTAGCGTCAAATTTAATAAGCCAAGTATTAGCAATCAACAACGAAATCAGCTCACATTATTGGGTATAATTACGTCCATTATTATGGTTCCAGCCATTGGTTTCGAAAACATCGCAGGTTTTGGTCTTATTAACGATTATTTATATATGCGGAACTTCGATTATGATAAATGCATGGACGCAACAAACGAGCTACTATCCAACCCCAACAAAGAGATCGTCGCAATCGACGCATGTGAAGTCTACCCATCTAGTCTCCATTATTACAAAATCACAGAAGGCACTTGGCAGACTGATGCAATAGAAAAATATTTCGACAAAAAGATAATAGTCAACAAAAAAATAGAGGAGGCCCAATGAAAGTAGCATCAAACATCTTAGACCGTCAATATCTTAAATATGCCGACGAATACAATAAAAAACTTATTGAAGTTATGCAAAAAGGTTATTATGTTTTAGGTCCAGAAGTAGAAAACTTCGAAAAAGAATTTGCTTCATTCTGCGGCAGCAAACATTGCGTGGGGCTCGCTAGTGGCCTCGATGCATTATGGCTAACTTTTCGAATTCTCGGAATCGGAGAAGGCGACGAAGTCCTAGTACAATCTAATACTTATATTGCCACCGTCATGGGCATTACGATAAACAACGCGACTCCAGTTTTCGTTGAACCAGATGTCTATTTCAATATGGACCCAGATAAAATCGAAGAAAAAATCACACAAAAAACTAAAGCCATCTTAGTAACCCATCTCTACGGCCAAGCTTCCAGGATGGACCGCATTATGGATATTGCAGAAAAGCATGATCTACTAGTAGTAGAAGATTGCGCACAAGCACATGGTTCTACTTACGATGGCAAAATGGTCGGCACATTCGGTATCGTAGGATGCTATAGTTTCTATCCATCAAAAAATCTCGGCGCTTTTGGCGACGCAGGAGCCATAATTACAAACGATCCAGAAATCGCCAAAAAGTTCAAAATCTATCGTAATTACGGCAGTGAAAAACGTTATTATAACCAGGTCATTGGCACTAACTCGCGCCTCGATGAAGTCCAGGCGGCTCTTCTTAGAATCAAACTTCGCCATTTTAACGAGCTAGAATCAGAACGTTTTGCTATTGTTGATAAATATTTAAAAGAAATCAACAATCCAGCAATTCTCCTTCCAAAAACCTACGAAGAAGTCAAACACGTTTGGCATCAATTTGTCATCAGGACAAAATATCGTGACGAGTTGCAGTCCTACCTAGCGGATAACGGTATTTCCACCCTCATCCACTATCCAATTCCACCACATTTAGCAGAAGCCTATAACTACCTTGGTCACAAAAAAGGAGATTTCCCTATCGCCGAGCAATATGCCAATGAAGTTCTCTCTCTACCGTTATATATTGGAATGACACAAGAAGAACAAGATTACGTCATCGCAAAACTTAATGAATTTAAACCAGGAAAATAATATTATGAAATTAAGACCATTAGAAGAAAAAGATGCTAAAAGAATGTTTGAATGGATGAGCGATCCAGAAGTCAACCAATTCTTTCGCTTCGACAAAACAAATCTTTCAATTGAAAAATGTCGTGCCTTTATTGCAACCAGTTTTACGGATACCGACCATCACTATGCGATTGAAGAAAATGGCGAATATGTAGGAACAATCAGCCTAAAACATATCAATCAGACTAACAAAAACGCAGAATATGCCATAGCCCTTCACAAAGACGCCCAAGGCAAAGGCCTAGGCACACAAGCATCTCGCGAACTTCTAAAAATCGCATTTAACGATCTCAGCCTTAATAAAGTTTATTTGGACGTTCTATCCGACAATTCTTCGGCCATCCATCTTTATAAAAAACTAGGGTTCAAAGAAGAAGGCGAGCTAAAACAGCATGTGTTCATTAATAAGGAATTTCATAATCTAAAATTATTCGGAATCTTAAAGGAAGATTATGAAAGAATGTAAGATTATAAATTTACCAAATTTTGGTGACCATCGCGGCAAAATGAGTGTCCTCGAAGCAGAGCAAGCACTACCCTTTCGCCCACAACGCGTCTTTTTTATCTACGATGTCCCTCCCGACCAAACTCGAGGAGAGCACGCCAATCTCAAAACTAAATTCGTGATGGTTGCAATAAGTGGTTCCATAAAAATAACTGTTTCAAATGGCAAAGAAGAAGAATCATTCATCCTGGACAGTCCAACCAAAGGGCTTTTCTTGGATTCAAATACCTGGAAAACCATGAACAATTTTAGTAAAAATGCTATATTGTTGATAATCGCAGATACCAAGTATGACAAAAATGAGTACATAACCAATTTCGAGGTTTTCAAGAAAAGGCGGCTCCAATGAAAAAAATATCAATCATCATACCAGTTTACTTCAATGAATTAAATCTTGTCCCCCTTTACGACTGTTTGAAAAAAGACGTTATAGACAAATTGTCAAACCTCGACTACGAAATAATATTTGTCGACGATGGTTCAAAAGATAGATCTATTGAAAAAATTCAAGAACTCCAATCAAAATACCCCAAAATTACATTAGTCAAACTATCTCGCAATTTCGGTTCACATTCAGCTATCCTCGCGGGTCTATCAATAGCCACAGGTGATGTAGCCGCCTTCATCTCCGCCGACCTGCAAGACCCACCAAAAATTATTCTGAAAATGCTCGAAAAATGGAACTCTGGAGCAGATTCTGTTATTGCTGTCAGAAAAGACAGGGAGGAATCTATCTTTCAAAAATTTTTCTCCAATACCTACTACAGAATCATGCGAAAAATAGCTCTCAAAAATATGCCTCTTGGAGGCTTTGATTGCTTCCTAATTGATCGCAAAGTAATCAATACAGTAGTCAAAATGAACGAAAATAATACCTCCTTGATGGGACTAATCTTATGGAGTGGCTACAATATTGCCGAAATAAAGTACACTAGAAAAGCTCGCGAACTAGGCAAATCTAGGTGGACTTTTGGCAAAAAAATCAAATATTTTACCGATTCTATTGTCAGCTTTTCTTTCTTCCCTCTCCGAATTATTACAATCATTGGAATACTTTTCTCACTCGTTTCCTTCATTTGGATGTTAGTGATTTTATTTACCTGGATTTTTGGCAATATTCCCGTCCAAGGCTATACCACGCTAATATTAGTTATTCTGTTCTCGTCTGGTTTAATCCTCTTTTCACTGGGTATGATAGGAGAGTATTTATGGCGAGTCCTTGACGCTTCAAGAAATCGTCCAACATTCATTATAGATAGAATTATAGAGCCAAAAGAAAGGAGCAAAAAATGAAAGGCATTATTTTAGCCGGTGGTCAAGGCACTAGATTACATCCGCTGACAATTGCAACATCAAAGCAATTACTCCCCATTTATGACAAACCAATGATTTATTACCCACTTTCAGTATTAATGCTAAGCGGCATCAAAGAGGTTCTCATCATTTCTACGCCCAAAGACCTCCCCAGATACGAAGAACTTTTAGGCGATGGAAGTACTATTGGTATGCATTTTGAATACAAGGTACAGCCCGAACCAAAAGGTCTCGCAGAAGCGTTCATTCTAGGCGAAGATTTTATCAAAAAAGATTCAGTCTGCCTAATTCTTGGCGACAACGTTTTTTATGGCCAGGGTTTAACCTCACTTCTCGAAGAAGCTGCTAAATTAAAAACTGGTGGAATTGTTTTTGGATATCGCGTTGCCGACCCCAAAGAGTTTGGCGTCGTCGAATACGATTCAAATGGCAACGTTTTATCTATTGAAGAAAAGCCCGAAAATCCAAAATCAAATTATGCTATTCCAGGCCTATATTTCTTTGACAACAACGTAATAAAGTACGCAAAAACCGTTCGACCTTCGCAAAGGGGAGAACTCGAAATAACTTCAGTTATGCATGAATATCTAAAACGTGGTAACCTCAAAGCCTTGCTCATGCGACGAGGCATTGCCTGGCTAGATACCGGCAATCCTTCTAATATGTTAGAAGCCTCATCTTTCGTAAAAACTGTCCAAGAACGCCAAGGACTCTATGTAGCCTGCATCGAAGAGGTAGCCTATCGCAAAGGTCTAATTACAAACTCGGAACTATTAGCACTAGGAAAAAAACTTAAAAAGACCAATTATGGCAAATATCTTATTAACATTGCAAAGGAAACAATATGAAATACTTGGTGACAGGTGGCGCCGGTTTTATAGGGTGCAATTTTTTACATTATATGGTGCCAAAATATAAAGACAATGTTTTTGTCTGTTTAGATGCTCTAACTTATGCCGGCAACTATAATTCACTCCTAGATTTATTACCAAGCAAGAACTTTAAATTCATCCACGGTGACATAACCAATTCTTCATTTATAGATGACCTATTCAAAGCTGAAAAGTTTGATGTAGTTGTTAATTTTGCCGCAGAAAGTCATGTCGATAATTCTATCAAAAATCCTGGCATCTTCCTAAAAACGAATATTCTAGGCGTTCAAGTCCTTATGGACGCAAGCCTTAAGTATAAAGTTCGCCGTTTTCATCAAATATCTACAGACGAAGTTTATGGCGATCTTCCCCTAGATCGTCCAGATTTGCTTTTCGAAGAATCTACGCCCCTTCACACATCCAGTCCTTATTCCGCTTCAAAAGGCGGAGCCGATCTCCTTGTCATGGCTTATCATAGAACATATGGTTTACCAATGACCATATCAAGATGTTCCAATAACTATGGTCCATATCAATTTCCAGAAAAACTCATCCCAGTTACAATTTTTCAAGCCACACACGATCTTCCAGTCCCAGTTTATGGAAAAGGCAAAAATGTTCGTGATTGGATTCATGTACACGACCACAATGTAGGCGTAGAAATGATTCTGCTTAAAGGACGAGAAGGCGAAATCTATAATCTAGGCGGACACTCAGAAAAGACCAACCTAGATTTAGTAAAATTAATCCTCAAAAATCTTGGTAAACCAGAAACATTAATTAAATTCGTTAAGGATCGCCCAGGACATGATCTTAGATATGCCATTAATTCCGATAAAGCCGAACAAGAACTCGGATGGCAACGTAGCTATAGTTTCGAAAATGGAATTAAAGAAACCATCAATTGGTATCAAAGCAATCAAAACTGGGTAAACAACATCAAAAACGGCTCATACCGAACCAGCTTCAAAAATAACTAATTTAGCCTACGTCTTTCTTGACCGAATCGACAAATTTCCCCCAACTGTGCCTTTGTTTTAATAATTTTTGCGCGTTCAATACATACTCTTTCAGTTGTTCCGGATTACTCCTTGCACAACTTAGAGCGTCAACGAAAGGTTCATACTTTGTATATTCTTCGATTAAAATCCCGGTCTCTCCATCTTTTACAAATTCCCCAACTCCTCCATCATTGCTGGCGATTACAGGCAACCCTGCCATCGTAGCTTCAAGAATAATATTCGGTATTCCATCATCCAACGCAGTGTATAATAGCACATCATAATCATTTATCGGCAAAGTAGAAAACCCATTGAAACCTCCACGATATCGTACAGTGGCAACGCCATCAAACATATTTCTGTTCATGCCTTCTGCCATCTCACCATAAACATCAATTGAATACTCATCCGGAGACAAGTTTTCACCTATCTGTCTCACTAATTCTGGCAACTTAGCCGGAGCAATACGACTCGCCCACAAAATGTGCAATCTTCCATCTCCACAAATTGACTCTTTTGGGGCGTGAAACTCCAAATCCCTTACGGGCTGATAATGCACAGAAAAATCTTTTTCATCAAAAGCATGATTTTGAACAGATTTTTTTATTACAGTTGCATTGTCGGTTATTATCTTTTTCGTAGAATCGTATATTTCAAAAATCCCAGGATTGTCATAAGAAAAAACTCCTTTCAAATTACTTCCTGGTATAAATTCTCCACAAAAAAGTGATGCGTATAAATTATAATGTTTCCCTAGCATCTTTTTGTGTCTTCTAGCCCAATCGAAACCATATTCCGAATTATTAATATGAATATTCTTACATCTAGATTGTACAATAAGCCTAGACATAAGCTTGTCCTGTTCTTCTGGAGTAAGACCAAAAGCGATATTGCCAAAATCAATAAAATCAACATCATCTGGCAGCTTATTCAGCCATGTATTTTTTACTGGCAGCGTAGAAATAACCGCCACATGCCATTCTGGATGGATCTCCTTCAAAGCGTCAATATGATTTATTACTACCTTCTCCGCTCCCCCACGCACCATCCACGGAACAATAAAGATATAATCCGGTAGATACCTTATTTTTCTCACAAGCTGGACATACGCTTTACCAACATTTATATAGTTCTCCGCAGAATAATATTGCATTTCTTTGACTAATTTCTTGTGCGGATAAAGTTGCGTTTCAATATGGTTAATATTCTTCCACGCATCAATCACAAAATCTATATTCTTTTTCTTCTTAATATTAGGAGAATCGTATCCAAGAATCTTTATTGTGGCTTTTGCAACAGGAGTAATGAAAAAATTTAAAAAGTCATTGTTCCGAATTTTTTTATACGTTCTATATGCTTTATTTTTGAATGTAACGTCGTCAGATTTCTCAAATAGATAGTCACTCTTTTTTATTTCGTTATAATCAAAGGCTTTAACATATGGTAAAACCACACTCTCTCTATTCCCTCTATCCAGCATCGAATTACCCGACTTACGGTAAAACAATACAGTCTTTTTAGCAATCTTGTGTTGTACGCCATCAACCAAAGTATCCATATTGAATGCGTAATCCTCAAATCCATATCCATCGCCCATCTTCCGATATGGATATTTCTCGAAGGTTTCTTTACGTGCAGCGGCAACCGAACACCATCGATTTTCTCCCAATAATATAACAGTGTCCTCGTCCTTTCTTCCTGAATCCTCTTGGATAGTCAAAACATTTCGTACGCCAACGCCAAAATTCAATACAGCCTCTGGGTGCACAACAATCTCCCCCTTCGATGCATACAGCAATCTGATAGCTTCTAAATACCAGTTATTCGAAACTAAATCGTCGCCATCTAAAAAAGCAACCACTTTACCCTTGGCTTGTTGCACAGCAAAATTACGAGAGGTCCCCAAATCACCAAAATTATTTCTGAAAATCCGCACCCGTTTGTCATTTTCATACCTTTTAAAGTAATTAATGGTCGCTTTGTCGCCATTATCAATATGCACTATTATCTCAAATTTTTTCCCGTCCTTTTCCAATTCACCCAACGCCTCAAAAATACTCCTCATGGTCTTATGGACTATTCGCCCTTCATTATGAGCCGTAACGACAGCCGTCAAATCTATCATCTCTTTCACATGATAATTATATCATATAATACATCAAACGCTTCTCAATGCACTACCTGTTTTTTCTTGTCAGTACAGACTTTTTTGTTTTTCCAAAAAGGTTCTAACAGCCATATCGCATTTCATATATATCACTGAAATAACAATCGTTAATACCGATTATTATATAAAATATGTTAAAATGTAAATATGGAAAAACCCTACAATATTACAAAATTCGGTGCTTTGTGCTTTAGTACTGAAAATATTGGAGATGAAATACAGTCACTCGCGGCCCAAAGATTTTTACCAAAAATAGACTATTATATAGATCGAGATGATATTGACTCTACAAAAATTTCCCACAACGACCACGTAAAAATAATCCTAAACAGTTGGTATATGAGCCCCTCTGTTACCGACAATGAATACCATTGGCCACCCACTAGCACTTCCCTTGATCCGCTATTAATATCAATGCATGTCAGCTTCCTAAATAAAGCTCAAAAAATATTTAATACTCCGCAAAGTCGAAAGTTTTTAATTGATCATTCCCCGATTGGAGCAAGAGACTTAGCAACTCTCAATTTCTTTAGATCGATTGGAATTCCGTCATATTTTTCTGGTTGCCTCACTCTTACGCTTCTCCCAGATAACAAAATCCAAAAGCAAGATTTTGTTCTTGCCGTCGATGTAGATGACGAAGTATATAAAGAACTCCTAAGGCGAACTAGTAGGAAAATCGTCAGAATGAACACCATACATACCACAAACATGTCCACGAAAACAAGATTCAACTTAGCAAAATATTGGCTCTATTTATACCAATCCTCTCACTGTGTTGTGACATCCAGATTACATGCTATGCTACCGTGTTTGGGGTTTAACACTCCAGTTATAGGAATCACGGGAAAAGACAAAGAAAGATACACTGGCCTAATAGAACTCGTTAACAACTATTCAAAAAACGAATTTATCAAAAACAAAACAATTGATATAGAACACCCCAAATCTAACCCTAGCACCTTTCGACCAATCAGAGACAAACTTATAAAAACTTGTACAGATTTTACCGACTATGACTCAAAAAGTTCATTTATGTACGGATCAACATTAAATGAGCTTCTTATTGACCCAGATTTATTCTCCGCCTTTGTTAACGGAATCGAAAATGGATATCTACTCGAGCAAAACTCTAACCAACTGTCAGCAATGAAAAAAGAGCACGATGACAAACAAACAAAAATAGATCGACTTCACGCAGAACTAAACTCCGTAAAAAAAGAACTATACGAAGCCAACCATCCAGGAGTAAAAATGGCCTCAAAAAAACTCATTAAATCTTGCCAACGATACTATCAAAGAAAGATATTAAAAAAATTATAATTCCTCTAAATCACTAAACGGGATTGCCAAGCAAAAGTTGTTATTAGAATTATGTTCAGTCCTATAATACCATTGCCCATCAACCAATAATTTTGATTTGAATTTTATAATTCTGCCTTCGTCAAGCAAGTCGAAAACATCCTTTGTTATCGGATTAATCCGTTCAACATCTTTCCTTAATTTAAAGTAACCTGGTTCTTCAATTTCCACAAAGGAAACTTCTCGCAAATCGTCCTCCGAAACAGCTGCATTTATATTATTTACTGTATTATGCAATGTCCTGTAATATTTAACTCCGTCAACAACTATATACGATGCAAATGTATACACAATATTTTTCTCAAAATTACTATAAAATTCGCCAGTCATTGGATTTAGCCGTACCGAATCGTGAGTGGGTGTCATTTCTTTTACCTCTTCCAATAAAATATACTCTGGGGCATCCACGACATCTTCAGCAAGAAAACCATACTCTGAACTATTATTCTCAAAATCAAATTTTGTAATATAATACTTCTTTCCGTTAAAATCCGTAGTTGCAAATACCTCCCGTACCATCTTGTCATTAAATGTCTGTGCGATACTCTCGCCCCTTATAAAATATTTTTCTGAGTTGGCCTTTATAATTTTGTTCCTATTTTCTTCAGGAACAATATCATAATTAAGCTCTATCTCCTTCAGAGAATCCATCATTAAGCACTTATCTTCATTATATATTGTGCCAAATTCAGTCCTTAAACAACTCGTTCCATCCTTAAAAATTGCCTTCGTGACAAATTTTAACAATCTTCCTCCTTCTATTTCATCTACGACTTCCTGCGTTTTAGGATTAATTCTTTTGCTATCTTCTATTGTCTCCATAAATCTCGGCGTAATTAAAGGAACATATTCAACTCCCTCACTCCTCACCCCCCCAAACCAATCCTCAAAATACAAATAAAAATTCCTATTCCCATACGCCCCGCAATACGCCGTCCCATATCCTGCCGCGAGCGCTCCCGCATTCGGCTGATATGGTGTATAGCGGTACATCGCCGAAGTCGCCCGGTTCTTTATATTTACTACCGATCCTCCACACGCAGCCGAAGGATTATATTGTATATAATTATCCCCCACCGGATAATTCGTCCATCCGCCGTCCAAGACCGTCCTAAACATCTCCGCCGCATTTCTCACCTGATTCCTAAACCCAGCATACGAAGGCGAACATGGCGCCGTATCCGGACACCCATACCCCATTGCCGACCGATATTGTATGCTATGCGGAAAAGTATCCGTCACTATAGCTTGCTCTTTTTGTAAAACAACTATTAAAACCTGCGGATTAATTCGAAAATCTTGCGCCGCCTGCCATATAATATGCGCCGCCGTTTCGCCATTTATCATCTCATCTGCCATGCACACAAAATGCCCACTATCCACATGCCAAGTATACGGCGTCGTCTCCGAATAATAATCAACTTTATTTCCATAAGTATACCGGCTAAGATTTGTATCATTACAACTATTTTTCGATTTCAAAAACGCCTGAATCTCTGCCTCGTTCATTGAATTATAATTTCCCATCTGATAATCCGAAATAATATACCCCGGATCGAAATTCGCTAAGCTTGCCGCATCTGCTAGGTCATCCAAATTTTTAAATCGCTGTGCCAAAAAGACAAACAAGAAAATCGCAATAAATATCCCCGGTATTATAAACCTTAATCGGTAATCTCTTCTTCGCACCACCCTGTCCATTAAATACTTGCCTCCCCTCTGATCGTTCCGACTTTCTCTCCGGAATTCAAATTTATAACAATCTCATAATTTCCTGAACCAATTTCTGAAATTGGGACGTTAAATCCCTCGCATGTCGCCGTTGAAGCCCCACCAACAATCTGAGTATCATCACGATAAATCACCGCCCCATTCTCATAAAGCGCTAACCTACATTCCCCCTCTTCCAAATATTGATCAATATTTACCCTAATCATTAAATTATCTCCCGTAGCTCCAGCATAAGTCACTACTCCAGTCAAAACTTCCATCTCATTCGGGTTTTCGCCATCATATAAAACAGTTTTTTTCTCAACCTCATCATCTTTTTTCACATCCCTCTCCTCTATTCTATCCGTCACCGGTTCGTCTATAACCTCAACCTCATCCACGACACTTTTTTCTTCTGTTTCATTTTTGAAGTAATTATCCCACACAAAATAGCATAGAATTCCTGCTACAATCAGCAAAATCAACATTACTAACCACGAAATCCATTTTTTACTTCTTTTTCGTCTTTTTACCATAAGCCTATACTCCTAATAAAATCATACCAATTCCGCCCCAAAAAGTAAACCCCCGCTCAGTCCATAATTATCAAAATTCTCTTTACTAAACAATCTAATGTTATAATACGATATATGGAAGACCAGATCATTTTAATAGACAAACCAGCCGGAATTTCTAGCTTTGGTGTCGTCGCAAAAATCCGCGCTCGCCTGCGCGATGAATTTGGTCATAAAATTAAAGTCGGTCACACTGGAACCCTTGATCCCTTCGCGACTGGCCTTTTAATTGTTTTAACTGGTAAAATGACCAAAAAATCCAACGATTTTTTGAAACTCGATAAAACCTACGAAGCGACTTTAAAACTTGGTTTCGTTTCAACTACCGGCGACCCAGAAGGGGAAATTACGGAAATAAATTCTTCAGAGGCAAAAAATGTTGTAAAAATAGGTCCGCGCGAATACTATCCCAGTTTAGAAAAAGTTACTTCCGTAATCACTTCATTTGTTGGAAAGATAAAACAAACCCCTCCGAAATTCTCCGCCATCAAAATCAATGGCGAACGTGCCTATAAACTCGCCCGCAAAGGCAAAGATTTTGAAATTCCTACTCGCGAAGTTACCATATATAATATAGAAATTCTTGATTATAATTATCCGGAATTAAAAATTCGCTGCAAAGTCTCTTCCGGGACTTATATTAGGACGCTCGCTGAAGATATTGGTAAAGCTCTTGGCACAGGCGCTTATCTTACTGGACTACGTCGTACAAAAATCGCAAATTATGATGTCAAAGATGCAATTATGCTATAATTGAGTTATGCTAGTGTATAATTCTCGCTTAGTCGGTATTCCGGTTCTTAGTGTCCAGGCCGGCGGTCCGATCGGCTACGTCTCGGAAGCCATAGTCGATCCTAACGATCTTAAAGTTATCGCTTTTCGCCTTAATGGTCCACTTATTTCAAAATCGAACGCAAATCTCTTAGACGTAAAAAGTATTCGCGAATATTCTAGTTTCGGTATGGTAATTGATGACATTAACGAACTTATTTCTCCCGAAGATGTAATTAAAATTGCTGAGATATTAAAACTAAATTTTAACCTTATCGGTCTTAAAGCCGAAACTAAAAAGGGATCTAAACTCGGTTCTATTTCTGATTTTACTCTAACTTCCGAAGACTATGTTATTCAACAACTTATAATTAAACGCCCCCTCATGAAAAGTTTCGTGGACCCCGAACTTATCGTTTCACGAAAGGAAATTGCCGAAATTACTGATTATAAAGTTATCCTAAAAGACGAAGAAAAAACTATTAAAGAAAAGTCCGCTAAAGAAGATTTTATTCCTAATTTTGTTAACCCCTTCCGAAACAAAGAACAGGGTTTCGCCCCCGCCGAAACCAAAAAGACAGAAGACTAACTTTTATATTCTAACACTAATTTCTTTGCCAACTCAAACGAAAATCCCTGCCGACAAAGGTATATAATAAGTTTTTCATCATCATATTTTGCTCGTTTTTTCGCAATGATTTTTAAAATCTCTTCTTCATCATTCCTTTTATTTAAAACTTCCTCAACTATTTCTTTATCTATTCCTTTTTTCATGAGCTCCATACTAAGTCTTTTTCGCGAAATTCCTTTTTTAACAAATCGATTCTCGACATAATACTCCGCAAACCTCCGATCATCCAAATAACCTCTAGCCAAAAGACGCTCGATGATTTTTTTGGAAAGCTCAGCAAGGTCTCCTGAGGAATCTCCGCGACCAACGGGGAGCGGCGGAAGCGACTGAGCCCCGTAACGACGGGCGCGAAGGAGCGGGTCCGAAGGAGACTTTGTGAGCTTTCTACGAAGATAATCTCTCGTCTCCTTTATCGACCGCGGTCTTATTAAAACCCACTCAAGCGTTCTTTGATATAATTTTCCAAACTCCGAAGCACTCTTATACTCCGCTAATTCATTTTCCGAAATTTTAGAACCAACTTTTAATTTGAAATCTATTATCTGCGTAATATCTAATGAAAAAGAATATTCCCCATCAACAAACACATTTACCCGATTCGGATTTTTAACACCTTGCTTTAAATCAGTTATTTGCACTAGCTTTTTCTCGTACCTTGCTCTCGATCTCCGCCATAAGTTCCGGCTTTTCACGGAATAATTTCTTTACAGCTTCGCGACCTTGCCCTAAAGTTTCACCATTATATTTTATAAATGCCCCGGCTTTATCAAGAATCCCATACTGTACCCCAAGATCTAATACGTCTCCAGATTTCGATATTCCTTCGTTATACATAATGTCAAACTCCGCAGTTCTAAACGGCGCCGCAATTTTATTTTTCACGACTTTAACTTTCGTTCTATTCCCAGAGATATTATCCCCTTCTTTAATTTGCCCAATTCTCCGAATATCTACTCTAACCGACGCATAAAATTTCAACGCATTACCCCCTGTTGTCGTCTCCGGATTTGCGAACATTACACCAATTTTCATCCGGATTTGGTTAATGAATATTACCGTTGCACGAGATTTTGATATAATCCCCGTCAATTTTCGCATCGCTTGTGACATTAAACGCGCCTGAAGCCCCATTTGTGCATCACCCATATCTCCATCAATTTCCGCCTGTGGCACTAACGCTGCTACCGAATCAACTACAATTAAATCTACTGCGTTTGATCTTACTAAAGTTTCACAAATTTCCAAAGCCTGTTCTCCATTATCTGGCTGCGAAATTAAAAGATTTGCCGTATCCACGCCTATTTTCTTCGCATAAGCTGGATCTAAAGCATGCTCCGCATCAATAAACGCCGCCTGTCCACCTTGTTTTTGGATTTCCGCAATCGCATGAAGCGCTAGCGTCGTTTTCCCCGAAGATTCTGGCCCATAAATCTCAATAATTCTCCCCTTCGGCCACCCTCCGCCAAGCGCTAAATCTAAACTAAGTGAACCCGATGATAATAACTCAACATCCATCTTAGGCGTCTCGCCAAGTTTCATAATTGACCCGTCACCAAACTGTTTTGTAATTTGAGAAATTGCAAGCTTCAAGGCCTCACTTTTCCCATCCGAAGCCGAACCAGTGTTTTTCTTTTCTGCCACCACATCCTTTTTTGTCATAATAGTATCACCTTTCTATTGATTATTATATAATATTTTGTAAAATGAAAGTAGGGTTGATTTTAACAATTTTGTATGGTAGAATTAATTCATACTATGATGAAGTCTTCTGCTTATTGGCGGAGGATTTCTTTTTGAGTTTAATCTTAACTATTATATAATCTAAATCTAACTCATCCATAGTTCTCCTTTCTCCTTACCACGTTTATAAACTTCACCGACCCTACTTTCTGCGCTCCCTTATAACACACCCCAAAATTAAAATCAACCTTTCCTAAACTCTTATACCTATTACCTCGGAAAAAACTTCCTAGTAAGTTTCCGGAGATCGCACCCTTCTTTGGAGATGCCCGTCGGGGCACCTCTCCGGGAAGGGGCTATTCCCCGAGGCTCGGAAGGAGCAGGAAAAAACCTAAACGCCCCTAAGACCCGGCAACGCAACGGACACTAAAACCGTAGTTCTTATAGCTGCTACTCGTACCTGGGCAGACGCGGCTACTAGCGAAGCGCAGGTAATACGCGGTGTTACTATTGTTCGCGGACGAAGACCAATAGTACCCGTAGCTACCGCGAGTGCTCGCCGACGACCCATCCCAGCTGCCGGAGTAGACAAAGTTATTAGGGTAAGCCCTAAATAGGTTAGAATAATTTGCACCGTTATAATACGAGTAGCCATTATTCGGAGTGTTTTCATATGCTGTACTACCAACAATCTTATATCCAAGATTATAGAAATCACGGTAAGTGCTAGTATCGCCAGTAACATTTACACCACTAGTATTACCTGCTGCATAAGCCATACCGCCTTCTGGTAAGCGCCAGTTAACCGGACAGATAGATGTTTTAGTTACGGATTCATTATTGGTATTATGTGCGGTTGTATCAGCTATAGCTGCCGCCCATGAGTAATAGTTACCATATGAGTACCATTGTGATGTTGTACCGCCCCCATTACGTGATGGGTTTAAGTTTGCGCCAGATGCGTTGGTGCCACCTATGTTAGTATTGTTATTATTATAACGCGGTATACGGTTACCATTATAACTCCCCGTGACATTATCCCCGCTGTAAAGATTATTTGGAGTTGCATTAGTGGTATTAGAGAAGTTAGTGTCTTCTGAAGAATCTAAACCATTAAATACTCCACCAAATGCTCCATTGTTACTTTGTGTATTAGTTGCATTTATGGTTGCTTCATTATCTAGTCTTAAGTTCTCTATCATCCACCAATTCCCATCAGCAAGTTTAGCTACGGCATAGACGTCGTTATCTCGTTCGTCCTTTAGAGCTATTATCGTACCATTAGGCGCAGTATTGTAAGCTGGATAGCTAGTGGAGTTGAAGGTTTGCATTGTAACACTTGTTTCTGCTGCTACCCAGACTGGGTAGAGGATTAAGCCGTTTTGGGAGATATCTACTCCTCCATCATTTGGATTAGTAGAGATTGTTTCATTAGGACCGTAGATTGTAGCTGTAGTGTTATTGATGTCTGTTATATTAAACTCTGTACTCCAACCCGCAAAGCCATAACCTTCACGTTTAAAGTTCGGGGCGATGAGGTCAGCGGTAGAGTTTGCCGATGCGCTCACTCTTCCGGCTGTTTCTGAGGCACTAATCGCTCCTAGTGATCTCATAGAGCCAATGATATCACTTGCATTTGCAGCGTAGCAGATTCCGTTCTTTTGGCAATCTGTTGGCTTTAATGGTGCTACTGGTTTTGGTCCATAGTTCGGATGAACTAATGTGTATTTAACCTTTCCTGTATATGTCCCTACTGTCTGAGTTCCGGAGATATATGCTGCATAAGTAGAAGCCAGACTTACTCCTTCTTCAGTTGTAGTTCCAGCTGTCTTTATTGCCGCTAGAGTGTATTCGTCTGGAATCACTCTGTAGTTATTAAAATTGTTTTGTAATTCTATTTGGTTAGCTGCTTCTTGGCCAGTAATCTCTAGTTTCATTGCCCAGTTACTCGTACTTCCTGATTGTGCTGTACCGGTTACTATATCTCCTAATGTGGTATTTGTTAGAACTGTCTTTCCGTAAGTATCGTCTGTAAAGCCAATCGCATATATCGCAAAGCCTTCTGGATCATTACATGAAGCTTTCAGTGTAGTCTTTCCAATTTCATCCTGATAAGTTCCAGCATTAACTGTAGCATTATGTGCTGTATCTACTGTTCCTGCTAACGTACAAGCTGCCGAAACTGTGACTGAAGCTTTCGCGCTACTTCTAGCTGTTACTATCTCGTCCGCTAAGACTCGTACTGAAGATAAAATAATTCCGCTTATAAGGGTTGTAAAAACTAAAGCTCCTGATAAAACCAGCTCTTTTCTTTTCATGATGACCTCTTTCATGATAATTTTTTTTCACTCTCTTATTAGCTTTTTGATATCAAATTATGGTTTTATCATATCACATCCTCTTTCATTCTGCTAGTACTTTTTTTGAAA
>JAZUNK010000012.1:0-19051 GCA_045604085.1 Candidatus Nanosyncoccus sp. | reverse complement strand
CCTAGTTCATCCATATAATGGCGATGAACCGATAAAGGAAGACCAAATTGGCGTAAATTATAATGGTAATGGCTTAACATTTGCTAATAATACGACGAAGAATAGGGTGGTGTATGGGCCGAGTTGTACGCCGATGTATATTGATACTACGCCAGAAGTAGTAGAGACTTCTAACTTAACTAACGGTGTTCAAAATGAAAATGATTCTTATGCTAGCGATGAACATGTTCTTTCTACTAAGCCCTTTACTGGTGCTAGTAAAGTGAGGGTTGTGGTAGATTATGGTTTAACCGATGAAGCTAGTATTACTATAGTAGAAGGTAGTTGGGGAGGTTGGGAGGATAGCGACCCGACTGGAAATTATGACGAGATCAATACCTGGGACCTTGGCGGAAATATTTCTGGTACTAAAACTTACACTTTTGATAGTGATACTGTAACGATAGAAATGTGGGCTTATAATGAACCGGAAGGCGATAGTGATTATAATTATGGTATGTATGCCAGATTTTACCCTATTTACTCCACTGAGCGATCCGGCACTGAGGAAACTTCTATCTGCACCCTTGCTGCAGAAACTGGCACCTACGCCACAACTACCACCTGGAAAGGCAAATGGTATATTACGAGCAATAACGAGACCACTTTCCTAAATGACGAAGCCGCAGTCATCAGCTACCTAGAACGAAACAGCGCTCTTCTAGGCACCAATGTAGATATCTATGCCTACAATCCATACGTTATCAATTACAATGGTAACTCCGCTTCAGCTGGTACGATGACTGGCTTTACCACCAGCATGGATACACTAAGTGGCACCGCAGATCTCATGGCTCCCAACTTCAAGAAGACCGGCTATGGCTTCGCTGGCTGGAGTGAAGAAGCAAACGCAACCGTAAACAGCAGTAGCAAAATATACGGTCCTAATGAAAAAGTTACTGGCACTGACCTCACCTTTGATAGCTCCACCCACGAAACCACCCTCTACGCTGTCTGGGTAGCGAGTAGTGGAGATCTCCAAGGTTGGTCTGGCTGTAGCACCTTAAACTCTGGCCAAGTCATCGCCCTTACGGACACTCGTGACAATAACGTCTACACTGTGGGTAAAATGCAAGACGGGAACTGTTGGATGATGGAGAACTTAAGATTAGATAATACCGCTACTATTAGTAGCACTGATACTAATAGTCCTATCTCTACCTTTACCGCTCTTTCTACTATTGATGATAGCTGGTGTACAAACAATGACGCAACTTGTTTCAACCAGTCCATGTTAAACACTAATAATATCAACATTGGCGGCAATAATGCCTCAAGTACCGCATTAATAGTAACTCCAGGCTTGTGGAATGGTGCTTATTATGATCAAGAGCAATATGATGCCGGTAACAACGATTACTCCCAATGGTATGGCTACGGTAACTACTACAACTGGTATTCCGCCACAGCTGGTAATGGCACCTATAGCTCAGGATCTGGTACTGTAGTAACAGGAGATATCTGCCCGAATGGTTGGCAACTACCATCTGGTAATACTGGCGGACAATTTAGTGCTCTAGACATTGCTATGGGCGGAACAGGTTCTTAT
Organism: Candidatus Nanosyncoccus sp.; assembly: GCA_045604085.1. Taxonomy (GTDB): domain Bacteria; phylum Patescibacteriota; class Saccharimonadia; order Saccharimonadales; family Saccharimonadaceae; genus Nanosyncoccus. The sequence continues at coordinate 17,463 of JAZUNK010000012.1, read as the reverse complement.
CAATATGATAACGAAGGCGAAGAAATCGTCTCTAATCGCTGGCGCGCTTACCCGAACAACTTTGTTTACTCCGGCAACTGGAACGGCTCCAGCGCGGACGGTCGCGGAGACTTCGGACGCTACTGGTCTCGTTCTGCGTATAGTAACTACGACGTGTACTACCTGGACTTCTACGCCTACAATGTCTATCCAGGTACCGTCAAAAATAGTAAGTACCTTGGCTACTCAGCTCGCTGTCTAGCCCAGTAGCCTTGAGCCATTAGAGTTTAGCAGTTTCCTGCCTTCCGGACCTAATATGCCCCGGCGAGCTTAACGGCTCGCCGGAGGAGTTTATCTTTTCGGGGGAGTGTGGTAGAATATAAATAATTAAGTAGAAAGAGAGGAAAAAATGGCTGAATATAAGTTAGCGCTTAAGAAACGTGAAGAAACTGGTAAAAAATTAAAGAATTTAAGGAATGCAGGATTAATTCCTTCGGTAGTTTATGGCGGGAAGGAACCGATGCTATTTTCTTCGGAATATGTTGCGACGGAGAAAGTTTTGCTCGGGGCGGGATATCATTCGCCGGTCGATCTTGACCTTGATGGGAAAAAACAAATGGCGATAATTAAAGAAATACAGATTCATCCGGTAACGAGGAAAGTTTTAAATATTGCGTTCCAGGCGATTTCGGCGCGAGAAGTTGTCGAGGCAACGTCGCCGGTAGTAATTGTTAATTTTGAAGAATCGGAAGCGTCAAAGACTTATCATTTTGCAATGACGCAATCGATAGAGGAGTTAGCGGTTAAGGCGAAACCGGCGGATCTTCCGAAAGAATTAACAATTGACGCGTCAGGAATGGCGACAGTTGAGGATAAATTAACGATTGCGGACATTAAACTACCTAAGGGGGTCGAGTTTGCAGATAAAGAATTAGATATGGAACAGGTAGTTGCTTCGCTTTATGATCCAGCAGCGGAAGCTGAGAAGCGTGAAGCGGAAGTGGAGCCGGTAGAAGCGGAAACTGTAGAGGAAGATAATACTGAAGTTCCAGAAACAGAACAATCTTAAAAACTATTGTTCTGTTTTCAAAGCTTCACTATTAGCGATTAGCCTGTCAAGAAAAGCTTGGCGGGCTTTTTCGACATTATTATTATCGCCGGCCCAGGCATAAAGAGCGGGGTCTTGAAGAGCGCGAGCAAAAGAGAAGGTGACAGGCCAAGGAAACGGGCCATTTTTAACAATTTCGCGGAGATTTTCAGTAGCTTGTTCGGGGGTTTGGCCGCCAGATAGAAAAACTACGCCGGCGAGTTCTTCAGAGACATGTTCTTTTAGAACTTTAGCAGTTTCGCGGCCGACTTCTTCAGGAGTAGATTGGTGTTCGTAGTTTTTACTTGCAATGACCATATTAACTTTTAATATACAGGCACGAAGATTAACATTCAATTCAGAAAGCTTTTTGAAGAGAGTATCGAGAACTTTGCTCGTAATTTCGGCGGATTTTTTAATATCATAATAGCCGTCGTAAATGACTTCTGGTTCGACGATAGGGACGAGTCCAGCAGATTGACATTTTTTAGCGTATTCGGCAAGAATTTCGCAATTTTTTTCAATAGCCTTGGTGGTTGGAAAAAGGATACGTCCATGATTATTTAAGCGAATTTCAAAAGCGGCGCGCCATTTAGCGAAGCGAAGACCCATGAGATAATATTCTTTAAGTCTCTCTGAAAGATTATCTAGGCCTTTAGTGTAAGTTTCTAGAGAGTCGTTGAACTTTTCTAAGCCTTGGTCGACTTTAATACCAGGAATAATATATTTACTCGTTAGATATTGGACAAAATCGCGGCCATCATCGGAGATTTGGCGAGCGGTTTCGTCAAAAAGGATGACACCATTTATATATTTTTCTAAATCTGGCGTAGTAAAGAAAATATTACGATAATCGCGACGGTTATCGTAAGTGTCGTCAATATTTAGCTGTTCGAATTTTTTATGAATTGAGCCGCCAGATTCATCGGCTGCGAGAATTCCTTTAGGATTTAAGACAAGGGTTTTAGCAATGAGTTCGAGATTGTCGGTTTGGTTTTTGTCCTCACTAATTTCCATTAGTTTTGGTAAAGAAAGAACAGAATTTAATTTTGAATTTTCAATATTAGTAATTGCCATTTTGAGGCTATCCTCTACGGAACGACCGAGAATAAAGGCACCTAAGATTGTTGCGGCTCCGATAGAGTAACTTGAAAGAGGGGTTAAGGTATCAATACGGTCGGAAGTGATTTTTTCGGAAACATTTTGGTAAGTGATGGAATTTTTTGAGATAATAATTAATTTATTTTTGTCGATGTTTTCTAATTGGGTGGGGACAAAATTATTTGTGTGATTTTTTTCGTAGAATATTAGACTTGCGCGCGAAATCAGACTACTCATGTCTTGATTAGAAAAATCGCGAAGGTAGAGAATTAATTTAGTATTTTGTGAGATATCAAGATAGGCATTAATTCGTTTAGTGGCTTTAAAGTCGAGATTGGCGGAAGGATCGACATATATATAATCAACGGGTTCGGCGGGGGGATTGAATGGGGTAATTTTGAAGTTTGTAGGGGTAAAATAACAAGGACGACCGTCAGTTAAAAGAATATAGCGATAGGTCTCAACCGTAGAATGAGAGGTTAGGTCGTTATCTTCCATTTGTAGATTATAATTCAGAATAGAGGTACTTAAGCCCATTTTTTGGAGGGTCTCAAGAGAAATCGCAGCGCCACTTAAATTACTGATGCGACTAAAAAAATGATGGTTTTCGGCATTAAAACTAAGATTAAGCCATTTAGTGTTATTCTTATCGGTTTCGAAATTTTCGGTTCTGGAATCTAAATTAAGATAAACATCTTTTATTACATTGCCCACGATTAAGATATTCATGACTTTATTATAACATATTGTATTCTTTAAATTCGCACGAGGTGAAAATTTGAAAAAATAATTTGATGGAATCCTTCCGGTATTTCAGTACCGGCTTTCCATCACTATTTTTTCAAATTTTCAGCCTTTCAAAAGCGAATTTAAAGAATACAGTATGTTATAATGAGGCTATGAAAAAGGTTTTAGCGTTTGATATAGATCAAACTTTAAATGTTGCAAAGACTCCAATTACGGATGAAATTGCGAAATTATTAATTAAATGTTTAGAACATTTTGAGGTTTGTCCGATTTCGGGGCAAAAATTTGATCAGTTTTTGATTCAAATTGTAGATAGATTACCAAATCCGAGTCCGGAACTTTTAACGCATCTACATTTATTTGTTGCACAAGGGACGCAATATTATCGATTTAATGTAGAGAAAAATGATTGGGAGCAGGTTTATAATTATCCGTTAACTGAAGAGCAGGTAAAGAAAATTTCGGAAACAATTGAGAAGGCGACACGAGAGTTAGGGTATTGGGAAGAGGATAAATTAAAACCGGGAGATGAGATTATTGAGAATCGACTAAGCCAAGTAACCTTTTCGGCATTAGGGCAAAAGGCGGGAACGGAAGAGAAATACGCTTGGGATCCGGATCATGAAAAGCGAAAGAAAATTGTAGCTAGATGTAAGGAATTGGCACCGGAGTTTGAATATGAAATCGGAGGGACAACTTCGATTAATGCAATTATGCCTGGGATGAATAAGGTTTTTGGAATGACACATCTGCTTGAAGAATTGAATGTTAAAAAATCGGATATTCTGTATTTTGGCGATATGACACAGCCAGGCGGAAATGATTATCCGGTCGTTCAAATGGGAATTGAAACGATTACGGTACGAAACCATGAAGATACGGCTTTTGCCTTGCGCGGGATTCTTGGCGTGATATAATATACTTATGAAAAGTTACATAGTGGGCAACTGGAAGTTAAATTTTACGGTCGGAGAGGCTTCCATTTATCTTCATAAACTCTTAAAGGCGCTACCAAATTATAGGGATATAGAGGTAGTTGTTGCGCCATCAACAATAGCTTTACAACCGTTATCTTTGCAAATCGATCGGCATAAAATGAAGCTAGCCGCACAGAATGCGTTTTATCGGGACTATGGAGCCTTTACGGGGGAGACGGGTTTTTCACAGCTTCGAGGGATTGTTGATTATTGTATTATTGGGCATTCTGAGAGAAGATATATTTTTAGAGAAGATGATAAAATGATTGCGAAGAAGGTTGAAGCGGCGATCAGGAATAAAATTACGCCAATCCTTTGCATCGGCGAAACGGAGAGTGAAAGAGCGTTTGGAGAGACTAAGGACGTAATAAGGGATCAGTTAATTGGGGGATTATCTGAAGTTGCGGATGATGATTTAGATAAGGTAATAGTAGCTTATGAGCCAGTTTGGGCGATTTCTTCGGTAAAGGCAGCGAAACTAGCTTCGCCGGATGAAGTTTCTGAAGTAGTTGAGATAATTAAAAAAACTTTGGCAGATACTTATGGGAAGGCATCTGAAAATGTGCCGATTTTGTTCGGAGGGAGCGTGAATGCCTCTAACGCGGGAGCTTACTTAACGGTTCCTGGAGTAAATGGGTTACTTGTTGGGGGTTCTAGTTTGATTTTGAGTGAGTTTACTGATATAATTGAGGTAGCTAAAAGAGTAAAGTCATGAATAAGAAATACATGGATTTTGTTCCAGTTGGAGCAAAAAAACCGGTAAAAGCTAAAAATTCAGTGAAGAAAATACCTGAGAAGGCTAAGTCTGCGAATAAAGTAACGACACCGTTAGTTAAGACAGAAAATTCGAATATTAAAGAGATAAAAGCAAAGAAGATTAGCACTAGGCGGGTTACTGGAGTTGTGGAAAAACCTGTGGAAAAGCCTAAGAAGGTTTCTACGGTTAAAAATTCCTTTAATGTTCCGAACCCTCAATTTATAAATCAGGAAAAAATTTCTAAACGTCCTCTTTCTAAAAATGTGTATCAGAAGAAAATTGAAGAGTTTAAAGAGGAACCGAAGGGCCCGGTGACGATTATTTCTAAACCAGAAAAAGACTCTAAAGTTGGACTAATCGTAACAATTATTTTAACGATTATTCTTGGAGCGGCGGCGGGGACCGTAGCATTTTTACTATTGCCTAAATAGGAGGTAATATGAACAATCCGTTACTCAAATTTGTAATGAGGACAAAAAAGGACGAGGCTTTGCACTCTTCGGTTTTTGGGAGATCGCAAAATAGAAGTGGGGTTGGAGCGACGTCGACGAGCAGCTTTTCGGAGAGAATGAAAATTGAGCAAAATCGGAAAAGGGTAAAAGGATATAATGATTCCAGGATTGTTTCGCAGGCGGCGTATTCGTCTGGTATAAAAGCGAAAACTTATACTCCGCCGGCGAGGGAGACAGGAGATAATATAAATAGAGTAAAACCACTACCGCGGACGGAAAATAAAAAATAAGCACAAGTGCTTATTTTTACTTTCTCTGGTGCGGGTAGAGAGAATCGAACTCTCATCTCAAGTTTGGAAAACTTGCATACTAACCACTGTACTATACCCGCTTATAATATGCTGGGGTGGGATACCGGGATTGAACCGGTGACCTTCTGGACCACAATCAGACGCTCTAACCATCTGAGCTAATCCCACCGTACGATATATATTATAGCGCGAATAAAAGGGAAAATCAAGAGAAAAATACTAGTATTTTGAAGTTTTTATGTTTTTTCTATTGACAAAAATGAATGCGTGTGCTATAATTAGGGCAGTTTTTGGAAACGTGTGTTTTCATAACGAATTTTTATATTGAAGGAGGGCACTAAAATGCCTAAGTCTGATCTCTTTTTCGGAAAGAAGAAGGAAGAAACCACCGAGCCGGCCGCGAAAGCTGCCGAGACGAAGGAGGCCAAACATCTTGCCCCTGAGAAGACTTCTGCCGAGAAGACTTCCGCTGAGAAGTCCAAGAGCTCCGAGGCTGATCTCGAAAAGATGATTCGCGAATTTGCGAAGGCTACGGCCGACGGATTCCGCGGAATCAATTCGAAATTCGAGACGATCGACAGCAAGCTGAAGGCTCTCGAAGAGTCCGACAAGTCTGAGAACTCTGCTGCTACCCTCAAGGTGATCCGAGACATCATCGACGAAGGGTTCGCCGAGGTTCACGACGAGATCGACGCTCTGCGGGGCGAACTCAACTATACTCCTGAAGAGGTCGCTGACCGGTTGGCGGACGCTGAAAAGCTTCGCCAGTTGCACGATCGTGCCAAGGAGCGTAGTGAGACTGTTGCCGCGAGGAACGATTTCCTCAGACGCCTGGATGAGCTGGCCAAGTAAACGAGTGTTGGCTTTAATGCCCTCCATGTACCTTAAAAGCCCGACTTTTATAGTCGGGCTTTTAAATTGTCTAAAAATTAGACATAAGCGGAAAAAGCTGACATTTATATTGACAAAAAAGCGAAAGTGTGATACAATTGAACTAGTCTGAGTTTTAGTGTGTTGAAAAAACGACGAAGACCATTAACAACCAAATCATCTCAGGTTTCAAACGAAATCTGAGTTGTCTATATCTGTCCCAAATTCCCCAATTCCTGGGGGCAGAGGCCTCCAGAAAAATCTTTTTAAAGGAGGCTAAATGCCATGCTTATCGCGATTATCATTGCGATTGTTGCGGCTGGTTTGGTTGCGACAATCCACTACATGCTTGATGGTGAGTACACAGGATATGGGTTGGCGAAGGCTGGTGGATTTGGCGTTTTGATTGGAGTAATAGACTATGTTGCTCCGAAATTGACGCAATTTACACTTTGGCTAGCGCCGATTATGCTGATCGCTCTGATCGCTTTTTGCATCTATTTGATGTATTGGTGGCGGAGAGACGGCGGGACGCTTAAAGAAGGGATTCCCTTTGTGCTTCTTATGGTTCTACTGTTTTTCGTGATGAAATCTGTAGCTTGGGCGGTGGCGGTTCTGGTTACAAGTGCGTTTCTCACGGCGTTGATTACAACGATCCCAACATTGCTTCTTATTGCAACGGTAGGATTTTTTGTAATCGATTTCTTTTACTTCCGCTATCGGGGGTATAGAGACGCTCGTGGAGAGGATGACTCTGACGCAAGAATGTATCATGTGCTCGGGATTATAGCGATTGTAGTAACGACAGCGTTGCTTCTGATTGCTCTCGGGAAGGGGATAAAAGGGACTGTAAATTGGTCTTCGACTAAAGAAACAGTCCCTCCGGTGGTTGAACAGCAGATTGATAATCATACTGCTCAGCCGGCACCTGTGGTCTGGTACGCGTTTTATAATCCATCGCTGCTTTACAACGATGATGCAACTGATGATTATAACTTCGGTTATAATCCGATGGAGTATTATCCAGATTGGAAAGCAGAGGATTATCTTGCGGACATGCAAAAACGCATGAGACAGGATGTTGCGCTTGGCGTAGCGGATGTTTCGGCGGCAGATGCGGTTCGTGGAACGCGGCAAGCTGGGTTTTTCTTCGATGAGACTGTGAACGGGAAGCCTTGGGTTCTTAGAATGAACGAGATGAAAGAACTTTATCTCGGGCAGCAAGAGAACTATAATAGGATGCTCGATGTCTTTTTCGACGAAATTCAGCGAGAGGCAAAGGTTGAATTAGTAAATCTGGAAGGAATTACTGACCAGATGTACATGACACCTTTTACGGTGAGTGGAATTCCGGACATTATTGTCGCGGAATCCGGTGAACATTCGGGATGGGTGCTACTGATTACTTGGCCCGACGTAAAGGGACGAGAGTATAAGGTAGCATACCGGATTGCATGCGGTTATCAGCCAGTAAATATTGCTGATGATATGGATGTGGTTCCGGAGCCGAATCCTTATGTGGAGCCGACTCCAACGCCGGTACCCACTTATGTGCCAGCATCGCCGAAGCCACCTGTTACGCCTACGCCAGCTCCGGTAATAACACCGACGCCTGTGCCGGTAACGCCGACGCCTGTGCCGGTAACGCCGACACCTGTTCCTGTGACTCCGACGCCCGTGCCGGTAACACCGACGCCTGCGCCGACCCCGACGATTAAACCGAAGGATCCGAGTCTGGCTCCAGATGAAAATACTGAGCCAAATGATGACCCGGGACCTGGGCCGAATACGAATAATGGGGTTGGGGCACAGACTTCGACAGCTGATCGTAATGACACATCGACTTCGTATGATTCATACGAGGATTATCAAGCCGCCGTACAGGAGCTTGGCGATGTAAATAGTAATCAGAGGACTGGAGGCAGTCCAAATACACCTACCGTTATAGTTCCTGACGCTGTTCAGGACAATAATGGCAGTAAAATAGATACGCCGACTCAGGTAACTGCGCCGGCGACGGTAGCAGGGACTGGACAGGCGATATCTGACAATCCTGGCACGGCTTGGGGAGGCCCGCCGGATTGAATGATGTAGACAACAAAGAGTGAGGCCCGTGGGCGGGACGGCCCAAGTACCTTAGCAAAAAAGTCCGGCGATTTCGGTCGCCGGGCTTCACTCCAAGAATGAAATTTGAGATGATTTGGCTGTTTTAGACGAAATTTAACAATTCGGCTAGTAAAACTTGAACTTTTCTTTCGGTAAAGAAAAGTTCAGCAAAAGAAACCAGTTTAGAATTCGAAATGAAAGTGAATTCCATTTCGAATTCTGTTTAATATTAATAATAGGAAGGAAAAATTTTATGAAAACTATTTATAAATCCATCCTTTGCGTTTCGGCGGCGGCGCTTGTTGCTGGTGCGACGCTAACTCCTGTTCTAGTGAATGCTTGGGGCGATTTGAGCAATGGCCGGGCAAGTTATACGCTTGAACAGATTAATGCCGGGGAACTCGGCGATAAAATTACGTTTAACTCGATTTCTAACGGTAAAATCGGGGATGAGAAAAACTTCGTAGCAGCAAAAGTTGCTGGTGCGGCAGTTGAAACTTGGAATGCGAATACAATTCAAGTTAAAGACGGAGAGACTTATACAATTCGTCTTTTCGTTCACAATAACAGCCCGAAGGGTATGGATGCAATCGCGAAAGGCGTAAAAGCAACTTTCTCGGTTCCGACGACGGTATCAAACGAGTTAACAATTGTTGGCTATCTTGATTCTTCGAACGCGACTCCGAATCGATACTGGGATGAAGTAACCCTCAAATCTGATGGAGACTTTTATCTTGAGTATGTTAACGGGTCGGCAAAATATAACAACAATAAGGGGACTTTCTCGCTTCCAAATGAGGTAGTTACTTCAGGCGCTACGCTTGGGTATACTTCGATGAATGGGGAAATTCCGGGTTGTTTTGAATATTCTGGGGTTGTAACGATTGATGTTAAAGTTCATAGCTCAGTTGCAGCGAAAGTTTCGAAAACTGTTCGCCTAAAAGGAACAAAGACTTGGTCTGAGTCAGTTGAAGCGAAGGTTGGAGACGAAGTTGAATATCAGATTGAATATGTCAACTTACTCTCTGAAACTGTTAACGATGTAATGATTCGGGATGTTTTACCGACGAATGTTGAATACGTAAAAGATTCTACGTATCTTTATAATTCGAATTATCAAAGCGGTGTTTTACTTGCAGATAATACGGTAGCAACTACTGGAATCAACATCGGTAGCTACGGTGCAAAAGGTAATGCGTATGTACGCTTTACTGGTAAGGTTGTTGATAAGACAATGAGTTGTGGAAAAAATCAATTAGTTAACTGGGCAAGTGCAACGGTTAAGGGCTCGGTTTACAAGGATGATGCGTCAGTCTTAGTTTCTAAGGATGATGAGACTTGTAAAGAGAAGCCGGTAAATCCGGAACCGGTTGTAGATACTCCTACGACAATTGTTTCTACTGGTCCGGAAACTATTGTAACTGGTGCGATTGGTGCTGGTTCAGTAGTAACGACACTTGGCTATTACATTGCTAGCCGTAAAAAGTTAAATAAATAAGACCGCTTTCACGTTAAGGTCACGGAAGTGGCTCTTAGGAGAAAAATCACCCCTTAGGGGGTGATTTTTTGTAGGGTTTAGGAAATTTTGGCGTTTTAAGCTTGACAATTTTGATGAAGTGTGATATAATGGAGATATAGAGCTGATCGCTTGGCTTAAATTTATTAGCTAGTATTTTAACAAGGAGGTTAAAACTATGAAGAAGAAAGCCATGTGGGCACTTTTGGCCGTGATAATTATGGGGGTAGCAACGGCAGCGATAGCGATCGGCGTTACTTCCTCCAACAAGAAGAATGTTATTGACTTAGACTCAAGGAATGAACCGCAGGTAGTGATAACGACTCAGTTTGAAGAGCCTTCTAAGATAGCAAGTCTTTTAAGCGCATCGCCTGATGAGACAATCTATCCCGAGGAACCGCCTCAGACAACCGTTTACCCAGAGGAACCGCCTCAGGCAACTGTTTATCCCGAAGAACCGCCTCAGGCAACTGTTTACCCCGAAGAACCACCTCGTAGTATAGTTTACCCTGATGATGCATCCGAATATGTGATTTATTATGAGGAGAGTCCGTATACAAAACTTGCCACAGACGAGTCATACGCAAAAAGATTTGCTGGATTCTATATAAGACGAGACAATGAGCTTAGTATCGTGGATCGGTTTAGTTGGGAAAGAGGATTGACTGGTAATTTTGGCGACAGACAATATGGTAGTGGTGGAAATGCGGGAATAGAGATTTACGTTGAAGAGATGGGCTATTATGTTTCTCTCGGAGATGTACCGATGGCGTCTCTAAAATATAGCGATGATTTAATAAGTTTTGGGGCGACAGTAGCTACGCTCACTGAGGCTGAATTTAGGGGATATACAATTCCGATTGTCAGCCATAAAATTGGAGCTTGGGATATCGAAAGACGTGTTTATGCGAATTTTGATGACGGGCCGATTAAATTAAGCAAATCGGCGTGGGATAGTCTTGAGGTAGTCGGCGAAGACGGCAGATTAATTGAAGATATTCGCGATATTCCATATGGGGAAGTGTGCACGGTTGGTTGGTTTGAAGGTGTTCAATACAATGAAATTAGAATGACTGCGAATTGTCGTTACTTTGAAATCATTGAAGAAGGCGCTAGGTACGATTTAGATTATACGCTAAGCAAAGAAAGTTATGCATCTTTTGACTTCTCTGATGTTCCGGCTGGGACATACCTCCTAACGGGCGGAAGAACCTGTTTTATTGAGGTGGGGTAAGAAGAGTGAAGTACTTTTAACGCGTTCGTGTTTACGGGCGCGTTTTTATTTTTCACATTTTTTGGTTTTTTTAAAATGGTTATGTTATAATGGGGATATATGAATCCGTCCAATTATAATGCTTTTGATAGCTTTAGTTCTGGAGAGACTAGGGCTGATTTTGATGAAAAAACAATAATTGCGGGGGGAAATGAAGAGCAATCAATTACAGCATCTCAACCTAAAGATATATTTTTAGGTTCGATTTCGCATGAAAAAAAATCACGGAAGAAGTGGATTATTGCGATTGTGATTTTTGTGTTTTTGCTAGGGCTAGCGGTCTCAGGATATTTCATATGGCGATATTTCAATGAAGGACGAGTAAGGAATGAGGAAGACGCAGCGATAAGAGCGATGTCAGCTTTAGAGGTCTTTGACAATTATTATGATTCTATGGTTTATGGACCAGTTAAAAACAACGAGACTGAGATGTCGGAAGAATGGTATTTTGAAGGGGTAATTAGAGCAGGGATTAACGATGACGAAGAAAGATGGCTAGAGAATCTAAAAAAATATTATGGTGTTTTTTGGGAAAAAGTTGAATATAACGATGAGGCAAGCTTAGTTTACGATGGACTCTTTAATCTGTACTACAATTTTTCTAACCGAGAAGTAATTGTTAGTGAAGTAGAAAAAATAAGAAGCGAAGACGGGGATGAGGTGGCGATGGCTTATGTGGATAATTTGATAAACATAGATGATTTTCGCGGAGCTTTGGCGGCTCTGGCTTTTAACGAGTCACAATATTTTAAAGATTCTTCGATGAATGGATATCTTAGTTCGGTTTTAGATATTGTAAATTTGACGATGCCAAGTTTTAAGGAGAAAACGAAAGAAATTCAAAGAAGATTGGAGATAGAAAATGTGCAAGAATAGAGGGAGATTTCTAGGTATAGTTTTTGGTTTATTTATGATGCAATTTTCAGCTATGCTTTTTTCTCCGGCTACTTTAGCGGCGACTAGTGATACGACGCTACTAAATAAGACTTTAGCGAACTCTTTATATAGATGTTACCATAATGTAAGCGGAGATAGAGATAAATATATGTTTTCTAGTATAACGCCAGCTGAGGCCGTGGCAATTGGGCCAATTATGACTAATGCTGGAAAAACTGAACAAACAATTAAAGTGCCTACTAAATATGGGAATACTTTGAGAGATGGGGATATTTCTTGCGAAGAACTTTTTAAAGGTTGGGATGTTGGACTAGGAACGGGAAAAATAAGTGGGCTTTTACAAAATACGGGGTTAAGTGGGGAGAATTTGTTGGGAACTTTAGGTTATCAAAAGGATAGTGCAGGGGGTGGGCAATGTTTCTATTTTGAATATAGTTATTTCGGAAATGTTAATGCACGGACAAATAAGATTTGTACTAGTAGTTCAGGGGTATCGTCGGATTCCTCGGAGAAAAATGGTAATTTACATATATATAATTCCTGGAACCAAATATATATAGTAGATCAAAATACATACGATTCGGTTACGGGAACATATGGTAGAGAGATGAATATTGGACAAATTACGACTCCCGGAGTATTGCCGGAAGGTGCGATAAATAGTGCTTGTGATAGGTTGCGCGAAAATTGGGGCGGAGCATATGAATGTAGTAGATATCGTATAGTTCAGAATGAAATGTCGGCTTCATGGGTTAAAACTGAAGATAGCGCGGAAAAGGCTTTGAGGGCATTAACGGAATATAACAGTTTTGATGAGTCTAGGTTTACAGATCAAGATGCTTATGATTTATACATGGGCTATTTATTTGGGGTAAATAGTATATATGATGGATTATGGGTAGATTCTAATAATGGATGTTCTACGAATAAGAATGATTCAAATAGTAGTATACCGTTTTTGTCTAGTAGTGGTGAAGAGGTAATGTGGTGTGAAGTACGGGGTGAGGGGCTTAGCTCTGACAAAAAAGTTAATGTTTTGCGAAATGGAAGGTGGTATTATCTTGAGGATTCGGTAGGGCCGTATGGGGTAATTGACAGACTAAGGAATTTGGATATCTCTAATATTACTTTGGCGACCGTGGATGCGGAGACTGGGCAAGTAAGCGAAACGATTGCCGTAGCGAGCGAGGGTAAATGCCTTAGTGAAGGCGGAGCTGGATCACTAGGGTGGATTGTGTGCCCACTTTTAGAATGGATGGGTAAAGCATCTGATCAGATATACACTAATTTAGTAGCTCCAGCGTTAACAATAGAATCGCAACTATTTAGCGATAATGAAGATGGCAGTGCGGGACGGACGCGAATAGCTTGGGGAACGTTTAGGGACATCGCAAATGTTTGTTTTGCGATTCTCTTTTTGGTAATTATATTTTCGCAACTGACAGGAATTGGAATTGATAATTATGGCATAAAAAAGGCCCTACCAAAATTAGTAGTGGCGGCGATTTTGATTAATTTGTCTTATCTTATTTGTTTGATTGCGGTCGATTTATCAAATATCTTGGGAATAGGACTTAGAAGATTATTTGACGAGTTAGGTAATAATTTAGCAACTGCGTCAGTGTTTGTAGGCGATCAAGAGTTTAAGTTTGATGCAGCTATGGCAACTGGGATTACTGGAGTGGGGATTTTGGGAGCGTTGGTTGCAGGAGGTGTGGCCATATACGCTAACCCGGCGATTTTATTATCACTATTGATTTCGGCTCTAGGAATTATTATATCGTTGTTCTTCTTGTTCGTTTTGCTTTCGATTAGGGAGGCGGCAATCCTTGTTCTAGTAGTAATTTCTCCGATAGCAATAGTTTTGTATAGCTTGCCAAATACGAAGAGAATATTTGATAGATGGTTGAAACTTTTTGGAGGATTATTAATGGTATTTCCAATTTGTGGATTATTAGTCGGGGCGGGAAATTATATTTCTAAATTACTAATTTCAGTAGGTGGTTCAAATGGATTCTTTGCGGCGTTTACGGCAATGATTGTTGGAATTGTGCCGATATTCTTTATCCCGATGGTTTTAAAGGGATCGTTTACGGCAATGGGGAAAGTTGGGACGAGTTTGGCTGGGCTTGGAACAAAGGCAAGGCTTGCGGGAACAAAAGCTATGCGCGGAACAGATGTGTATAAGAGCACGCAAGAGCGAGGAACAGAGAGAAGGACTAGGTTAAGAGCAGGGATTGATACGAGTGGACAGGCGATGAATTTAACTGGCGTAGGAAGATTCTTAAGAGGGGGTAAAAGAAGTATTGCAAGATCAAGAGCGCAATATTTGCGAGATCAGGATGCCCAAATAAGAGAGGATAGTTTAATGGGGGTTGGATTTGAGGCCGCTTCTATTGCACAAGAAAAAAGAGCTGGGGCGGATGAAGTGTCAAATTATATGATGCTGATTAATAATAGAACTGATAATGGGGCGAATGAGGGAGCTTTACAAGAAATTTTTGATGAGTATGCAGTAGGAAAAAACAAATTTGGGATGATTGCGGCGGCAAGAGTCGCTGGACGACGAAAGGATACGGCGGCACGGTTTATGAGTAATACGATTATGAGCGGAGTCGATTCAAGAGGAAATGCTTATGATCAGAGTTTAATGCGAGATGTAGCGAAAGAAATGTCAGAAGGGGAAAGAGCCGGAAATTATCGTTCAGGAATGCCGGTCGGGTTTGAATATGCATCAAAAGTTAATCAGGGCGTAACGATGGCATCGTTTCAAGAATGGTCAGCGAACCCGGCTAATATAAGCGACGCGATGCAACATCATGTGACAAACAGTAGTGAGTTGGTCGGGGCGCAAAATTCTTCGCTTAGGTATATAGCGAATATGATGGAGGCTGGTGGAATGAGCGAAGAGGAGATTTCAAGAGTAAGGAATCTTGCTAGAGAGACAATTCAAAATAGAGGGACGACTGGAGTTTGGGACACAACAAAAGAAGAGAATATCTATCGGATAGCTTACGGGGCCGATGATTATCAGAATCAGATGATACAGGATAGGGTTGCGGTAAATATGACGAGAGAAAATATTGGTCAAGCTGATGGGAGTATGAGGGTAAGAGATGCAAGGAGCGGTGGAAATGTTGGCGATGCTACTAGCGGTATTAGGGGTAATGTTGCCGAAGAGAGAAGTCCTAGAAATGAAACGAGTCCGGTAAGGGTGCAAGTTAGGCAAGTGCGGACTGAAGGACGTGATCAAACAAACAGGCAACAGTCAGAGGACCAACGCCGCCGACCTTTGGGGTAATTGCGGCAAGATCTTTTCGATTTCGTATTTCGTCAGCAAGATCGCCTTTAATCACACCTTTTTCAGAAGCAGTTCCAGCATCAACAAGAACGGTGCCCGGGGATACCATAGAATCAGAAATTAACCCCGGAGCACCCGTGGCGCTTATGATTATATCAAAATTCTTAAGTTTTGTCAAGTCGGAGCCGCGATGGAAGAGCTCAAAGTCATAATTTGAGATAGTAAAAATTGTGCGGAGCGGTGCGCCGACAAGTTTGCCGCGACCGACAAGGGCAATTTTTTTGTTTTCTAGTTTTATATCATAGCCAGCGAGGAGCCAGAGGATAGCGGTAGCGGTAGCAGAATCAAATTTTGCGTGATCACCGAGGCCATCAACGTCTTTTTGGGGAGCGATGAGGTTACAGAATTCGGTAGTACTAGATTGATCGACGAGGGGCAATTGAATGATGATACCATTTATCTTAGGGTCTCGATTAGCAGAGATGATTTTCTCGGCGATTTCTGAAGAACTTTTGGCGTAATAGTCTTCAACTTCAACACCAATATCTTCGCCGTATTGTTTTTTAAGATTGACGTATTTTAGAATTACTGGATTTTCGCTGTCGCGAATGATGAGAAGCTTGAGTTTTTTAGACATACCTGCGACCTGGCGGGCTTGACGCTCTTTAATAAATCCGGCTAGATTAGAACCGTTTAACTCTTTCATTGGCCAATCTCCACAGGTTCTTGTTCGAGCCAATAACCAAATTTATCGTAAACTTTACTAATTATTTCAGAGCGGGCTTTTTTGAGATCCTCGTAGCTTTTAGCGGATTCATTAATGAGAACAAGAGAGGCTTTTTCGCTGACTTTAAACCCGTAGAGGGATTTTCCTTTTAAGCCAGCGTTTTCAATTAACCAACCGGAGTTAATTTTATTGCCGTCTTTACCACGATGGACAGGATAACCTTTATTTTCGGCGGCTTCGGCTTCTTCGTTTGTCAGATAGATATTTTTGAAGAAGGAGCCGGCAGAAGCGACCTCTTTCGGGTCAGGTAGTTTTTCGGCGCGAATTTTAGAGACGATTTCGCGAATTCCTTTTGGACTAAAGTCGGTTAAGTTATTTTCAGAAATATATCTTTCAATTGAGTTGTAAAACGGGCGAGGCATATTTCCCTCTTTTAATTCAAGGGTAATTGAGATGACAAAGTAGCGGTTTTTTTCGGTAGTATTTAAGATACTTTTTCGGTAAGAGAAATTTAGATCGGACTTTTTGAGAGTTTTAAAAGTTTTAGAGATGGAGTCAAAAACTTCGATTTCGGTTAGAGTATCGGCAATTTCTTGACCGTAAGCGCCAATATTCTGGACGGGAGCGGCACCAGCGAGACCGGGGATTTTACTTAAAGCTTCGATTCCAGTTAGACCGCGTTCGCAGGAGTAGTTTACGACGTCGTCCCAATTTTCGCCACCCATGACTTTGAATCTCTTGGCGAGTTCTCTCGACGGGTCCTGCCGTTTCTGGGCGGGTCCTGCCGGCTCCTCTCCCTCCCCAAAATTTTTGCTTTGCAAAACATTTTGGGGTCCCCTTCCGGAGCCGTCACCCGCCCATGTAGGATCACCCGTCACGATTTCAATCCCGCGCATGCGGTTGATGATAATTACACCGGGGAAGCCTTCGTCGTGGCCGATAGTATTTGCGCCGCCACCGAGAACAAAAGTCGGAAGACGATAAGTTTCAGCGAAACCGTAGGCGTCGGGAACATCTTCGGGCTTTTCGAGCTCTAGGACATAACGAGCGGGACCACCGAGGCGCATGGTAGTTAAGCTTGAAATTAAGATATTTTCGTTTACTCGCATACCTTTATTATATCAGATTACTGTTTAAAAATTATTTTTAAAAATCTAGCGGGATAAAGACACGAGAGAATCTTTAAAAAGATTAGCGAGATACAAGAAGATACAGGAGGATTTTCAAAAAAAGTACTAGCAGAATGAAAGAGGATGTGATATGATAAAACCATAATTTGATATCAAAAAGCTAATAAGAGAGTGAAAAAAAATTATCATGAAAGAGGTCATCATGAAAAGAAAAGAGCTGGTTTTATCAGGA
>JAZUNK010000011.1:0-3906 GCA_045604085.1 Candidatus Nanosyncoccus sp. | reverse complement strand
TAAAACTAAAACCGATTTCCCAGCCCTACTTGCATAAATCGCTGCTGTCATCCCCGCAATCCCCGCTCCAACTATAATCACGTCATATTTTTTCGTCATCGCAAAGCTCCTTATCTACTTTTCTATAAACTTCTCTAACTTCTTTAGTGGCATCACTCCGACCTCTCTCGCAACTTCGTCGCCATCTTTTAATAATACTAAACACGGAATAGTTTCAACCTTATATTGTTCTGCCAATTCTTCCTCGTCATCAATATTCGCCTCTAAAACCCTGACATTATCATGTTTTTCTGCAAGTTCTTCTACGACCGGCTTCATCATCTGGCATGGCCCACACCAATCCGCATAAAACTTTATTAAGACCATTCCCCCTTGGATAAGTTCGCTAAAATTGTCTTTCGTTGCTTCAATAACTGCCATCTTATTCTCCTATTAGTTCTTTAATTTTATCCTCAAAATCTTTCGGTTCATCCGTCGGCCCGAAACGATACACTACTTTACCATCCCGGCTAACTAAAAATTTAGTAAAATTCCATTTAATAAAACCTTTTTCTTTTGAGACTCCAGGTATTGCAGCAATTGCTTTCATCGCTAACTTATTTTTCATACCCTTTGGTACCGGATCATCAGAGATTTCCTCTTTTAAATAAGTCCAAACTGGCTCCGCCTTGTCTCCATTTACTTCTACTTTCGCTAGCTGATCAAACGTCGTTTTATACTTTGCCGTACAAAATTCGTGTATCTCTTCATCACTTCCCGGTGCCTGATGCCCAAACTGATTACATGGAAAATCTAAAATTTCCAAACCCTTATCATGATATTTGGAATACAACTCTTCTAAACCCTCATATTGTGGCGTAAACCCACATCCCGTCGCAGTATTCACGATCAATAATACTCTGCCCTTTAAATTTGCCAAATCTAATTCGCCCCCATCTCGTTTTTTTACCCTGTAGTTATATATACCCATAAAGTCATTATATCATATCGTTATTTAATTTTTTCGAGCATAAAATAGCCTCGCCGACTATAATTTTTACAACGGTTACGGACGAGTATCTGGTACTGAAATACCAGGACGAGTCCGACTATACCGTTGTAAAAATTACGATCGCGAGAGGCGTCAAGCTCGGAAAAATTAAATAACGAAATGGTTTTAGACTTTATTTATGACGGGTATCACAATCGGCGTATGTCCAGTAGCATCAAAGAGAATATGCGTAATATCTTGTTTTATTTCCTCTTTTAATACTTTCATCTCGGGATCAGTTGAAATAGATTTATCAGTCTTCTGACGCAAATAATGACGAATTTTACCAATTAATTCTTCTGAATTATCTAGATAAATAAAAGCTCTCGATACAATATCTGGTGTCTTCATTAAATGCCCCGTCTTCTTGGACAAAGTTAGCACAATAATAAAGATCCCTTCACGCGAAATATGGATTCGGTCTTTTACAACTGCTTCATGTACCGGCTGGTCCGCATCATCATAAAGTTTATTTCCAGCATGAATTCGTCCCGCCTTTCGTATTTTCTTTTCTTTAGTCAATTCGACAATATCTCCATCGTCTGAAATCAAAATCCTTTCGCGCGGAATTCCGATCACATTTTCTGCCATCTCAGCGTTATGCTCAAGCATATAGAACTCTCCGTGATACGGCATATAATTCGTCGGGTGAAGCCGTGTCACAAATTCAACATGATCTTCATAATACGCATGCCCTGAAAGGTGCAAAGGACCAATATTGGTTAAATGTGTTTTCCCATTCTGAATAACTTGTGCCCCCTCACGAAGCAGCCCATCGACCGTATTAACCACATGTGGCTCATTTCCCGGAATTGGATTCGATGAGAAAACGATTGTATCCGAAGCTTTAATTTTAATATATTTATGTGCCCCCGTCACCATCCGATTAAGTACCGCATTAAGCTCCCCCTGCGATCCAGTACAAACAATACAAACCTTCTCATCCGGCATCTTAATAATATCTTCCATTTTTACAATCGTATCTTTCGGTACTTTTATAGATTTAGCGCGGAGTGCTACCTCAACGTTATTAATCATCGAAAATCCCGAAAACGCCACCTTCCGGCCTCTCGCTGCCGCCTCTTTTAAGATTAATTCAATTCTTGAAATTTGCGACGAAAAACAGGAAATTATTACTCGCCCGTTTGCATAATGGTCCATCACTTTACCGAGATTTTCCCCTACGTCATACTCTGAATGCGGGTGTCGTCCCGGCGAATCAATATTCGTCGATTCGTTAAGCATCAAATCAATCCCCTCTTTTTTCACAATCTCATCAATTCTCTCGTAATCCGTCTGTATTCCCATCGGATTTGCCTCATATCTCCAGTCGCCCGAAAAATAAATTAACCCATTCGGCGTCCGAACCACAATCGCCGTATTCCCCGGAATAGAGTGCAAAGTATGAATAAATTCAACCGTGAAATATTGCCCAATCTTAATTTGTTCATGTTTAAACGGATCAATCGGGTTATAATTCATTTCCGGAATATCTTCAAGTTCAGACATTTGTTTTTTAATCATTCCTATCGTAAAATCCGTCGCATAAATCGGAACTAGTGGTCCAAATTTCGGCAATAAATGTCGGCACGCCCCAATATGATCAAGATGCGCATGCGTAAAACAAATCGCCTTAACTTTCGAAATATTATCCTCAAGATATTTTATATCCGGAATTAGATAATTCACTCCCGGATAATCGTCTCCCGCAAATAACACTCCCATATCAATTATTAGCATTTCCCCCTTGTATTCAACGATTGTCATATTTTTTCCGATACCAAATTCCCCGACCCCGCCTATCGGGATAATTCGTACCGCTTCCGGATCTGGTCGCATCTGTTTCAATTTCGCATTCGTAACTTGTTCGCCATTGTATCCGTTATAACGAGATTTATTTACAGGGATACCAATAATATGTTGCGTTGCCTGTGCATTTACATCTTGTGATAGCATCCTCTGATGGTGTACCATATCGCCTTTTTTTGTCGAAACTGAAAGATTTACCTTCCGCTTTTCCGCCTCAGTTTTCGCCGAAGATTTGGCAACAACTTTTGTGGTTTTAGAGGCCTTCTTATTACCTTTTTTACCCTGAGAGGCATTTTTTGCCCCCTTAGAGCTGTTTTTGGCTAAATCTGACTTAGACCCAATTAAATCAGCATCCTTGCCTCCTGGCTTAAAATTTGAATTAAAGTTTCGATTTTGTGCTTCTTCAAATTGCCTTTTTATATCTGGCAATCTTTCGGCCCGCGATTTTAAGAGCCGGGCACGACGCTCTTCCTCTGTTAAATTCATAATTTTCCTTTTTATTGCAAGTAATTCTAATTACCTCTATTATATCAAACTACCAAAAAAAAGCAATAGCAATCTCCATATTAAAAATTCTCCCGCCTTTCCCTAATTTTCGGGAAGGCGGGAGGGAACACAAAACTGGAAAATATGGAGACTAATTAGCCGAGACGACTGGACGAGCTACGCAACGGACGGGGTAACCGTTACCGCCACCGGAGCTGCCGGACGGATAGAGATTGCCATCGGTGCCGAGGCTCGCGTCCCACACGAAGTGTCCATCGCGAACGACGGGAGACCAGAAGCTGCCACCGTACCCGACGGAGTCCAACATGCCAGCCCAGCCCCCACTAGCGGCGAAATAAAGTGGACTCGTCCACAAGGCGTTTTCTCCTTCATCGTATTTGTTATTACTATTAGTGTCAGTAAAGCTACTATTAGTAAAACCATAGTCATCCCATAATACTTTAAAGGTATCTTCGCTGAATAGCTGGTTCTCCCAGTTGTTGTCCCATCCTGATCTTGGTAAGGTCCATCCTGCTGGACAGATAGATTGTTCTACTAGGGTGCCGTTAGTAGTAAGAGAA
>JAZUNK010000010.1:0-1557 GCA_045604085.1 Candidatus Nanosyncoccus sp. | reverse complement strand
ATCAAAGTTTCTTTTCCATTTTCACCAAAAGTTACAATCCCCGCCGAATCATACCCCCGATACTCCAATCGCTTCAATCCAGATATCAGAAAATCCTGCGCATTTTTCTTACCAATATAGCCCACAATTCCACACATTTTTTTCACTCCCTTATTTTACAATAACCCAATTATAACATCTCACCACACCAAATTCATCATAAAACTAGCCACACGGCGTTGTTGAATAATTAGACAACCAAAAAGAGCAGTGATATTCTTATAATATGAAAACAAACACTGCTCATATTAATAATAACACTAAAAAGATTAAAAATTGGTCAGAATATAATAAATCACTTAAAAATCGTGGCAATTTATCTATATTTATATCGGAAGCACTCATAAAAGACGGCAGTCTTATCGTACCGGCCAAAACTGGCAGACCTGGTCGTCCCATGGAGTATACTAATGAACTTATTGAATTCGTTTTAACAATCCGTGAATTATTCCATATGCCACTTCGTCAGGCTGCTGGATTTGTAGAGTTCTTGTTTAAGATGATGGGCATATCTGGAGCCCCAGATTACACAACTGTCTCTAAAAGAATGGGCGGCATCAAAGTTCGCTACTGGAGAAAATTAAATCATATTACTGATAATGAGCCTGGCATAATAATGTTAATAGATAGCTCTGGTTTCAAAGTATTTGGCGAGGGTGAATGGAAGGTAAGGAAACACGGGAAAGATAAGCGTCGTACTTGGCGAGAGACTCATATTGCTCTAGATTATGACACAAGAGACATACTAGGTTTTACTAATACTTCAGCTCATACTCACGATAATACTCAACTTAGGCCACTTTTAAAGCAGGTGATTCAAGATAACAAATGCAAAGTAAAAACTGTCATCGGCGATGGAGCATATGAGTCCAAAGACAACTATAAATTAGTTGCAAGTTTCCATGCATCCATTGTCGCTCCACCTAAGAAAAACGCCATCTATCATTATGATTTAAAAGATGGCAAACTAATAGATATACCTGGCTATGAGGAGAGAAATAAGGTGATAAGAGCAATACAAAGAATAGGGGGATTAGAAGAATGGAAAAATAGTGTAGATTACCATAGAAGAAGCCTCGTGGAGAATGCTTTTTACAGATGGAAAACCATATTTGGCGATCATCTCAAATCTAGAAAAGATGAAACTCAATATACGGAGCAATGCTTAAGGGCGAAGATTATAAACAAATTTAATGAGCTCGGCTTGCCAAAATACGAATTAGCGAATTAACAAGATGACTTGATTGGTTGATAGGTTTGTTTTGGTGTTAATTATTCAACAACGCCTATTATCTCACGACCTTTGCATCAACAAAGTATACCTTTTCTGAAACAAAATTTACTTTTGTGTTTATCTTTTTACCCAAAATCTTTACTTCTTGCCTTTACGTTTACCTTTTTACTCAAAATCTTTACTTTTTTACCTTTACGTTTACCTTTCCACCCCAGTCGCAGCGGGCTGCCCAGACCGCCGCGACGTGTTCCCGAAGTCTGGAAAGGAAGGAACCAGAACTAGGA
>JAZUNK010000009.1:0-39973 GCA_045604085.1 Candidatus Nanosyncoccus sp. | reverse complement strand
ATGATTTTTAATTCTTTCAGAATTGAAAAGTATGTGTTATAATTAGCATAAGTAGATTTTTTAGGAGGTAAAAATGGTAAAGGTGGCGATTAACGGCTTTGGGAGAATCGGCCGAAATGCCCTCAAAATATTATTAGAACGACGCGACGCGCAAGTTGTTGCGATTAATGACATTACGGACGCGAAAACTTTAGCGCACCTCTTAAAACATGATTCTTCATACGGGACTTATGATAAAAAAGTTTCCTATACGGACAATACAATAATAATCAATTCACGCGAAATTCCGGTTTATGCCGAAAAAGACCCTTCGAAGTTGCCTTGGGCGAAACTGGGTGTTGATGTCGTGATTGAATCTACGGGTTTTTTCACAAAACCAGAAGATGCGCGAGCGCATATTGTAGCGGGAGCAAAAAAAGTCGTAATCTCGGCGCCAGCAAAGGGCGAGGGAGCAAAAACTGTTGTTCTTGGAGTTAACGAAGAGATTATCGATAGTAAAGACGAGATAATTTCTAATGCATCTTGCACGACGAACTGTATCGCACCAATCATGAAAGTTTTGGAAGACGAATTCGGAATCGAAAAAGCGATGATGACAACAGTCCATTCCTACACTGGATCCCAGAGACTGCTAGATGCACCGGCGAAAGATTTGCGAGAGGCAAGAAGTGCTGCTGAAAATATTGTACCGACTTCAACTGGAGCTTCTAAGGCTGCAGCCCTTGCAATTCCTAGCCTTTCCGGCAAATTTAATGGGCTTTCAGTTCGTGTACCGACCCCGGTAGTTTCACTTTCTGATATTACTGCTATTTTAAAAAGCGATACGACAAAAGAGGAACTGGCCGAAGTATTCAAAAAAGCTGCTAAAGAACCATATTATGAGGGAATTATCGGCGTAACTGAGGAAGAACTAGTATCAAGCGATTTTATCGGTGACCCACATTCCTGCATCGTAGATTTACCGCTTATTGACGTTGTAGGTGGGAATATGATAAAAGTTGTAGCTTGGTATGATAATGAATGGGGATATTCAAATCGCTTGGTTGAACTTGCTGTTGATTTTGGGAAAGGAAACTGATGAGCATTTATATCGGAGCAGATTACCGCGGATTTGAAAAGAAGCAAACGATTTTAAAATTTTTAGCCAATAGTAATCATGAAGTGTTCGACGAGGGGGCTTTCGAATATTCTGAGGGGGATGATTTTAACGACCCAGCAATTGCGGTTGCGAAGTCAGTGCGGGAGAACCCTGGTTCATTCGGAATCTTAATCTGTGATTCCGCCCACGGAGTAACAATGCAAGCTAATCGTTTCAAGGGAATTAGGGCAGCACATTGTGATAACCCAGAGTCCGCAAAACTAGCGCGCGAGCATGATGATGCCAATGTATTATGTTTATCGGCTCATGCTATGGACGAGAACGAGATGGAAAAAATTGTCCAAAGTTTTTTAAACACAGATTTTATAAACTTTGAGCGCCGAGTACGGCGAATTAATCGTTTAGACGAAAGGGAAGATTATGATTAGAACAGTATCAATTGTGCCAGCCATTTTAACCGACAATAAGAAGGATTACCGTGAACAAATAGAAAAAATTAACGCTTTTACCAGACGCGTACAAATTGATGTGTCGGATGGATCTTTTGCACCAACAGAATCGCTCGATATCACAAATATTTGGTGGCCAAAAAACTGGGAAGCCGATTTGCATTTAATGGCTGCGAGGCCGTCCGAAATCTTAGACACGATTTTAAAATTAAATCCCTCCCTCTGCATCCTACACGCGGAAGCAAGCGAAGATTTAACGCCGACTTTTGAGACCTTAAAAGAAGCCGGGATTAAAACCGGCGTGGCACTTTT
Source organism: Candidatus Nanosyncoccus sp. (assembly GCA_045604085.1). Classification (GTDB taxonomy): domain Bacteria; phylum Patescibacteriota; class Saccharimonadia; order Saccharimonadales; family Saccharimonadaceae; genus Nanosyncoccus. The sequence goes on along the minus strand of JAZUNK010000009.1, from coordinate 38,113 downwards.
ACCATCAACTTACCCAGGAAATGTTAAACAATATATTGATATCGTTGACCATGTTTTGATTTTTGCTGGGCAAATCGGAGTTCAGGGTTCGCCAGCCGATTTAATGCAGATGGAAAAAATCCCGCTTGTTCGTAACATGAAGCCGGAATTAGAGATTGGTTGGGATGGTGGAGCAAACATAACGAACGTTCGTGCTTTAGCACACGCTGACCTAGATGTGATTAATGTCGGAGCGGCAATTTCGACCGCGGTTGATCCGGCTCAAGCCTTTCAGGATTTAGTAGCCGAGATTGATAAAAATGGGGTGGTCCTATAATGGCGCGTATCGTTTCGATTGGTTCAGCCTTACAAGATATTTATCTAGTTGATCATGATGATTTGGTCGCTACTTCTATTGGTGAGTCCGCTATTTTTGGCAAAGTTTTAGTTGGATCAAAAGTCGATATTGATCGCATATCTTACGAGGTCGGTGGGGGAGGAATCAATTCGGCGATTACTTTTTCTAGACATGGGCATGAGGCAATTTTCTTAGGGAATATTTCGAGAGACCCGGCGGGTGCCGCAATTATAAAAGTGTTAGATAATGAAGGAGTTGATAATAGCTACGTTAACTTTTTAGAACGAAAAAATACCGGAACTTCAATAGTCTTGCTAGATTCAAAAAGTGGAGAAAGAACAATTTTAACTTGTCGTGGAGCAAGTGAACAATTCGGAAATTTCTCAGAAAATGATTTAGACCTTATTCAGCCAGATTGGCTATACGCTACTACACTACGGGGAGATATGGATACTCTTGGACGTTTTTTCGAACACGCAAAGCGAATTGGCGCTAAAGTCATGTTTAACCCAGGCGTAAAAGAACTAGAGAATAAAAAAGAGTTAATTGACTTACTCAAGTTTGTTGACGTTCTTAATGTTAATAAGTCCGAGGCAGCAAGCATCGTACCTGGCGTCGTCCTTACGGAGCTACTTTATCATCTCAATAACTATGTTGAAACCGTAATTATTACTGATGGACCGATGGGAGGAATTGCGGGAAATGGGAACGAAATTTATAGATTTGGTATTTATGAAGATAAAAAGGTAAAAGACGCAACTGGAGCGGGCGATGCGTTTGGCTCTGGGTTTTTGGCACATCTCGCAGCAGGAAAATCCTTCAAGAACTCTTTAATTTTTGCGTCGGCAAATTCCACCGCAGTAGTCTCAAAGCTCGGTGCTAACCGCGGAATTTTGACTGGCAACGAGCCATTGCACCCAATGCCAATTCAAAAATTATAAAATAGGAGAGGTTATGTTAAAAGCAGAAGAAGAATTATTAAAGAAATTATCAATCGCCGATTTAGAAAGGGCGAATGCATATGCTAAGGATTTAGGTAGGGGATTACAAATTGTACGATCCTATCCACAAGGCGTAACTATTTTTGGCTCAGCACGCTTACCGCAAGATTCAAAATATTGCAAAATGGCATTTGAGCTAGGGCGTCTTTTAGCAGAAAATGGACACGCGGTTATTACTGGCGGTGGGCCGGGTATCATGGAAGCCGCTTCGCATGGAGCATATGAAATTGGCGGAAGAACGATTGGCCTCAATATTACATTAAAACACGAACAATTTCCGAATCCTTATCTGACGGACTGTTTGACTTTTGAATACTTTTTTGCAAGAAAAGTATCGCTCGCGATGTCGGCAAAAGTTTTTGTCTTTTTCCCAGGTGGTTTTGGGACAATGGATGAGCTATCGGAGATTCTTTGTTTAATGCAAGAAGAAAAAATGCCGAAAATGCCAGTCTTTTTAATTGGAAAAAGTTATTGGCGAACCTTCGATAAAATTATTACTAAAATGGTAGAGATGAAACTAGTATCAAAAACCGATACGAAGATTTTCAAAATAACCGATGATGTTAAAGAAGTTGTAAAAGCGGCTAATAAAATTGGTCATCCAAAAATTTCCGAAAATTTCTATGACGGTTTTCGTGAAGCTTCCTTTTTATCGGAAAAATAAACTTAAAATGGGTTCGTTAAGCCAAGCCGAGAATTTGCTTCGGCGATGCGAATTAACTCGTTATATTTCGCAATTCGCTCGGAACGTGACAGAGAGCCGGTCTTAATCTGGCCAGTGCCAAGGCCGACTGCAAGATGAGCAATAGATACGTCTTCGGTTTCACCAGAACGATGCGACATTACGGTTCTGTAGCCCGCATTTTTCGCCATCAATACAGCATCAATAGTTTCCGAAAGCGTACCGATTTGGTTAGGCTTAATTAGAATTGCGTTAGCAACTTTTTCCTTAATACCTTTTTCTAATAAGTTCGTATTTGTAACAAATAAATCGTCGCCAACTAATTGTGTTTTTTTCCCTAATCGCTCCGTCATAATTTTCCAATTCTCCCAATCGTTTTCCGCGAGACCATCTTCTATGGAAACAACTGGGTAATTATCAACAATCCAGGTATACCAATTAATCATATCATCAGCCGATTTCCAGTCGCCGTTCGTCTTCAAAACATAGTGATCTTGATCATAAAATTCGCTAGCAGCAATGTCCATTGCGATCGCTACATCCGTATCAAATTTGTAGCCAGTTTTATCGACAGCATTTTTAATACATTCGAGTGGTTCATTATTTCCGTCGCGCACCCTAGGAGCGTAGCCGCCCTCATCGCCAACCGTGGTTGGGTAATCACGTTCTTTTAACACATCTTTTAAGGCATGAAAAATTTCAGCCCCCATACGCACTGCTTCGGCAATATTCTCAGCACCTTTCGGAACAATCATATATTCTTGAAAATCAGTCGCCCAGGCAGCATGTTCACCGCCGTTCATTACATTCATCATCGGCATCGGAATCGACATTTCGTCAGTTGTACCAGCTAGTTCAGAAATATATTGATAAAAAGGGATTTTGCGAGCGCGAGCGTTAGCTTTCGCGTTAGCAAGAGAAACTGCAAGAATGGCATTTGCGCCTAAATTAGATTTATTAGTAGTCCCGTCAAGCTCAAGCATCATCTGATCAACATAACGAGGATCGGAAGAATTATCCACCAAAATGTCACGAATTTTAGAATTAACATTCCAGACAGCTTTCAAAACACCTTTGCCATTATAACGACTCTTATCTCCATCCCTTAACTCTAATGCTTCGCCGGAGCCAGTCGAGGCGCCCGATGGAACTATTGCGCGACCGAAACCACCATTTTCGAGTAACACTTCGGCCTCGACCGTTGGATTTCCCCTTGAATCTAGAACTTGCCTTGCTTTAATGTTTTTAATAATAAAATCATCCATATTTTTATTATAGCATGGTATAATAAACACAAGAATTATTAAATATAAAAGGAGTTTTTTATGAATGAAAATCCTGGGGAGACGCCGAATCCTTTAAATCCAAGTCAAGGACCCGCGCCAACTCCACAGCCCGCTGTGGCACCAACCCCAAATACAACAGCACCACAGCCACCAGTGACCCAAACGATAGCCGATCCTGATGGCGGACCTTTAGTTGAATCGCTCGATCCGACTGGTCGCCCAATGCAAAAAGCGGCTGAAAATATTGAGGCGCCAAAAAAGAAAAAGAAAACTGGTTTAATCGTTGGCATAATTATCGCTGCGGTTGCCTTAATTGGTGCAGGTGTAGCAGCCGCGATTGTCCTCCTAAATATGAATAAAGTCGATGCCGTTTCTATGGCCATCAATAAATTGATGCGCGGTGAAGCTCCAGGAAATGTGATGATAGACGGTACGATTGACATATTGCCAAACGATGCAAATTCACCGATTTCTAGAGTTGGCGTTACATTACACTCTGGTCTCATCATGGGCTCAAACATTAACACCTCTACGGCTGTCTTAACTTTTGAGTCTCGAGACGGCACGGAACAATCTGCAGAATTTAATGAAGTCTATGCGGCAAACGGGGACTTATACTTTAAAGTCGATGGCGCAAATTCACTAATCGAAGGACTGGTGACGCCTCCTCTTCTCGATTATAGCCTAGAAGAGACCGATAACTTAGAACAAATCGAAACCGAAGAAATAGTCGAAATAGTTCCTGGTGAATCTCAAATTACCGGAGATGAAGATATCCTCAGCGGAGGTTTAATCCAAATATTTGATTCTATTGATGGTGAATGGATTCGAATATCGACCGAAGAGATGGGGATGTTAACTGACGGAATTACGACAAATAGCAATTTTAGCTGTATTAGCAACTTAGTAAATGAAATTAACAAAAATAGCAATAGTGCAGTTGAACTATATAATAAATATCCTTTCTATACCTCAACAAATGAAAATTTGCCGGTCACAAGTAAAAACAATCCGATCTATAAACTTAATATCGATGCAGAAAATTTTGCAAACTTTGTTAATTCGATAAGTAACAGCATCGTTTCCGAAGACATCTACACTTGTCTAAATCTAGAAGATAATGTTTCAATTACAACAGAAGATATTCAAGAAGTACTAAAGCAAATGCCTGAAGCTTATGTTGAGGTAGACGCGGATTATAATTTTACCCGGCTCTATGCAAAAACAGAGACCGAAGAAGGCGCAGAAATATTAATTGATTTATCGTTTAGTTATCCAAGTAACATAAACGTATCAGAACCAAACGAATATGTGGATTTTTCTGAAATTATTCAAGAAATTATGCTCAGCATGTTTGATTTGCCAGACGCGCAAATAGATGAGGAAACTGTACTTATTGAAGGAGAGTAAGATTGACTTTTTAGCGTAAGTGTGATATAATAAGAGTATGAATGAGGCTCTGAAACAAAAACTTACAAAGCTCCCGGTCTCACCGGGAGTTTATTTTCATAAAAATGCAGCGGGAGAGATAATTTATGTTGGAAAAGCAGCGGTTTTAAAAAATCGCGTAAAACAATATTTTCAAAAATCACATAAAGATGTCAAGACTGAAGCTTTGGTACGCGAGATTTTCGACACTGATTGGATTGTAGTAGATACAGAGATGGATGCACTATTTTTGGAATCCGAAATGATCAAACGTTATATGCCGAAATGGAATATCTTGCTTCGAGACGATAAAACTGTTTCGTATGTACGTATTTCAATGAACGAAGAAGTACCATATGTTTCTTTCACGCGCAATCCAGTTGATGATAAGGCTACCTATATAGGCCCATTTTATGGTAAATCCGCGGTTGAAAAAGCGGTGCGGATTTTGAGACACATTTTCCCATATTACACTAAACCCTATAGTGGTAAAAAAACCTTAGACACGGATCTAGGACTAACTCCTGGCATAGAGATTGGACGGTCTACGGCAAAGGATTATAAACGAAATCTCCACAAAATGATTCGTTATCTTGAAGGCGATCGAGAAAAATTGTTGCGCGATTTGGAAAAATCTATGGAAGATGAGGCTTCAAAGGGGAATTTTGAACTAGCGGCGGAGGCTAGAGATCAATTATTCGGTCTTAAAGAGCTACGGAAAAAGATTGTTTTTTCTGATAAGGAGTTTTTAGACATCTCCTCTGACAAAGCATTAAAACATCTGCAAGATTTACTGGGCCTGCCTCAACCTCCTAGGCGAATTGAAGGATATGATATTTCGCATCAATCGGGAGAAAATACAGTCGGGAGCATGGTGGTATTCATTAATGGTACAGCAGCACGAAACGAATATAGGAAATTTAAAGTGCGAGCCTCAAAGAATGATGATCTTAAGAGCATGCAAGAAGTAATTTCGAGAAGGTTAAAGCATAAAGAATGGAACTATCCGGATTTAATTATACTTGATGGTGGAGAGACACAAGTTAATGCCATCTTGCCGTTGACTGAGCCGCTCGGAATCCCAGTAATCGGTCGTAACAAGTCGGGCGATCATTCACGAAATGCTGGGGTCGTGCTCGTTATCCCAAACCATTCCACAAATAGCAAATCTGAAATACTACAAAGTGGATCACATGTTTCGCGATTAATCGCTCGAATAGATGAAGAGGCGCATCGCTTCGCAATCACTTATCATTCTTTACTGAAACGAAAAAGTATGCTAAAGTAGAGTTAGGAGTTATTATGAATTTAGGAAGTTTTCTAGAAATTGTAGTTTTCGTTTCGTCAATTTTAACTATACTTTTGATTTTATTGCAACAACGCGGAGCATCACTAGGCGCAGGCTTTGGTAGCTCTGGGGAGTTATATACGACTAGACGCGGATTGGAAAAATCCTTGTTTGTTGCTACAATTGTTTTTGCGGTAATCTTTGTTTTATCAATTTTGGGGCTACTATTAATTCCATAATTTATCATGAAAAAATCATTAAGAAAGCGTGGGCAAAGGTTTGTAAAGAAATTTTCAAGAGTTTCCGCACAAGCTAGCGAAGAAGGAAAAGAGCATATCAAAGAAAACTTGATTGAAAGGTTTTCTCATATTGCAAATATTAAACTATTGATTTTGGAATGGGGATTATTGGTTTTTGCATTAATCATGCTTGCAATAACTCAAGCTTTTTGGTTTGGAGACTCGTATGCCGAAAACGTGTTTACTGACGGAGGAACTTATACCGAGGCGACTCTCGGAGAAGTTGATTCAATGAATCCACTTTTTGCAACAACGAGTAGCGAAAAAACTTTGAGTAGACTAATGTTTGCAACTATATCTACAATAGATTATTCTGGTCACCCGGGAATCGGTTTAGCAAAATCGATATTGCCAAGCGAAAATGGAAAAGTTTGGACAGTGAGACTACGCGAAGATCTTAAGTGGTCGGACGGTGAGCCTATAACGAACGATGATGTAATTTTTACTATAAATTTAATTAAAAATCCAGCGGTAAATTCAATCTTCGAGACAAATTTTTCTAACGTTAATGTGTCAGAAAACGAGCAAGGCGAAATAGTTTTTACGTTGCCTGCTTCGTATGCAGATTTCATATCAGCTTTAAACGTCCCAGTGTTGCCACAACACATTCTCGGAAATGTCAATCCAAAAAACTTAGTTGAAGATAATTTCTCTAAATCTCCGGTTACTTCTGGGGCTTTTACTTTTAATGCGGTCCAATCTAGCGCAGATGGTCAAGAAGTGTATTATCTTTCAGCAAATCCAGATTTCTACAAGGGAAAATCGATGCTCAACAGCTTTGCGATTCACACTTATGCGAGCAGCGACGCAATTATTAAAGCTATCAATTCTAGCGCAGTAACTGCAACGGCGGCACTTTCTGGTTCAGACACTGAAAAAATTACTGCGAGTCAGTTCTTAATTAAAAATTCTAGTTTAAATTCGGGCGCGTTTATATTCTTTAATACTACTAGCGAAACGGTAAAAAATCGTAACCTAAGGGCTGCTATTCGCCAGGGGATTAATATTGACCTAATACGCTCACAGGCACCAGAAACCCTTGCGCTAGATTACCCTTTAATATCCTCCCAAATTAAACTCGACACATACCCAGAGATTCCATCCTATAATCAAGAAGAAGCAAAAAACAAAATAGCAGAACTTAGCGGAAACGAACCGATCAATGTTGAAATTGCTACTGTAAGTTCTGGATATTTACCCAAAATCGCAAATGCGGTGGCTGAAGAGCTAAAGAACCTAGGGATAAACGCAAATGTATCCGTCTACGAAGAGAGCCAAGAGTTTTTGACAAATATAATCTCGAGGCGAAATTATGATATTTTAATTTATGAAATCGAGCTCGGAGCAGATCCTGATCTTTTACCATATTATCATTCGTCTCAGGTCTCTTCGTCTGGACTTAACCTATCCAATTATCGCAATGCGCTAGTCGATGATTTACTCCTCGGCGCACGCGATACTCTTGACGAGACTTTAAGAATACGGAAATATGAGACATTTTTAGAATATTGGGTGGCAGATGTCCCCGCAATTGGCCTTTACCGTCCAAATTTAACCTATATCTATAATCGTAACGTCAGGACCTACAGTAATAATAATATATTAGTTACCGCTCTAGATCGTTTTACCGATATAAATACCTGGGCGGTTGTTAAGGCAACAAAAAATCGTACTCCGTAAACGCTAATCTAGATTAGACGAAAAACAAAAAAATAAGACCTCGCAGATCTTTTTTATTCTGGTGCGCCTGACTAGACTCGAACTAGCACAGCCGTAAATGTGGCCACTACCACCTCAAGGTAGCGTGTCTACCAATTCCACCACAGGCGCATATCATTATTATATCATATTTTTAAATATTAGTGAATTTTTATAAAAACATATATATTATGCTATAATAAAAGAAATAAAGGAGGTAGATGAAAAAAAATATTTTAATACGGTCTTTGTTTGTTTGTTTTGCCTTTTTGTGGGCGATAGCTATGCCGAGTGCTTATGCCGACGAAAGCACAGAAACGTCGACGGCCGAAGAAACTGTAGGCGGTACAAATATTAGCCTAACTCCAGTAAGTAAAGTATTACAAATTTCTTCCAACTCAAATTATGAAGATTCTTTCACGGTTACCAATAATGGCTCTGACGATATGGCTATTGAAGTTTATGCTGCGCCGTATTCATATGTATATTCCGAAAACGAAGATACATATAAACTAGGATTTAACAATGAGAATAGTTATACGCAGATCGCAAGATGGATCTCCTTTAAAGATGTCGGCGGTAATTATGTCGAAAACCCAACCTTTACTATAAGCCCAAATAGCTCATTGGAAATATTTTATAGAATTTCTACCCCTAACGATATACCGGCCGGTGGACAATATGCTGTTATTTTTGCACACACATTAACCAGTAGTGTTTCAGCGACTGGAATACGAACCGAAGCAAGCCCAGGCCTAGTAGTTTATGGACGATCTAGTGAAGGCGAATCAATAATTTCAGCAGAGATATCGAATTTAAGTATTAAACAAACGAAAGGCGAAGGTGAGGCTACTAGCAATATTATCAATGCCTCAGCAAAAGTCAAAAATACTGGCAATGTGGACTTTAACGCATCTGGAATGCTTAAAGTGGAAGGTATTTTTGGGGGAGCATCTTATACAACGCCCCAAAATAGGGGACGAGTATCGATTATTCCGGACGCTGAGCTCGTTGTTTCTGATTCTTGGGAAGAAACACCTGGTTTTGGGTTATTTAAGGTAACCTGGACAGTCACTGCAGGAGAGGAATCCCAGACTATTGAGCAGATTATTTTTATAAATCCGATGCCGTTTATAATTATTACGATTTTACTATTGACAATTATAACAATATGGATTACAATTATGGTTAGGAGACGTAAGGAACATCGTTCTAGACTTACCGTTTAGAACATATCTGGAGCGAGAGAACAGATAGCTTCTTTACAAACCCAAATAAACATTAAACATAAACAAGAGTGTATGGTATGAATAAACATCAAAAAAACTTTTTAGGTATTTTGGGCCTAATCTTAGTAATCGCAACAACTGTTTTTGCGATGCTTATGCCGAGTCCAAAGACTTCGGCTACAACATCAAGCGTAACGGACACCATCACGGTCAGGGTGGTAGGTGCTACTCCCAGAGTAGATTTCCAGGATTTTGATTCTGGGTCTGTATTAATGACGCCAGAGAATAATTTTCTCATTTCATATGAGAACGTAGAAACGGTAACCATTACCGTTAGATATATTGATTTAAATGGAGTAGAGCATACCTATGAATACCCAGACTCTCCAATTGATGCAAACTATGAGCCCGGAACTTATGACTTGTCTATGCTCCCATATCAAGATGCGGATAATCAGCGTGGATACGGCGAATATTATATTACTGTGACCGGAGAAGGTGTTGATGGGATAGCAGACGAAGACGTAATCCATTACTATTATTATCCTATAGACGGTACGATTAGCGACAACGATGAAGACGGAAATATGGATCTAGAGCTAACTTATGATCAAGAACAATGCTCGGGAGTCAATCTTTGTGTAGACCACATTGTCATAAATGTGTACGACGAAAATGGTAATTTAGTGCCAGAATTATCACCGATTGAGGTAGATGCGCCAACTACTAATGTCAAATTACCTTTTGCTGATCAAGATTTACCATATGGGACATATACAGTAAAAATCATACCCTACGATCAATACGGCAACTATCTCGGTTTTACACGCACTCTGACGATTGAATACAAAGGCGAAGAAGAAATCCCTGTTCCTAACACTGGTAGTTTATTCGGAGGATTAAATATATCAAAAACCGACTACTTGGTAACTGGTTTAATCATTTTCGGAATTACGGGAATAGGTGGGCTAGTATTTATTAGTAAAAGAAGTAAAAAGGGCCTAGGTCGAAGGCGCTAGAGAGAATATAAAAAAAATCGGGTGTCTTACTGCGAGGACACCCGATTTTGCTTTTCTTTTACTCGGTAACACCAAGTTCAATACGCTTAAATTGACGGACCGTGATATTTTCACCAGTCTTAGCAATTGCTTCCTTGATGAACTGTTCAACAGTTTTTGTGTCATCAAGAATATATGGTTGATTCATTAAAACTTTATCCGAGAAGGCTTTTTTAACTTGTCCCTCAAGGATCTTTTCTTTCATATTTTCGGGGCCTTTAAAGTTTTCCTCGAGTTCTTTAATTTTGGCAGTCTTAACATCTTCAGGAATATCATCCTCGCTAACGTAAAGCGGGCTCATTGAAGCAACCTGCATAGCGATTTGGTGTGCTAGAGTTTTAAATTCATCGGTTTTTGCAACAAAGCTAGTTTCACAGTTAACTTCAACGATAGCACCAAGTCGGCCATCATGAATATATGCATCAACTAACCCTTCGCGAGTTTCGCGATCGCCGCGTTTTTCGGCTTTTGTTAAACCTTTTTTACGCATCGCTTCAAGAGCTTTATCGAAATCACCGTCAGCTTCAACAAGCGCTTTTTTTGCGTCGGTTAAACCTGCACCGGAAAGCTCTTTTAATTTTTTAATTTGTTCCACTGAAATTTCAGCCATAGTTTATGCCTCCTATAATTTAATTTACGCAAATTATTTTTTTCCTTCTTTAATTGCTTCGACAAAATAACTCAAGATTAGCTGGGTTGCCTTGATTGAATCGTCGTTAGCCGGGATAATGTAATCGATATTACTTGGGTCAACATTCGTGTCTGTAATCGCAAAAACTGGGATATTAAGAGTTTTAGCTTCTTTGATCGCGTTTTTGTCCTCATTCGCATCAATAACGACAATGGCGGCTGGTTGATCGGTCATATCTTTAATTCCGCCATAACGTTCGTTTAGAGTATCGATTTCTTCTTGGAATCTTTGGACTTCTAATTTAGAATAGCGGTTTTCGAGTTCGCCAGAAGCCATTCTGCGCTCTAAATCTTTTAACTTTTTAATTTGACGGTTGACGGTCTCAACATTTGTCAATGTACCCCCCACCCAACGCATTACAACATATGGCATTTCTACAGATTCAGCCGCCTCTTTTACTACGTCTTTCATCTGTTTTTTAGTCCCCACGAAAAGGATCTTTTTACCATTTTTAGTGATTTCGGTAATTTTTGGAAGAGCCGCTTCAAGACCTTCAACGGTTTTTTCCAAATTGATAATGTGCGCATCTTGGCGCTTTGAATGGATATACGGGGCCATTTTTGGATGCCACCGGCTAGTTTTGTGCCCAAAATGAGCACCGCTTTCCAGCAAAGCTTTCATATCGACAGCTACGGTCATATATGATTTCCTTTCCCTTCGTTTCGGAGCCCTACAACAGGAAATCTCTCCGAAACTGTTTCATTAAAATTATTATTAGTTCCATTATATCACACCTTTACAAAAAAGTCAATGTCTGATATAATAACTCTAATTATGAGTAAAAAAGAGTTACATCCTAAAGATTATCGCGACGTCGTTTTTTCTGACGAAGCGGCTGGCTTTTCGTTTTTGACTAAATCCACGGCGAAAAGTGAAGAAACTATTAAGTGGGAAGATGGGAAAGAATATCCATTAGTCAAGGTACAGATTTCTTCGGCTTCACACCCATTCTTTACTGGAGAAGAGAAGATAATCGATACCGAGGGTCGAGTTGATCGCTTTAAGGCTCGGGCAGCAAAAGCGGCAAAGATGAAAGAAGCTTTAGAGAATAAGGCGAAAAAAGCCGCAAAAGAAGCTGAAAAAAAAGCTAAAGCAAGCGAGTAGAAAATCTGACCTTCCAAAGGTCAGATTTTTTATGGGTATGTTATAATGAAGATATAATAAAGGAGTTTTTATGTTCGACACAAAAGAGGATAGAAAAAAGATGGAGGGGGTGATTGAGCGATTTAGGGAAGAAATGAAGAAAGTTAGGACTGGCAGAGCACATCCAGATATGCTTTCAGGAATAAAAGTCGAGGTTTACGGACAGTTTATGCCACTCAATCAGGTCGCGAATATTACAGCAGCAGATGCTACACTACTTGTCGTAACCCCATTTGACCCGTCGAACATTCAAGCAATCTCAGCAGCGATCCGAGCCGATCAAGCTTTAGGATTAAACCCGGCCGATGATGGGCGCGTGATTCGAGTTCCGATCCCAGCACTAACTGAGGAAAGAAGGAAAGAAATTGTTAAATCTGCTTCCGCAAAAGTAGAAGAAGCAAAAGTTGCAATTCGAAACGCACGCGAAGATGCAAGAAAGGCAATTAAAATTGCAGAGGAAATGGGCGAAGATATTAAAAAACGTGCCGAAAAAGAGATTGATGATTTAACTAAAGAGTTTAATGATAAGATCGATACTGAATTCAAGTCTAAATCTGAAGAAATAATGAAGATATAACACTAACACGACTCTATAAAAACTCTAAACTATCTTAGAACAAGATTTGGAAGGAGGGAAGTTAGTGGGATCTACCGAGAAAGGAATTTTAATGTTACAACATTTAGGAATAATTGCCGACGGCAATCGACGATGGGCGATAGAGAACGGCTTGCCAAAAATTGAAGGTCATACAAGAGGACTGAAAACGATTGAGACACTGGTTGCGGCGGCGGCAGAAGCCAAAATTCCCTATGTTACTTTTTATGTTTTTTCAACCGAAAACTGGGGACGTGAGGAAGTAGAGGTCTCGCATATTATGAAGCTCGTCGAGACAAAAATTCTTAAAATGGCCGAAAAGATGGCAAAAAACAATATTCGACTACTAATCTTAGGTTCGCGCGGAAAAATTAGTCCAACTTTGACGTCGCTCGGCGAAAAAGCAGAGAAAATTACGGCCGATTGTACTGGGACAACAGTATGTTTTTGTTTTAATTATGGCGGAGAACAAGAAATTGCTGATGCAGCAAATATTGCAATTGAAGTTGAAGGAAAAATAACGCCGGAAACTATTCGAAAACATTTATATCATCCTGAGGTTCCGGACGTAGATATGGTCGTTAGGACTTCAGGTGAAGAACGAATCTCCGGGTTTATGCTTTGGCGAGTAGCTTATGCGGAAATGATGTTTATAGAAAAATATTTTCCCGACATGAACAAAAATGATATTAAAGAAATCTTAAAAGAATACGAATCTCGCTCGCGCAGATTCGGGAAATAATGCTATAATAGGTTTATGGATATATTTATAGGGGTCATTGTTGGATTGTTAGTTTTAATGTTCCTTGTGACGGCGCACGAGTTTGGTCATTTTATCGCCGCAAGACGAAATGGTGTAAATGTTTTAGAATTCGGGATCGGATTTCCACCACGAGCAATTGCGTGGATAAAAGATCCTGAGACTGGGAAATGGAGAAGATTGCCTAAGAAGGAATGGCAAAAAGAAAAATTAACAAAAGTTGTTATAAGCGAGGGGGGGAAGGATTTTGCCCAGAAGGGAATGATCTTCAGTATAAACTGGTTGCCAATTGGTGGCTTTTGCCAAATGGACGGAGAATCGGCGGAAGACGAACGAAAAGGAACTTTCGGTGCAGCTAGATTTTGGGATAAAACAAAAATTTTGTTTGCTGGCGTTACGATGAACTGGCTAGTTGCTTTTGTTATTTTTACAATTTTGGCCTGGACTGGGATGCCGAAGTTTTTAGAAAACCAATTCACGATAGAAAATGATACTAGAGTTGAGTCTACGCCGGTACAAATTACATCCGTTGCCGAAAACTCTCCGGCAGACAAGGCGGGATTAAAATCTGGCGATTACATTATCGCCGTGAATGGTCAAGATGTAGAATATGCTAGCGAGATTACCGATATTAATGCGGAACACGCAGGAGAAGAAGTTACTTATAGGATCAAGCGAGAATATCATGACCATAGCCATTGTGTCTGTCCAGAGTGCGTGGGATGCGAATGTAGTTGTAGAAAAGAACTTGAATTGGTAGCAACGCTAAACCCAGCAGATGCGGATTATTTACTTGGCGTAACGATGGAGACTTCACAAAATTTATCATATTCAACTTGGTCAGCGCCGATTGTCGGAGCTGGGCTAACTCTACAATTGACTGGCGAAACCTTTAAGGGCGTTGGAACGATGATTTGGAACTTAATTTCAGGCATTGGATCGCAATTTAGCCTTGATGCGTCAGTTCGCGAAGATGGCCAGGAGGCGATTTCAGCAGTTGGAGATTCGGTTTCGGGCCCAGTTGGAATAATTGGTGTTTTATTCCCGTCTTTTACGGCCGCCGGTCCAACCAATTTAGCTTTTCTTGCAGCCCTAATTTCTGTATCTTTGGCCTGCATGAACGTTTTGCCAATTCCGGCACTAGATGGAGGAAGGTGGTTGCTGATAGCCATTTACAAATTACGTAAGAAAAAATTAACGAAAGAAACAGAGGAACGAATCGTTTCAAGGGCCATGATTGTACTGCTTGCGCTCATATTTATCGTGACTATTTTAGACGTAATAAGGATAGTTAGATAATGATTAGAGAAAAACAAACGAAGCAAGCGCCTATGAAAATTCCGCATAAACAGAGGTGGGTAGACTTTTTCTACATAATAGGAATATTGCTTTGGGTTTTTGCATCAATCGTAATTGCACAAATAGTAGTCGGGGGCATAATGATTGCAATAGTTGGGAGAGAAGCCTTTCTACAGCCCGTGCCAACAGCTATTTATTCCGCCTTGTCTTATCTTCTTGCTATGATTCTTATTATTTATGTCCCGCCAATGATTACTATTAATTCTAAAATAGTCAATGATTCAGAAGGAAAACAGGTTTACCCTTTGAAAAAATCCCCGGCCAACCGAACTGAACTTGGCTTAAAAGGATTGCCAACTTGGACAGATGTTGGGTTGGCACCGATTGGCCTAATCGTTTCTTTGCTTTTAGCTTCAGGTCTAGTTGCTCTTTTTAGCCTTTTTCCGTGGTTTAATGCCGACGAGACTCAGGAGATTGGCTTCAATATTTATATCACGGGCGCGGGTCGCTTGATCGCCTTTTTTACTCTAGTTGTTGTAGCACCTATTGCCGAAGAAATAATTTTTAGGGGGTGGCTATATGGCAAATTAAGAGAAAAAACTTCTGAAGGCACGAGTAAAATTCTATCTATAATTATCTCGGCTACACTAGTTTCCTTACTATTTGGGGCTGTACATATGCAATGGAATGTTGGGGTAACGGTTTTTGCAATGTCTCTTATAATGTGCGGATTGCGCGAAATTACGGGAACAATTTACGCTGGAATTTTACTCCATATGCTAAAAAATGGCTTAGCTTTTTATCTCTTATATATTTTAGGTATGGGGGTATGATATAATAATCCCATGAGACTATCAAAAACTTTTATTAAGACTTTGCGTGATGCACCAAAGGATGAAACCGCAAAGAATGGTGCGCTACTTGCAAGGGCTGGATATATTCATAAAGAAATGGCTGGAGTCTATGACTTTTTACCACTTGGGCTTAGGGTGATTGAAAATATAAAAAAGGTTATTCGAGAAGAACTGAACGCACTTGGATGCGAAGAGGTCTCGATGACCGCTCTACAAAATCCTGAACCTTGGGAAAAAACTGGCCGGTTTTCGGATCAGGAAGTTGACATCTGGTTTAAAACGGAGCTTTCTGGCGGAGGAGTCTTAGGCCTCGCGCCAACCCATGAAGAGCCGATTACTAGCTTAATGAAAACCTATATTTCAAGCTATAAAGACTTGCCGCTTTATATTTATCAGTTTCAGACAAAATTTCGAAATGAACTTCGGGCAAAGTCTGGGATTTTGCGCGGACGTGAGTTTTTAATGAAGGATTTATACAGTTTTCATTCTTCCGAAGAAGACTTAGACCGATTCTATAAAGAAGTCGAAGGAGCTTATCATCGAATTTTTGAACGAGTTGGTCTTGGGGATTCAACATATGAAACCTTCGCGTCGGGCGGAATTTTTTCAAAATATTCTCATGAATTCCAGACACTACTTCCAGTAGGCGAGGATACGATTTATTTAAATGAAGATAAATCGGTTGTTTTAAATAAAGAAGTGTATAATGATGAAGTATTAGCGGATCTTGGTGCTACAGGAGAAAAGTTTACTGAGGCAACCGGCGCTGAGGTCGGAAATATCTTTAAATTGAAGTTTAAGTATTCTGAACCTTTGGGGCTAAATTTTGTCGATGAAGACAACAAGCAGAAAACTGTTTATATGGGGTGTTATGGAATTGGAGTATCGCGGGTAATGGGAGTAATTGCGGAAAAATTTGCGGACGAGAAAGGTTTAGTCTGGCCAGAGTCAGTTGCGCCGTACAAATATTATTTGATTGGAATCGGTGAACGAGGAGTTAGCGAGGCGGAGAAATTTTACAAAGGTCGAGAGGATTTAGTTTTATTTGACGACCGTGATAAAAGGCCAGGCGAGAAATTTGCCGATAGTGAACTACTCGGTATCCCGCTCAGGATTGTAATTTCAGAAAAAACATTGGCCGAAAATTCAGCAGAAGTAACTGATCGACGAAATGGTAAAAGTTGGAAAGTAGAACTTAGCGAGTTGTTTGAGAGATTCTAGTTGATCTAAAACTTGACATAATAAGTATTTTCCTGTAAACTTAGTGGGCAATGTGGAGTTTATGATTATGATAAAGAAAAATGTTAGTTTAACCCCTGAGGGGAAAAAGGATTTAGAAAAAGAGCTCGAGGAATTAATCAAGAATCGTCCGGTCATTACGGAGCGAATTGCAACGGCACGGGCATTTGGCGATCTATCTGAAAACGAGGAATATAGCTCTGCACGAAATGAACAAAAGATTGCTGAAGGTAGAATCTTAGAAATTGAAGAAATTTTAAAAAACGCAAAAATTATCCGTGGCGGAAAGAAAGGAAAAGTTGATCTTGGTGCAACGGTCGAGTTAGATATGGGCGGAAAAAATGTTTCGTATATCGTCGTTGGGCCGACTGAAGCAAATCCGTTAGAAGGGAAAATTTCAGACCAATCACCGATCGGAAAAGCTTTGCTGGGACGAAAAGCTGGGGAAGAGTTTGAATTTAATAATAAAAAAGTTAAGATACTAGATATAAAATAGAAACTTTTCTAAGCTTGCTATATTTAGACTGAAAATTTAAAAAAACAGTGATGGAAAGCCGGTACTGAAATACCGGAAGGCTTCCATCAAACTATTTTTTAAATTTTCACCTACAGCAAGCGTGAAAAGTTTCTATTTTATGATATAATATTAGCATGTTACTAGAAGATTACAGAAACGAGAGATTACGAAAATTAAAAGAAATTCAAGAACGGGGAATTGACCCATATCCGGCAAAAAGTTTCCGTAATACAAAAATTAGAGACATTCTAGATCATTTTGATGAAAAAAATGGACAAGAAGTTGTCGTTGCGGGACGAATAGCCACGATTCGATCATTTGGGAAATTAGTTTTTATTAAATTACGTGATTATACGGGCGAAGTGCAGATTTTTATGAAGGCAACTGGGGAAGAAACCCCGGAAGGAATGTTTGGAACGCGAGAGATTAAGTTACTTGATGTTGGCGATTTTATTGAAGTAAGGGGAAAAGTCGGGAAGTCGCAAACTGGGGAGATCTCGGTATTCTCAGACTATGTCCGACTTTTAACGAAATCGCTTCGGCCATTACCAGAAAAATTCACGAATAAGGAAGAGCGGTATCGTCGACGTTATGTCGACATGAATGTTAACCCAGAAGTACGCGAAAGATTAGTGCGACGCTCGAAATTTTGGCAGGCAACGCGTGATTTTATGAATAAGCATGGTTTTATTGAAATCAACATTCCGGTTTTGGAACATACAACCGGTGGAGCGGATGCAAACCCATTCGTAACACATATGGACGCCCTTGATGAAGATTTTTATCTTCGGATTTCGCACGAGTTGCCTTTGAAACGTTTGCTCGGAGGTGGGTTTGAAAAAGTTTATGACATCGGCCCACGTTTCAGAAACGAAGGGGTGGATGACGAACATCTCCCTGAGCACATTGCATTTGAGGCATATGCGGCATATGAAGACTATGAAGATGGTATGAAGTTTTATGAAGAAATGATGAAGTATGTAGCGATGGAAACTTGGGGAACATTAAAATTTAACGTAGGTGGGTTTGAGATCGACTTAGAGGGAGAATGGCCGAGATATAAGTATGCAGATTTGTTACGTGAAAAATTTGATGTAGGTGTATTTAATCCAGACCGAGAAAAATTAATTCAAATTTTATTAGAAAATTGGGAAACGAAAGATTTGAAGCGAGAAGAGTTTATTAAGAAATTGGAAAATACAACAACGCCACATCTAATCGATGATGTTTGGAAGTTGATTCGCAAAACATCGGCTGGGCCATATTGGGTCATAGAGGAGCCTCTTTCGTTGTCGCCTCTTGCGAAAAAATCTCCCCAAAATCCTTTAGTGACGGAAAGATTTCATCCAGTTATTGCTGGGACAGAGATGGGGAATGGATTTTCTGAATTAAATGATCCGCTAGACCAGTTAGAAAGATTTCAAGAACAACAGGCAGCGCGCGATGCTGGAGATGCAGAAGCACAAATGTTAGACCAAGATTTTGTTGAGATGCTTGAATATGGTATGCCGCCGGCATGTGGGTGGGGAAACTCGGAGCGAAATTTCTGGTTGCTTGAAGGGGTGCCAGGACGCGAAGCGGTACCGTTCCCGACGATGAAGCGCCAAAACTAAAATTCTACAAGTTTGGTGCGAGATTTTTGGCCACGAATGATTTTGATGGTGGTTTTGGGAATTTTGAAATGTTTTGAAAGAAGTTTAACCAGAGCATCGTTGGCCTCACCGTCGTGAGCCTTGGCGCGGAGATAGACGATAAGTTCTTCGGGTGAGCTTTCGGTGATTTTTTCTTGGCTACTGCCCGGTTTTACGATGATTAAGTATTTTGTCATATTTTTTTATTATATCACACTTATGCTAAAAAGTCAAGTTACCTCTGTTATTTGACAATGCAACGGACGGCAAAGGCATCCCACTTATTCCAAGAACCAGCGGGAGTAATGGCAGTTGGCGTATTGCCAAAACGATAGGCTTTGGCGGCACCGTTCGGAGTCGCGCTCCAATAGCGACCGTAAGAGCCGCGCCCGCCGGATTTATTGTAGTTGTAATCGCCAGAATAGATGAAATTGGCTGGGAAGGCAAGGAGGCCTGTACCAGAGCTAGTAGAACCCCCGTTAATTGCGGTATTTAGTACCCCATATTCGCCCGAAGTTCCGCCAGTCGGCAAACGCCATCCAGTCGGACAGATGTCACCGGTAACGTTACCGCTAGTCATCGCATAGGTGCCATTGCCAGCGGTGGCTGCGTACCAGCCATACATCATACCATAACTGTACCAAGAGCTAGAGTTATTGTTGGAACTATCAGACGCCGTAAGGCTACGGTTAAGATTGTTATTGTTATAAAGTACCTGGTCGACACAGGCGCTGTCATCGCTATTACAAAGCGTTGTGGCGCTGCTAGCGGTCGTGGCTTCTGTGATAAAGGCAGCCGTCGGGAGATTAGTGTTAGCATTTGAAAGCGTGGTAGCAGATGGGTCGAGGCGAAGATTTTCGGCCATCCAGCAGTGGTTGTCTGCTAGCTTGGCTACAAAGTAAGTATTGTTATCACGGGTATCAGTGAGGGCCAACACATCGCCAACCGAAAGAGTATTACATTTGGCGGTGTCAAAAGTTTGCATAGTATCGTTCGTATCGGCCGCAAGCCAAGTAGCGTAGAGAGTAATTCTGTTATTTGCGTCGGCGTTGGTTAGGAAAGTACTGTTAATAGTGACCGTACTATTCGGGCCATACACGGTAACTGCCTGACCGTTAGCTAGTTTTGTGGTAGCATCTGGATCGGTGCTCCAGCCGGCAAACCCATAGCCAGATTTAGAGAAATTCGAAGCAACGAGGTCTTGACGGCTCCCGAGATTGGTATGGACGATACTCATTGTACCAGCATCGGCACCGTTGCCGTCGTAGCCAATGGTATATACCGACCGCCAAATAGCAAATAACGTTAACGTGCCGCCCTCAACGATTCCCATATCATTGGCGGCACTAGCCACCGAGCCGCCTTCGGTTACGATAGTACCAGTACCATCGGCTTTGGTATTCCAGCTGACAAATTCAGCATTTTGTTTGGTAAACGTATTAGTTGCCGCAACAGCGGTAGCTAAATCAACATTTGTTTCATCGGCCATAGTGCCGCTACCGCCATTACTGTCATAGTGAATGTTGCCAATGGCAGAATAATCATCGTTGGCGATGCAACGCACAGTTTGGCCACGTGATTTGAGATTACTATTTGAGTAGAGGCTAACTGCAGTTTTTTGTAACCAGAAATTAATATGGCGTTGGTTATTAGAAGTGTTTCTGGTCGCATAACCACCAGAAACATCTCGGTTGTATCCACTGTCGCCGCGTTGTTCGCCGCTATAAATGAAGTTAAGCGGATAAGCTCTCCATCTCTCGGAAGAGGCGACCGTGGATTGATTCCTACCATTGCCACCAAGTAGCACATCAAGCTGGGCCAAATCACCACTACTCCCATAGCCACTAGGCAAATGCCAGCCAGCTGGGCAGATATCTCCATCGGTAGCAGAGCCGGTGGTAGAAAAACTATAGGTGCCGTTGCCGGCGGTAGCGGTGTACCAGTTATAGTAGTTACCATATGAATACCACGAGCTGCTATCATCGTTGGTATTGTAAGAAGCTGTGAGCGATCGGTTGGTGTTGTTAGTATTATATAAAATCTGATCAACGCAAGCTGCATTTGGAGAATTTGATTCACAGAAATTATTAGTCGCAGCTGGGTGGTTATTGGCATCCGCGGCAAAAGCAGCGGTTGGTTTATTAGTGCTAATCTCACTAATTTCGACTTGAGGGTTAGAAAGATCAAGACGGAGATTTTCTATCATCCAGCATTGATCATCTTTTTGTTTGGCGATGGCATAGGTGTTCCCGTCACGAGTATCAGTAAGTGCGGTGACACTTTCTTGGCTCATCGAATCACAGCCTTGCCAACCTTGGAGATTACCAGCAGATGCTACCCATTTAGCATATAATTGTAGACCTTCTACTGAAAGATCACCGGTGGTAATGGTCTGGCTAGGTCCGAAATTAGTACCAGAACCATCGGCGGCTGTGTTCCAGCCAGCAAAACCGTAACCGGGACGCGAGAAATTAGATGCCATAAGGGTAACGCTGGAATTTGAGCTGACCGGCTGATTAGACATGGTGCCAGTTTCATCATCGTTGTTCCCAGCATAGCAAATATTGTTTGCTGGGCACGGCGTGAGATTTACCACGACAAGAATATTGAACGTATTAGTGTAGGAACCGGCGACAACACTACTTTGGACTTTAGCGCCAAAAGTTAAAGTGTGCTGATTGGTACCAGCGGTAGTGGTTTTGAACAGCCTTACGCTTGATCCAGACGGGTCTGGTGCTGGATAATAATTCGCCCCATTGTCGATACTATAGCCATATCCGTAGCCAAATGAAGCCACTGGCAAACTATCGGAGCCATTCGGCAGTGTAATGGTAGGGATGATTTTGGTGTTATCGCTTTGATTAACCAGATTAGTCGTCGAACCAACCGTCGATAGCGTAATATTATAACCAGAAGAATTTGTGGTTGAAACATTGATGGTCTGAGAAGCTGAATTAAATTGTTCTGGCAATAAACCTAGTGCGATGGTATCGGATGAAATAGAGACCGTTAGTTCGTCGGTAGCAAAAACCGCCTGGTTGCCAAAAATCAGGCTGAAAAGTGTGAGGCTAATTATGATTAATAATTTTTTTATGCCCCTCAAAGGAGCGTCCTCCACACACTCATACGTTTATTATAGCACAAACGGTTTAAAATGGGATTATTTTTATGTTTTCCACATGTTATAATAAGGGATATGAAAAAGTTTAAACTAGTATCAAAGTACCAGCCGACTGGCGATCAACCTTCCGCTATTAAACAATTGACGAATGGGGTATTTTCTGGCATTAAAGAACAAACCTTACTTGGTGTGACTGGCTCTGGCAAAACTTTTACGATGGCAAACATTATTGAGAACGTCCAAAGACCAACTTTGATCTTGGCGCACAATAAAACTCTAGCGGCGCAACTTTATTCTGAATTCCGAGAGTTCTTCCCGGAAAATGAGGTGCACTACTTTGTTTCATATTTTGATTATTATCAACCGGAAGCGTATATTGCTTCAACAGATACATATATCGAAAAGGACTCGGCGATTAATGATGAAATTGATAGATTGCGACATGGTGCAACGGAGGCATTACTAACTCGCCGGGATGTAATTGTTGTTGCGTCAGTTTCTTGTATTTACGGTATCGGTTCGCCAGAACATTACACGGAAATGTCATTGCCAATGTGGAAAAATGAAAAGGGGTGGACAACAGGCGATTATTCTTCGGACCCGCTCCTTCGCTCCCGTCGTTACGAGGCTCAGTCGCTTCGTGCCGTTGGTTGCACAGATTCCTCAGAACAATCGCCTGTTGCCCTAACCCAGCTCGAGTTTATCCGACGCCTGGTCGGGATGCAGTATCATCGAAATGATATCGCTTTTGAGCGAGGTAACTTCCGGGTGATGGGAGACACGATTGATTTATATCCCGCAAATGGAGAATATGCGTATCGATTTGAGTTCGGGTTTGATACACTAGAAGAAGTTAAAATTGTTGACCCGTTAACTTTGGAAACACGCGAGAAGCCTGATCATATCCATATTTTTCCAAACACACACTATGCAACACCAATGGATCAACTAGAAAAGGCTCTGATTACGATCCGGGCAGAATATGAGGATAGATTAAAGTATTTTGAAAAGCATCAAAAATATCTTGAGGCGCAGAGGCTTAGTCAACGAACAAAATATGATCTCGAGATGTTAAAAGAAACTGGATTTGTTAAGGGAATTGAGAATTATTCTAGGCATTTAGATGGAAGAAAGCCGGGAGAACCGCCTTCAACGCTTCTTGACTTTTTCCCGGAAGATTGGCTTTTAATTGTCGACGAGTCACATATGACCTTACCACAGGTCCGTGGCATGTATAATGGCGACCATGCGCGAAAATTAGCGCTAGTTGATTACGGTTTTCGTTTACCGAGCGCTTTAGATAATCGGCCTCTAACCTATGGCGAGTTTCAAAAACATATTAATCAGGCAATTTATGTTTCAGCAACGCCGGGAGAATATGAGTTGGAGGTTTCGCCAGAGCCGGCGGAGCAAGTCATCCGTCCGACCGGTCTTCTTGACCCGGAAATCGAGGTCAGAAGTAGTGACGGACAAATTGATGATTTGATGGAAGAAATCGACCGACGTATTGCGAGGGGTCAGAGAACATTAATCACAACTCTAACTAAACGAATGGCAGAGGATTTAACCGATCATCTAAAAGAGCGGGGAGTAAAAACTGCATATATACATTCAGATATAGATACTCTTGAACGAGGAGATATTTTACGAGATTTGCGGGCCGGAGTTTATGATGTTCTCGTTGGAATTAATCTTTTACGTGAGGGGCTAGATTTACCCGAGGTGTCTTTAGTTGCAATTTTAGATGCGGATAAGGAAGGCTTCCTCAGAAGCGAATCGGCCCTAATCCAAACGATCGGCCGAGCGGCGCGGCATGAAGAGGGAAAAGTAATCATGTATGCGAATTTTATTACCGAAAGTATGGAAAAGGCGATTTCCGAAACGAATCGCCGACGCGAAATTCAAAAAGAATATAATGAAAAACACCACATTACACCACATTCGGTTCAAAAAGAAATTTCGGCGGGACTTCGAGCGATTATCCCAGAAAAAGAGAAGGAAAATAAATTAGATATTAAACGAATTCCAAAAGATGAACTCCCGAAGTTAATTAAGCAGCTTTCCTCCGAAATGCAGCTCGCCGCAGCGAATTTAGAGTTTGAGCGCGCAGCGGGACTCAGAGATGAGATTGAACGGATTAAAGAATTTATTGACAGGAAAAAATCATAACTTCATAACGGAAAAACACAAAACGCGTTTTAACAGAGAAAGAAAAAATCATAACCTTAAGTTTTTAAAACATAATATTGTGTTATAATAATGTTATGAATGCGGTGGGCATTGAAAAAATTGAAAAAATAAAGCGGCGCATACGTGCGGCAGATTATCTGTCGGTCGCACAGATATATTTACGAGATAATTTTTTGTTGGAACGAGAGCTCGAATCTCGTGATATAAAACCGCGCCTTCTTGGACATTGGGGAACTTGTCACGGAATAAACGTTGCATATGCGAATCTTAAAACTTATTTTAGTGATAACCCGAATTTTATTTTCATACTTGGGCCAGGACATGGTTTCCCAGCCTTGCAAGCTAATTTATTCTTAGACAGAGAATTAGAGAAAGTTGATTCGCGAGCGAGTTTAAGTGCGGAAGGTATAGAATATATTTGTCGTAATTTTTCTTGGCCGGATGGATTTCCGAGTCATGCTAGCCCAATAACACCTAAAGTTATTACTGAGGGGGGTGAGCTCGGCTACGCACTCGCAAATGGATATGGCCTAGCTTTAGGACACCCAGAAAAAACCATAGCGGTCTTAATCGGCGACGGAGAGCTTGAAACGGCGACGGCGATTGATTCATTAAATTTGAAGAGTTTATTGTCTAGCGACAAAAATGGGAAAGTTTTACCGATTCTACATCTTAACGGTTATAAAATTTCGGCGCCATCTATATATGCAAGAAAATCACAAAGAGAATTAAACGAGCTGATTCGCGGGTTTGGATTTACGCCAATCGTGATTAACGGAGATAAGCCAGAAGACTTCCAATTTGCGTTGGAACGATTGGATGAATCACCATTTTACATTTTAAAAACAGAGAAGGGCCAGGGCGGGCCAAACCGTCACCAAGATGCACACCAAGTACCACTTAAGTATCCAGTAGAGAATGAGGATGAACTCTGGAAATTAAAAAAATGGCTTGGATCTTATAATTTCCAGGAGCTGTTTAGTCGTGAGAAAGGGTTTGTGTTATGATTAAAGCGGTTAAACATCCTGGAGAGGAAAACTTTTCTCCGGCAAAAAAAATTGGAGCATTACTCGCTAAGCAACTTCAAGAAGATCCGCATTTTTACTTCTTTTCTCCAGATGAAACAACTTCTAATCGGTTCGACGAAGTATTTAACGTAGAGAAACGAGCTTGGGGGGAATTAAAAAAAGAGGTCTGGGATCTCCCGGAGTCGGCAGACGGTAGAATCATTGAGATGCTTTCAGAAAATGTGTTGTTTTCAGTAATGACTGGACATTTAATGAACGGCGAGCGAGCGATGATGGGGAGCTATGAAGCCTTTCTTCCAATTATTACATCGCAGCTTTTACAACAAATTAAATTTATTAAGCAGTCTCGAGCAGTTGCTTGGCGAAAGCCGTTACCAGCAGTCAATCTACTCTCAACTTCGACTTGTTGGAGGCAGGACCATAACGGTTTTACGCATCAATCTCCAGCACTTATTTCAACACTACTCTCTATCCCCTCGAACATGGCAAACTGTATTTTTCCGATTGATGATATCGCAGCGGAAGAGGCGTTTAACTTTATGGTTAACTCACGCGACGTCGTAAATCTTGCGACATTCGATAAAAATCCGCGACCGCGCTATATTGACTCGCATCATGCAAATTTTGAGTTTGAAAATGGCGGAGCATCGATTTATGAATTTATTTCTGATCCGGAGCCGGACTTTGTATTTACAGCAGCGGGGGATATTGTTGCGCACGAAACTATCGAGGCAATTAAGATTTTAAAAAACGATTTACCGGAAATCAAAATCAGGTTCGTGTATGTAAATTCTTTATCATATCGCGGAATTGGAACAACAAAAAAGAAGCTATCAAAAGAAAAATTTATGGAGCTTTTTACGCCTACTAAGCCAATTTTAGCTAATTTTCACGGTTATCCGGAAACGTTTGAAAACATTTTAGAGAATTACGCGGAGCGGCGGAGACTTAGAGTACATGGTTTTAACGAAGAAGGGTCAACAACAACACCATTTGAGATGCTGAGAAGAAATGCGGCATCAAGATATGATTTAGCGATTGACATCGCAAAAGTTTTAAAAAGAGACGATCTAGCGAATAAATATGGGAAAATCTTATCGGAGAATCATGCCTACGCGAGAGAAAACGGGGTCGATTTAGTTAAGTAATCTGTTATATGCTATAATATATAATATATTATGGATTTATTTATATTAATTATAGTGCTTCTGATTTTTGGCGAGACAAGTTTTTTGGCTTTTTCAAAATATCGACCACTCAAGAATAGTGGACGAAAAATCTATGTTGACACTTCGACTTTAATTGATGGAAGAATTTTAAATATTGCGAGGACCGGTTTTTTAGGTGGCGATTTAATCGTTTTAAAAAGCGTTCTATTAGAATTACAATTAATCGCGGACAGCAAAGATCCGGATAAGCGAGCTAGGGCGCGAACAGGACTGGAAACGGTCGCAGAACTAGAAAGAGTAGTAAACATTAATACCGAAATCTATGAGGACACAACCGAAAAGAAAAAAGTAGATGAGATTTTGCTAAAAATAGCAAAAGAAAATAAGGGCGCGATTTTAACCCTCGATTATAACTTAATAAAAGTAGCAGAAGCAGAAAATATTGACACTTTAAACATAAACGACTTGGCGCTTGCTATACGAAATGAATTTTTGCCGGGAGAAAAAATTAAATTAAAAATTACTGAAAAGGGCGCCAACCAGGGGCAAGGTGTCGGACATCTGCCTGATGGAACTATGGTCATTGTTGATCATGGAGCAAGTAAGATTGGGCAAGCTGTTACGGTTGAATTTGTAAGATTCTATGAAACTTCGGCGGGCAAAATGATTTTTGCCCGCATCGTAAAATCTAAGAGACTAAAGCGCTAGCTAACTACTCGCCGTTATCATCGGTTGTCGACGCGGTAGGGGTTAGCGACATTTCTTCCGACACCGTGTAACCGGCAGAATCAGAAATTGTGAGTTTGATTGAAGATTCAGTGCCTTTTAGTTTATAGCCATTCACGACACCATTAGAACCCACTGAGATCCCGCTTTGCTCCACGCCGTTGATATAGAGAGTATAACCGGCAAGATCGTAAGTTCCGCGCCGGATTGTTGCAATAATTCTATCGCCACTTGTCGAAAGCGCCAAACGAGGAGGTTCATAATTACAAGTATCGCTTTCGTCACGATTATAAGGCTCTGGAACGCTATAGACGTCATTTCCAGTCATAGGATCAGTCACTTTCGTCACCTCAACTTCAATTTTGTATTCATCAGCGGTACAATCAGACGCAAGAAGATGGTTATAGCGGTTAAAGGTCATGGTTTCTTTCGCTATGCCAGAATTTTTAGACGCATTAAACCAGCTTGGCCAAATATCAGTTCTTCCGTTCACGGTTAGAGTTTGAATTCCGGCCGGCTTTACAGGTTGATCTCCATAATGCCATTTTCCGTCTGGCTCATAGACTTCTTTGTGCACTCGTTCCATGTATGTACCGACGGTATAGCGAACTATATCGTTAGTGTTAGAACTAAGGCCTACGCCGTCATGATTACCGTTCCAGACAAAGGTAGAAATAGCCGTAGAATAACTTTCAATTAAAGAGTCCTTGGTTACTGCGGAGTTAGTTGTTGTGGTTGTACCAGTTTTCGTTGCAGTCCAAACATCAGGAACAACGAAGCCCTCGTTATTAAACCAACGCGCAGAGCGATCACTCAAAATATTAGATATCATGTAAGCAACTTGCTCGTCAACTACGCGTTTAGCTTCGGTATCGGTCCACGACTCAACAACCTCTCCGGAAGAGTTTTTAACCTCAAGTACATAGGTTAAATCTTTATATGAGCCGCCGCGAGCAAGAGAGGCGTATGCGTTTGCATGTTCAACCATCCGAACATTACACCCAGAACCAATCGCGATGGAAAGACCATATCCCTCACGACCTTCACAATATGAGACGTCGCCAAGAGCATGTGCTATTTCAAGAGATTTATCTATACCATTAATATATAACGCTTTGACCGCAGCAATATTAAGAGAATGTCCAAGCGAAAAACGAATCGTCACGTCGCCGTAAAAACGTCCAGTTGCATTAGCGAGCGAACAACTTCCAGAATAACCGGCGCAATACAGTCGATTAATGTTTTCATCTCTTAAGACTGAGCCAGGACCATAATTAATGCCTTCGCGTTGCATAAAGAGCGGAGCATAATCTAGAATTGGTTTGATTGATGAGCCAGGCTCGACCAGAGAATCGGTGGTTACGTTTAGTTCGCCGTAAGTCGGATTAGAAAAATCTGACGAACCGACCATTGCAATAACCTGGGAAGTTTCTACGTCGACCGACACAAGAGCGACATTGTCACTATTGTTTTTATAAGCATGGCTCATGCCAACGGCGACCGCATCTTCGGCGATTTGCTGAGCGCGATAATCAAGGCTTGTTTTAATTGTCCAGCCACCAGCACGCATTGTTTGAATGCCATATTTTTCTTCTAGCTGAGAACGAACCTCAAGAACAAAATGTGGAGCCAGAGCGTCAGCATATTGACTAGACTCTGGTTTAATAGTGTCAAGAATTGCGATTTCTTTGGCTTCTTCGGCTTCATCCTTTGAAATATAGCCCATTGATACCATATCATCTAAAACTTTGTGTTGTCTTTCTACTAACATTTCATTCCCATAAGGATTGTAAGGATTTAATACAGCAGGATTGTTAGGAATAGCGGCAAGAAGGGCCGACTCAGCAAGGGTTAAATCTTTGGCAGTCTTGCCAAAATAAGTCTGCGCGGCAGATTCTACACCATTACGACGACCACCGTATGGAGACTGATTTAGATACATAGTGATAATTTGGTCTTTAGAGTACATTCGTTCTAGCTCAACGGCTAAAATCAGCTCTTTAATCTTACGGGTTAGGCCACCACGGTTAGCGCTTGCGGCTTCGTCAGAAAAATAAACTTGTTTGATTAATTGTTGAGTCAAAGTTGAGCCGCCCTGAACACCACGTCCAGTCACAGTAGAAAGCGTCGCGCGAATAAGAGCACTAAAATCAACCCCTATATGATTGTAAAAATTTTTGTCCTCAATTGCGACAGTAGCTTGATACATATAAGGCGAGATATTTTCAGCATCTACAACAAGTCGATAGTCTTCATTACCAGTATCTTTCCAAAGGACTACGCCGTTTCGATCAAGATAAGTGTTAACCGTTTCAGAAATAGACATTTCGTCAAGGCGAATTGCGTCGAGATCTTTCTTATAATAGAGAAAAAGTCCGCCAATAAAGATAATACCGATTAGGACACAAGCGGCGAGAAACTTTAGAATGGCTTTTTGCCCACGCCAAGAGAACCACCATTTAAAGACGCGCTTAGGATGAAGCCTAGCAAAAAATCTCTTAACCGGTTCCTTTGGTAATTTCGCTAGTTCCTCAGCACGACGTCTTGCGTTAGCTTCCTTTTTTGCTTTATGTTTATAACTTAAGCTCGAATAGAGGTTTAAATTAGTTTTCGCAGTTTTACGCGATGAACGCGCATTTCCTTTTGAGGATTTTGTCGTTTTTTTCTCCTTAGACGGCAAAATCACCTCGGATTTTTTCTTTATCATATAATTATTATACACTAAAACTTTAACTTTTTATATTTATTTTACAAAAATATGATTTAAACTTTATGTTACAATGTAAATAATGAGAAAGTTTAAATTCAGGTCGGTTGTGGCACTTGCTAATATGAAATTGTCGGTAAAGTCGGCGGCGATTGTTTTAGCCTCTTCAACTTTAATGTCTGCGTTGCTCGGTTTATTCCGCGATCGTTTACTAAACTCATACTATTTAGGCACTTACCCGACCGGGATTGATGCTTATACGGCAGCTTTCACGATTCCGGATTTTATGTTTTTTATTTTAACCTCGGGAGCGCTTTCAGTATCATTTATCCCTGTTTTTAATCAGAGACTCGCTTCTGGGAACAAGAAATCTGCCTGGGAATTATCGTCAAGTTTAATTAACCTTTTTGCAATCCTAACTTTAGTAACGAGTGTACTAATTATGATTTTCGCGGACCCCTTAATTCGCTATATTGTTAGCCCGGGGTTAGACGAATCTGGGATGATTCTCGCAATCAACATGACTAGAGTAATTGCAATTAACCCATTCCTGTTCAGCATTGCCACAGTTATAACCTCAATCCAGCAAGCAGTTGGGCGCTTTGTTTTTTATGCTTTTGCACCCGCTATATATAATATAGGAATTATTATAGGGATTACTTGTTTTACAGGCGGAATTAATTTGTTTGGTATTCAAATTTTTGAGGGCGGAATTATGGGTGTAGCGCTCGGTGTGATTTTGGGTGCAATAATGCAGCTAATCGTATCGCTTATTGGTTTATTTGGATTGGGAATGGATTATGAATTTAAAATTTATTGGAAAAACCATGGCTTTAGATCAATTCTAAAATTATTGCCAGCCCGCTCCTTAGATCAGGGAATTGATTATGTGAACGGAATAGTTAATACTAACCTATCCTCACGAATGGGGGCGGGAGCAGTGCGCTCATTTAATCAAGCTTCTTCATTACACCAAATGCCAGTTAATTTAATTGGCGTAGCAATTTCTACGGCGTTTTTCCCGAAACTAACAGAAGAGCTCGGGAATGGCGATAAAAAAGAATTTAATCAAACTTTTAGACAAGCGCTGAGAACTATTGTTTGGATAGCTTTACCAGTATCTATTATTGCCTTTTTTACACGTGGTTATGTAACAAGTTTCATCTCTAATATTGGAAACAATGAGAGCAATGGAACGATCGCTTCGATACTCGGGACTTTATGTATTGCGATTTTTGCACGAAGCGTCTTCCATATCGCGTCGCGAGGTTTTTACGCTTATCAAGATACAAAAACGCCGTTTATAGTATCTATTTTTGCAATCGGCTTTACAATTATATTATCAGTCTGGTTTTATCTTCTGGGATGGGGAGTGGATGGGCTCGGGCTTGCGCAGTCGATTGGAGCGATTGTGGAGATTGTTATACTACTCGGTATCCTTCAGCGTCGCTCGTGCGGGGAGATACTCGATAAGGCCTTTTGGCGAGCATTTTCGAGAATGCTTTTCGCTACTATTATTGCTGGGTGTGTGGCTTTTTCGATGACTAAATTTATTCCTTTGATGGCTACCGATACTTCACTCGTTATTACAATCCCGAAGTTTTTGGTTATTTCGGCGATGTCGGTTGGCGCCTATCTTGTTGCAAGTTATTTTCTCGATTTAAAAGAAGTGAAGCCAATCTTCAAATATATAAAGAAAATCTTATTCCGGAATGCAAAATAAGTGATATAATTTAAGATATGGAAATAAAACGCGAGGATATTTTGCATCTAGCCGATTTATCGGAGATGTCTTTGTCAGAAGATAATATTGTTTCTCTGGAAAAAGATCTGCGAAAAATCATAAACTATATCTCCCAAATTAGTGAATTGGACACGAAGAATATTGAACCGACTTATCAAGTTTTTGAGATGGAGAATGTTTGGCGCGAAGACAAAATTTTACCGCAAAATGCTTCGCGAGAAGAATTGCTCGCGCTAACCAAGGAAGAAAAAGATAATCAAATAAAGGTGCCAAAGGTATTATGAAAATTGCAAATAAAAAAGTTACGGCTGAAAGACTAGTAAAAGATGCCCTGACCAAGGCAAGACATTTTTCTGATTATAATATTTTTACTTTTCTGAATGAAGAGGGAGCAATCCAAAAAGCGCGTGAAATCGACGAGAAAATTGCGCGGGGCGAGGAAGTCGGACGCCTAGCTGGAGTTCCGTATGCTTTGAAAGATAATTTTTTAAGCCCAGATGGAGAAACGACGGCTTCGGCCCACATCTTAGAAGGATTCACCTCGCCGGTTACTGCTACTGTAGTCGATAATTTAGAGCGCGAGGGGGCAATAATGATTGGGCGAGTAAATATGGATGCGTTTGCGCACGGTTCTTCGACGGAAAACTCATATTATGGGCCAACCTTAAATTCACAAGACCGCGAACGGGTAGCCGGTGGATCGTCTGGAGGCTCAGCGGTAGCAGTGGCACTCGACATCGTCGAATTTGCGACTGGGACCGACACGGGTGGCTCAATTAGACAACCGGCAGCGTTTAATGGGGTTTATGGGCTAAAGCCGACTTATGGTTGTATTTCTAGATACGGCGTAGTGGCGATGGCGTCATCGCTGGAT
Organism: Candidatus Nanosyncoccus sp.; assembly: GCA_045604085.1. Classification (GTDB taxonomy): domain Bacteria; phylum Patescibacteriota; class Saccharimonadia; order Saccharimonadales; family Saccharimonadaceae; genus Nanosyncoccus. The sequence continues at coordinate 5,519 of JAZUNK010000009.1, read as the reverse complement.
TGTGTAGGTTTTTTCACGAAAAGTCCAGAAGATATGGACCTTTTGATGTCTATTGCCTCGGGACAAGACCCGAAGGATATGACGACATTGCCGGATTATTATAATTACAACTCGAAAACGAGTTCACTTGCGAACGTTTGCGACAACGGGAGCAATTTAGCGAGCGAGCCCCGTGACGACGGGCGCGAGCGAAGCGGTTCGCAAGTGGACTCGTTTCGAGTCGGCGTCGTAAATGATTTTGACAACGATGCCATTGATGCGGAGATTCGTAAAGCTCTGGCGCACAAAGTAGAACTTTTGCGGTCAAAAGGGCATAAAATCGTGGAGCTCGAAATGCCAAGCCTAAAATACGCGTTGCCCGCATACTATGTAATCCAACCAGCGGAAGTTGCCTCAAATCTATCGCGCTATGATGGAATTCGCTATGGTTTTCGCTCGGAAAAATCGGATAATTTAGAGGATTTATATAGAAACACACGCGACGAGGGTTTTATGCCGGAAAATAAACGACGTATTATGATCGGAAACTTTGTTTTGTCGAGCGGTTTTTATGATGCTTATTTCTTACAGGCAGCAAAGGTTAGGACTTTGATCATTAAAGAATATGAAAAAGCTTTTGAAAAATGCGACTTCATATTAATGCCGATTTCCCCGAACCCGCCATTTAAGCTTGGCGAAAAAATCAATGATCCAGTTGCGATGTATATGGAAGACATGATGTCGGTCTCAACAAATCTTGCGGGGATACCTGGGCTTGCAATTCCGGCTGGCAAGACAAAGGCTAAACTTCCTATCGGGCTACAAATAGTTGGTCCGCGCCGAAGCGATAAAAAATTGATTGAATTTTCTAAGGAGCTACAAGAAAATGACTAATATTTCTATTGTATCACCAATAAATAATTTTGTCAAGCGTAACAGGGGCGAACAATAATGGATGGCGGCGTAGTGACTTTTATTATTGCAATCTTGATTGTCGCGGTTTTGATTTTTGTGGCGATTCTATTAACTGGGAAGCGCGGATATCATTTTAATGTTGAGATATACCAGACTAAATTTCTTGAAATTGAAAACAAATTAAAGCAAGATAATCCCGCAAGCTTTCAAGTAGCCATTATTAGCGGCGATAAATTACTAGATAAGGCGATGATAGAAATGGGAGTATCTGGGAAAACGATGGGGGACAGATTGAAAAAAGTTGGTGGGAGATTAACAAATCTGAACGCTGTTTGGAGGGCGCATAAATTACGGAATGCGATTGCACACGAAACAGATTTGGAAATTAGTTACAAACAGGCATCGAATGCCCTTGCGATTTATAAACAAGCATTGAAGGATTTAGGAGCAATATGAAATATATACCAACGATTGGGATTGAGTGCCATGTACAGTTGTGCACAAAAACAAAGTTATTTTCTGAAGTAGATAACGATGCGCGAGGCAAGGAACCGAACTCTTGCGTGTCACCAGTGGATTATGCTTTGCCTGGGATGCTGCCGCGACTGAATGGCGAGGCGGTACGATTCGCGATCCGGGCAGGACGAGCGATGAATTGTAAAATTAATCCGTATTCGCGCTTTGACCGAAAACATTATTTTTATCCAGATTCACCAAAAGGATATCAGATTACCCAATTTTACCATCCAATCATTGGAGAGGGTTATGTTGAATTGCCATCAGGAACTCAAATTCGAATTGAACATGCCCACCTCGAAGGCGATGCAGGAAAATTAACGCATTTTGACACTTATTCTTTGGTTGATTTAAACCGGGTCGATACGCCGCTAATTGAAATTGTTTCGATGCCGGATATTCATAGCGCAAAAGATGCGCATGATTATTGTAAAGAGCTTTGGAGATTAATGTGTTTTGCGGAGGTGACTAATGGCGATCTTTATAATGGGAATATGCGATTTGACGTAAATGTCTCGTTGGCTCCGGAGGGTTCTACGGAGCTCGGCACTCGGGCGGAGGTAAAAAACCTCAACTCGTTTAGGAGCGTAGAAAGAGCCGTAGAATACGAAATAAAACGACAGTCAAAGTTACTAGATGCGGGTGAAAAGGTGATCCAAGAGACGCGCGGATGGAGTGACGCCACAGGAGAAACTACAGGTCAGCGCAGTAAAGAAGAAGCAAAAGATTATCGCTATATGCCGGAACCGGATTTACCACCGATTAATTTGTCAGCAGAGTTTATTGAGACAGAGTCGGAAAGGTTGCCACTTATGCCTTCTGATTATCGTGAGTATTTTGGCGACATCATTCCAAATGATACTCTCGAGATTTTGCTCGATTATCCGCCATTAATGAAGGTATTGTTTAATCTTGCGCAACTAGGACACGATTTTTCGGGGACGGGGTCGACTCGGCCCGTCGTTACGGGCGAGTCGCCCCTCGCCGCCTCGGTCGTAACCTCCGGAGCGCCCCGAAAAATGTGTCCTAGCTTGCGCCTAATCGCAAATCTATTCACTTCAGTCTTACTTGCGGAAGAGAAGTCGGCGGAGTATTTGAATGATTTGCCGAGCGCAAAAGATTTAAATGAGTTGGCCGAAATGAATGAAAAGAAAGAGTTATCGTCAACCGCGACGAAAGAGGTATTTTTAAGATTATTTGACCCGCAAATGAAAGGGCGGGGGGCAAAAGCAATTGCGAAGGAGCTAGGCCTTATTCAAGAAAACGATCTAGGAGCATTAGAGAAAATTGTCGATACTGTTCTTGCGAAGCCAGAAACGAAAAAAGCGCAAGACGATTTCAGGGCTGGGCAGGAAAAAGTGCTTGGGTTCTTAGTCGGACAGGTCATGAAAGAGTCGAAAGGGAAGGCAAACCCGAGTGCCGTTCAGGAGATTTTGCGGAAAAAATTAGGTTGAGCTTGACTTTTTATGGAAAGTGTGCTATAATTAAACATATTTGCGTATTAAAATCAAAAAGGGGGCAACTTAAATGTCTGAAAACGCAAAGCACATTAAGGTTAAAGGTTTTGGGGGTAATTGGAGAGAGAAAGATAAGTGGTCTAACATGGCTACGGGTCACTACGATGTGATCCAGGTCAAATACACCAACATTGGCGAGACTGATCCGAGAATGGATAGAGCAATCGATGCCCTGGTCGAGGACCTGTATGCATACAATGACCATCCGGAAATCGTCAAGCTGCTCGCGCCGTCGATGGGTCTAATTAATCTCGTGCGTATCGCAGAGGTAAAAGAGATTCTGAGACGATATGGAAGGAATGACATAATCTATATTCCCTTGGAATCAGACAAAGAATGGCCGTCAGCAATTCGAATGACACCAGAGCTGGGTTTAACTTCTCCTGGAATTGGGATGCCGGTTTGCGAGTTTTTGCGTTGGTATAAAGGCGGAGATAAAATCCCGGCCGCCATTTTTGAAGAATGGGTCGGTATTCCGCGCCAAGCAATTTACACAGTATATCAAGCGCTCGTTGACTTCTTCCGCGCAGACATCATCCAAGAACACCGAAAACTTTAATCACACCCTGCTGCCCCGAGATAGTTCGGGGCATTTTTTTTGAAAATTTAATATAACCTATTCAGCACTGAAGTAGAAGTGAATTCTATTTAAAAATCCATTTTTTTATGCTATAATTGAGAAAATCGTTTCTTTTTTGAGTGTGGAACTTAAGAAGAACAGAAATTAATAATAACAAAGGAGCATATGGCTGAAGTTAAGGATCTTGCGAAGCTTAGGAATATTGGGATTATTGCCCATATCGACGCAGGAAAAACAACAACCTCGGAGGCGATTCTTTACCGAACGGGGTTAAAACATAAAATTGACCTAGTTAAAGGTGGCACAGGTGGTGCTGATACCGACTGGATGGAGCAAGAGAAGGAACGCGGAATTACGATTACCTCGGCTGCCGTAACTGTTTATTGGAAGAACCATCAGATTAATATTATCGACACTCCGGGGCACATTGACTTTACCGCTGAAGTAGAGCGTTCACTTCGCGTGCTCGATGGTGCAGTTGTAGTGTTCGATGGAAAAATGGGAGTTGAAGCTCAATCTGAAACAGTTTGGCGCCAAGCTACAAAATATGGTATTCCGCGCATCTGTTTCGTAAACAAAATTAACCAAATCGGTGGAGATTTTTACAAATCTCTAGACTCGATTCATAAGCGTTTATCGAAAAACGCGGTTGCAATTCACCTTCCAATTGGATTTGAAAAGGATATCTGCGGAGTGGTTGACCTCGTCGACATGAAAGCTTATACCTACAAAGATTATGCAGATCACGAATTAACCGTTGGCGAAATTCCAGCTGATATGCTTGAGAAAGCGAAAAATGCACGTTCGATGTTGATCGAGGAAGCGGTTCAAGCGGACGAGAATTTGATGAATAAATTCTTTGAAGAGGGCGAAGACGCAATTACAGTTGATGAACTGAAGGCAGCTCTTAGAAAGCGCGTGCTCGACGGCGATTTCTTCCTCGTAACTGGCGGTGATGGCCGTGGCGTGATCGTGGAAAAAGTTTTGGATCTAATGACCGATTATTTGCCTTCGCCACTTGATCGTGATCAGGGTCAAACTATAGGCACCGATCCAAAGACCGGCGATCAAATCGTGCGCAAGGCTGATGATTCTGAGCCTTTGACCGCTCTCGCGTTTAAGATTGCGACTGATCCATTTGTGGGTAAATTGATTTTTATTCGCGTTTATGCTGGTAAATTAAAGTCTGGTGACACCGTACTTAATGCTTCAACCGGCGATAAGGAAAGGATCGGACGTTTGGTACGAATGCATGCAAATGACCGTAAAGATATTTCTGAAATTGGGGCAGGAGATATCGCCGCGGTAGTTGGACTAAAAAACTGTACTACCGGAACAACAATTTGTTCACCGGCACATCCGATTTTGCTAGAATCAATTGAATTCCCAGACCCTCCAGTATCGATCGCGGTCGAGCCAAAGACAAAAGCTGACCAGGAAAAAATGGGGATTGGGCTTTCGAAAATGGCAGAAGAAGATCCGACCTTCCGTGTCCATACCGACGAAGAGACTGGACAAACGATTATTTCGGGGATGGGCGAATTACATCTTGAAATTATCATTGACCGTTTGAAGCGCGAGCATAACGTAGAAGCTAACACTGGTGCGCCACAAGTTGCCTATCGCGAAACGATTCGTGGTACTGCTGAGGCCCAAGGTAAGCACATCAAGCAGTCTGGTGGTCGTGGTCAGTATGGTGACGTTTGGATTAAGTTTGAGCCGAATGAGCCGGGGAAGGGCTTTGTGTTTATCGATATGATTAAGGACGGCGTAGTCCCGCAAGAATACCGCAAGCCAGTCCAGCAGGGGGTAGAAGAGACTTTGGCAGGTGGGGTGATTGCTGGATACCCAGTAGTAGATGTCAAGGCTACGCTTTATGATGGGTCGTACCACGATGTAGACTCCAGTGAACTAGCCTTTAAACTCGCTGGGTCGCTGGCGACGCGCGAGGGTATCAAGAAAGCGCAGCCAGTCCTACTCGAGCCGATGATGAAGCTAGAGATTACTACCCC
>JAZUNK010000008.1:0-42267 GCA_045604085.1 Candidatus Nanosyncoccus sp. | reverse complement strand
ACATCTACGCCTAAATCTTTCCATGGCAATTTAGCTGGGTCCTTTTCGGCAAACACCGGAATCTCACGCGAATTGATTATGATTGAATTTTCACCTGCCGACACCTTCTTATCATAAGTACCATAAGTAGAATCGTATTTTAGAAGGTGGGCCAAAGTCTTTGCATCAGTAATATCGTTAATTGCTACGACCTGCGCATCATGCCGTTCCAGCAAAATCTTTAAGGCATTTCTACCAATCCTGCCAAAACCATTAATTGCTACTTTAATCATTTTTACCTCCTAAAAAATCTACTTATGCTAATTATAACACATACTTTTCAATTCTGAAAGAATTAAAAATCATAATAAAAAAAGAAGATCAGGACATGTGCCTGTCTTCTTTTTCGAGCTTGCTTTCTTTGCTGGACTTTCTTTCTTGAAAGAAAGTCCAAAGCGTTAGCGGGCAAAATGTGCAAACGCACGGTTCGCTTCAGCCATACGGTGTGTATCTTCTTTCTTCTTGAAGGCTGCACCAGCTTCGTTATAAGCGTCGATAATTTCCGCTTCAAGTCTTTTTGCATAAGGCATTCCCGAACGCGCACGGGCTGATTGAACTAGCCACGAAAACGCGAAGTGAAGTTGTCGGTGTCCAGAAATTGGGAACGGGATTTGATAGTTCGCTCCGCCAACCCGACGCGACTTGACTTCGAAATCTGGCGAAATGTTTGCAATCGCTTTTTCGAGTACTTCGACCGGATTTTCAGATTTTAATTTCTTTGCCGCTCCTTCAATCGCGGTATAAACTGCACGTTCCGCAACTTGTTTTTTACCGTCAAGCATAGATTTATTAATTAATCTTTGTACTAAGATTGATTGATATTTACGATCTGGATTTACTTTTCGAACCAAAGATTTAGTAGTTTTACGTGGCATAATTACTTACCCTCCTTCTTTGCGCCGTATTTCGAACGACCTTGTTTACGACCCTGAACGCCTTGAAGGTCTAGGGTTCCGCGTACGACATGGTAGCGTACACCCGGAAGATCCGGTACCCTTCCGCCACGGACGAGAACAACTGCGTGTTCCTGAAGGTTATGTCCTTCTCCGCCGATATAGGCCCAAACTTCTTGCCCGTTTGTTAAACGAACGCGCGCAACTTTTCGCATTGCCGAGTTCGGTTTCTTCGGGGTTTTTGTCGTTACTTTAATACATACTCCACGCTTCAGGGGCGCCGCCTTTTCGTAGCGCTTAGTTTTTAGGGTATTAACAATAGACCCGAGCGCCGGAGATTTTGATTTTTTTGCCGCCTTTTTCCTAGGCTTTCTAATCAACTGATTAATAGTTGGCATTAAAATTTCCTCTTTTAAACTTATGTATAATATATTGTGATTTTGGCTACGCTATATCTAGCGTTTTAAGCCCTAAAACCGGCTCAAAACTCCATATTTAGCGTTTGCCATTGCCTATTTACTCACAGCAATCATAAACAGGCCGAAACTCTTGTACTCATTATACCACAAAAAATTACTAAAGTCTAGAAAAAAAGGAAGCAATCTCACGATTGCTTCCCAGAAGGCCTATTGTATACACCAAAGTATCTTTAGAACCTTTATATTTTTATATTACTATAGTATTTCCGAGATGTCAAGAATTTTCCCGCCTCCATCGATGATTAAATATCTACCTGTTTTTCTTTTTCGCTTTTTATATATATTCCTGATCCGCGACAGTGCCTTATTTTTATTCATCTTCAAAAAGCCCAAAAAGTACTTGACTATACATAGATAGTTTACGGGGAGTAATTCACTAAGACCCAGCTACACAGCGGACAGAGAACCCGTTGTACTTATTGTTGCCATACGTACCAGGGTTGACGCCGGCACTATAGAAGTACAGGTAATACGCGTTGTCAAACGCGTTGTTAATACCGCCCGTCGACGAAGACCAATAGAGCCCGTTGCTACCGCGATAGCTCGCCGACGACCCGTACCAGAGGCCGGAGTAGACAAAGTTATTCGGGAATTTACGCCAAATCATTGAGCTGGCGGCGCTGCTTGCTGTAGCTCCTATCCTGGAAGCAAGGTAGTAGAAGCCACCCACGGTATTACCAAGGTTCGGGCTGGAAGAGCCACTGTTGCCGTATGGTAGATGCCAGCCATTTGGACAAATGGATGTGGCTACTGTCGTGTGGGCATTTGAGGATGTGTAATTTGTAGTGTCCGCAATGGCCGCTGCCCAGGTGTAATAGTTACCATAACTGTACCAAGAATACTTAACGCCAGACTGTCCTGTAGAGCTATTGATTGGGTATCCTGCAGCATCTTCAAGAGATGTGCCAGTTGCATTAAGTCCCGTACCGCCCATTAGAGTAGCATTGGTGTTGGTGTTATTATAACGTGGGAAACGATAACCCTGATTGCTACCAGTGATATTTGTCGTACTATATAGGCTATTTGCTGTTGTGGAGTTACTGAAGTTTGTATCTTCAGAATCCGCTAATCCCACAAAAGCGTCACCGAATCCTTGCGCCAGACTGCTATCCGTAGAGTTGTCTGCGTTGAGCCTTAGGTTCTCCACCATCCAGCACTGACCGTCTGCGAGCCTGGCGATAGTATAGATGTTGTCATCACGTGCGTCACGTACTGCGGTGAGTGAAGCCAGTGTCGCCGTACCGGAAGCTGGAGCTTGAGTGAGAGCATTGCAGTTACTGGAACTCCAAGTCTGCATGGTGGCACTAGTGTCTACCGCCACCCAGACTGGGTACAGTATCATACCATTGGTGGATAGATTGCCGGTGTTAATGGTTTCATTTGGACCATAGATGGTACTGGTACTAGTGGCCGTGAAGTCAGTACTCCAGCCGGCGAAGCCGTAGCCAGCGCGTTTGTAGTTGGGGGCGATGAGCTGAGCGGTGGAATTACTGGTGACTGTGATGCTAGAGCCGCTTGAGTTTACCGTCTGAGTTTGGATACCAGCCAGCGGTGATACTTCCGTCAGTGTAGTATTTGTCCCCAGGGTCGCCATGGTGCCAACCACATCCGTAGCATTAGGCGCATAGCAGATTCTGTTCGCTGGGCAATCGCTGGCGTTCAGTGGTGTAGAGCCAGGGACTGGTCTTGCTACTGCATAGAAATTCACTACATTAGTATATTCTCCTGCGAGCTGAAGACCAGAAGCTTTAGCTGCAATCTTAAACTTTACCGAACTACCATCTGCGGCGTTTTTAGTATTAATTAACTCAGCTCCAGTTCCTTCTGTATAAATAGGTAGCCCAGAATAGTTAGAATAAGTATTATAAGTATCATTCGTCTTATTATATGTCGCAAAGGCATATCCCCAAGTATCATCATTCGCTAAGCTCATATTAGAAAGATTGTCAGTTGTATTAAGACTCATAAACTTATTCGTTTCCGTAGTTGAAATACTACCATTATTAGATAATACTAGATCATTTATATTATAGTTACTTCCCCCATTAGCATAGTTATCATTACCGGCTGTAGCATATAAACTATAGCCATAAGCTGTATTAGTTCCTACAGATACAATAATCTCATTACTATCCGAATATGATCCCGGAGCTAAATTTGGAATAATTAAATCTACTGAAGACAAAGAGATAGAGAGGACTGGGTTAAAGGTAAAGTTGACGCCGACGGAGGATTTGTGAGAAAGGGCGGAGGCGGAGTTTATACTTTTAAAACTAAGCATTATACTAAGAAAACATAACATCAAACTAAAAAACAAACTAAAGAACTTTAGCTTATTAGTTTTAAAACGTCTAAATTTCATGTTACCTCACTTATTGTTACGCTTTATCCCCTTGCAGAACCATTTTCTAAAAGCGTATGAATAAAATAGTACCGCAAAAGACACTAATGAATTACTAAATGTCTCATTCCTATTTTAGCACTAGGGCAATAAAAAGTAAATAAAAATAACCCGCCCATGCGGGTTATTTTCGAAGGACTCCCTATTTTTTATTCGCCTCTGCTAAGAAGTCTATAGTTTTTTCGATTATCATCCGGTTCTTAATGTCCATTTTTACATTTGGATCCTTTAAAGATTTTAAGGCTTCCGGCGATTTTTTATAAACATCTTTTAGTTCCGCAATCTTCGCCGCAACTAAATCATCTGAAACGGAAATTTTTTCTTCAACCGCAATAGTCTGCAAAGCAAGCGAGGCTTTTACTCGGTTCTCCGCAATTTTTCGCGCTTCCTTCTCCCAGTTCTCAAGTGTCTCGTTATTTCTTTCTAGGAATTCCTCGAAACTCAGCCCTTGCCCCGCCGCATTTCGCGTCATATCTTCACGAATCGCACGTACCTGGTCATCAATTAAAATTTCTGGCGTCGGAATCGTAGATTTTTTTACTAATGCGCTAATTAATTCATCTTTGAATTGTTCTTCTAGTTTATGGTCATTTTGCATTACGAGATTTTTTTCAATGTCTGCCTTTAACTCGTCTAGAGTCTTAAACGGCCCGCATTTTTTTGCTAGTTCGTCATCGATTGCCGGCTTTTTTACTTCATTAATTTGTTTGATTAAGATTTCAAAAACCGTTTTTGCACCAGCAAGTTCTGAAACTCCATAATCATTAGGAAAAGTTAATTCTAAATCAAATTTATCCCCCGGCTCATGTCCGACAATTCCCTCTTCAAACCCCGGAATAAAAGTTTTCGAGCCGAGAACAAGCTTATAATCCTTCGCCGAGCCACCCCGAAAAGCCTCTCCGTCCTTCTTCCCGACGAAGTCGATTATTACTTCATCAGAAAGCTCAGCCTTTTTCTTCGCAACCTTTTTTTCTGCGAAAGATGTTGCAATGTTGTCTAAAATTTGTTTTACGTCTTTTTCGGTAACCTTTACTTCTTTTTTCTTTACACCGAGTTTCTTATAGTCGCCTAATTTAACTTCTGGAATAATGTCTGCTGTCGCGGTATACTCGGCAGTCTCGTCCGGAACATACTTAGTTACGTTTACGCTCGGTAAAACTAATGGAGATTTCTCTTCTTTTTGAAATGCGTTAATTACGGTCATTCTGACGGCGATATCTATAGTCTCAGCATTTAGATCATTCTCCGGAATAAATTTCTTCGCAACTTCGGTTGGAACTTTGCCCTTTCGAAATCCCTCAACCTTTACTTCTTTTGCTAGTTTTTCCAAAGCCTTTTCCTTGGCTTGTTTTAAATCTTCAGCTTCAAGTGTCACCGTAATTTCGACTCGCGAATCGGAAAGCTTCTTTACTTTTGTTTTCATAAAATAAAACTCCTCTAAAATTTTTTAAAACTATAACTTAATCTGTATTATACCATAATTTTCGGTAAAGGCGTATTTCGAAAATGAGTCAAAGTAAACTTTGAATTCGCACCGAGCTTCACGTCGGGATTTAAAATATTGTTTTTATCAAATATTTTCTTAATTTCTTCGTAGAGTTTTTTCTCTGGCTCGGACATATTTATATTAGTAACGATCGCTTTTAGTCTTCCCTCTGGCATTCCACCAGCTAAAATCCCTTCTTGCCTCTCAATAACATAAGCCCCAGCCCGGAGAAAAGTTGCAATTTTTTTATTTAAATCAGCATCTTCGAGTTTAAAACGTGGCCTTAAACTATAAATTGAGGTCGCATACGAACCAAAAAATGCAAGATCTAATTTCAACTTATCTTCTAAAATTTCCAAATCCTTTAGAAAGTTTTCTAAATTCCAAGCAGGAAGATAAAAATCTGTTAAAATCGGTAGCCTCTCTCCATTTCGCACATGGTTTAAATAGCTCGCAAGGGCATTTTGGAATTCGTTTAATAGCGAGTGATTTTCTTGAGACTCTAAAATTAGTTTCGCGGTCCGCGGTATTTTTTCTTTTAAAGTAGCAACTTTTCTAAGGCTGCGATTTTCTCTTTCGTCAAAACTAAGATAAACCGCATATCCGTTTTCTAGCCTCCGTATTACACCATCAAGATTTTTTCCAGATTCCCTAGCTTCCTGAATAATCTTTAAATCATATAGATTAATTTCACGCGGCCCATACTCCTTAACTAGGTTCACGAATTTAATTGCGGAACTAATTTCTTTGAACGTAGCGACAACCCGCGTCGGCCGCTTTTTTAGCGGCACCGCTTTCAAAATTACCTCTGAAACAATTCCGAGAGTTCCTTGTGCACCAAAAAATAAAGGCATTAAATCAAGCGTTTCTCTTTGGGTTACCCTCGTAATCATCGGATAGCCGGCTAGTCCTTTCTTTTGTTTTGCTAAGTCTTTAATATAACTCTCGTTATCTTTGAGAAGTTTTGATATTTTTTGGTAAATTTCCCCTTCAAACGATTTTTCTACTGCTTTTTTTGCCACGCTATATTTTCTTAGTCTATTTGTCTGCAGACACTCGCCATTTGCCAAAACTGCCTCAATTCGTTCTATATAATTATAGATACCGCCATATTTTCCGGCGTAAACATCGATCGGCGAATTTGATATTAGTCCACCAATCGTCTCATTGTCATGTCCACCTACTGGGATAGTCAAACCAGAAACCGAAAGCGCGGTATTTAATTCTTTGAGTGTAATTCCGGCCTGTACTCGAACTAATCTTTCTCTTGGGTCGATTTCAAGCATCCGATTCAACTTTTCCATAGATATTACGAGCCCACTAGATAAAGATTCACCCCCCTCACTAAAACCAGATCCTCTAGCTGTAACCGTAGCTGGGATATCTTTTAATGCAATTTGGTTAAAAAAGCGCATCAGTTTTCGAATATCTTCTGTCGATTCGGGAAAAGCTACGAACTTAGGTTTAACTTTTAGCGCTGATTGATCGGTAGAATATGTTTCTAAAATATCTGGTGTATCAAAAACATTTCCAACAATTAACTGATTTAAATATTTTGCAATTTTCCCCATCCTGCTAAAGATTATATCACACATTAAAAAATTTGCGTTTAAACCCGCAAATTTATCAATCCTTCATATGGTGCCCGAGACTGGACTTGCTTCGTTAAGAACAATGTCCTGCTTTTTGAAGCGACTTTGAAAAAGTCGTGGTGCCCGAGACTGGACTTGAACCAGCACGCCGATTGGCATATGCTCCTAAGGCATACGTGTATACCAATTTCACCACTCGGGCCTAAACCTATTATATCACATTTTCACTAAAAAACGAGGCTAAACCTCGCTTTTTAGCATTTTGAGATTTTTATAATTTATTATGCTTCTCTTTTCGCTAAAGCGACTGAAGAAAGATAGGTAACTAACGCTCCGGCGAGAAGTGCAATCGGTAAAAAGTCTTCCGGACCAGTACTCGGCATCTCAGAAATGGTTTCCGTCGCCGAGGTATTTGCTATCGTGCCGTTATTGGCGTTTGCCGTTTCGTTATGCGAAGACGAATCATTTCGCGAGACCTCGCTACGAGAGCTTGAACTTTCGGTTTCAGAAGAGCCCTCATTTGACCGCGTGTTTTCTTGAGAATTATTATTCGTGTTTTCCGTCTCGGTCTCATTTTGAGAATTTGTATCTTCAGTATTATTGATTTCAAACGCCGAATTTTCTCCATTATTTACAACGTTCGTTCTACTAGATTTTTTTGTCGCAACGACGATGATTGCGATTATAAGCACTAAAATTAATATTACTGCTCCAGTAGCTACAGCAATAATCTTTCGGCGCTCTCTTTTTTCCTCTTGGTTATCAGGGTACATAATAAAACTCCTTATATCTCCATTATATCACACTTTTGCTAAAAATGCAAGATTATTTTACATAAACGGAAAGATGGGCACTAGCGTATTTTCGCGTCTTTTCCAATTTTAGCCCAGGCATCTCTGGAGCCTCCCCTGGATGAGATAAAACTAAGACTCCTCCCGGGTCGGCCACTGCGCGGCTTAAAACCTTTATTTTTCCCTCATCATATTCATCATATGGCGGGTCAGCTATTACTATGCCAAACCGGTCGGTAGCAGTTTCCAGTACTCTATATACATCATATTGCAAAACTTCGCCTCTCGTAGGGTAAAGACCGAGCTCGCTTAAGTTTCGCGCAATAGTTCGGCATGCGTTCGGGTCCTTTTCTACAAAAGTAACAAACGCCGCTCCTCTCGATAAAGCCTCGATCCCTAATGCTCCGCTTCCAGAAAAAGCGTCTAAAACAAAATTTCCAGGTAAATATTCAGAAATCATGTTAAAAAGCGCGATTCGTTCTCGTTCCCCCATTGGATGCGTTTTCCCACCAGGGGTAGAAATCTTTCTGCCCCGAAATTCTCCAGATGTAATTCTCACAGTATTCATATTAATTTAAAGTAGTTATCTGTTGATATTTACTTATCCCTTTCATCAGCTCTTCGCATTTTATCATATTCTCAGTGTTTTTCAAAAAATCATTCACATCTCTTTGCGCTCGGCTGATTAACTTTGTGTCGGACAACGTAGCAATCCTAAGATCTAATGCACCATGTTGCAAAGCACCATAAATTTCGCCTGGACCGCGCAATTTTAGATCTACTTCCGCTAAATAGAATCCATCTGACGATTTTTCTAGTTCTAAAAGTCGTCGCGAGGGTCTTAAATCTCCCGAAGTTAATAAATAGCAAAACGATTCAGACGAACCTCGCCCAACTCGCCCTCGAAGCTGATGCAATTGAGCTAGCCCGTAAGATTCAGCATTTTCAATTACCATCAGAGTTGCATTCGGTACATCTACTCCGACTTCTACTACTGTAGTTGAGACTAAAATATCTATCTCGCCATCCGCAAACTTTTCCATCACAGCGTCTTTTTCAGCCGGTTTCATTTTTCCGTGTAAAAACTCTACGTTTTTGTTAGGAAATATTTCTTTCAGTCGTTTGCAGCGTTTTTTAACTGAAGTTATTTCTGAAACGCTCCTAGAACCATCTTTAACCCCTTTAGCCTTACTAGAGCTTTCGGAGGCCCCAGAAGGCCAGATGTCCTCAATCGCCTTGCAAATCCAATATATTTGTTGTCCGTGTGCCTTTTTCCCTCTCCCCTTTGGGTCTGGTTTTGCACTTAAAATTTCTCTCATTTTTGGATATAATTTTTCCTTCGCATCTACCTCTGTTAAGATAGAGGTAATAATCGGCTGACGACCTTTTGGCATCTCGTTCAAGACCGAAACGTCCAAATCTCCAAAAACTGTCAGTTGTAAAGAGCGTGGAATAGGGGTGGCGGTCATTGATAAAAGATGCGGTGCTAGTCCCGAAGGAGATTTTAGGAGTAGTTTTTGTCTCTGCTCGACTCCGAAGCGATGCTGCTCGTCGATAATTACGAGTGAAAGATCCAAAAATTCTGTGTCATCCGTTAAAAGTGCGTGCGTCCCTATTACAAAATTAATTTCTCCATTTAAAATCGCCTTTTTTAGCTCAGCTTTTTTCTTCGTCGCCCCTGTCAAAAGAGCAATTTTTACCCCGAACGGCTTTAAAATTTCTATTAAACCATCAAAATGTTGCGATGCTAAAATTGCCGTCGGTGCAAGCATCGCCACTTGATGACCTGCTAGAATCGCCTCGTAAGCGCTCATCGCCGCCACCATAGTCTTTCCAGATCCGACATCGCCTTGTAAAAGCCGATTCATCGGCGTCTCCTTTTCCATATTTTGGAATATTTCCCACGCCGCCCTTCTCTGTGCTCCGGTTAATTTAAAGGGTAATTTTCCCACGAATTCACGAATTTTTTTTTCTGAAAAAGGAATTTTTACCGCCTTTAATTTTTCGTTTTCTCGGCGATTTAATTTTGAGGCTAAAATTAGCTCAAACAACTCTTCGTAGGCTAGATAATCCCTTGCCTTTTTTACCGTTTCAAGAGAATTGGGAAAATGTGCATAAAATAAGGCCTTTTTTCGTGTTCCTGGCTTTACTAGAGGAAGTAAATCAGGTATAAAAGCAAATTTATCGCGCGAATTTGACATCAATCGTCGAAAATCATGCGACTTTAATGCTCCATGAGCCACATAAACGGGGCTAAGGCCGGTTTTAGTGTCAACCTGGGCTACCTCGGCGGCCGACGGCGAAACAAGGCTATAGCGTCCATTTCTGAGCTCGAAATTGCCAGTGAAAAAATATTCTTTTTCAGGAGAAAATTGTTTTAAGCGATATCCTTGGTTAAACCAAACGACCTTTACCGCCCCAGTTTTATCTCTTATGACGCCTTCGGTGACTGAAAGATTGCGTCGTCTCGCACGCCTTGTTGAAAGCGAATCAATCTTCCCTCGGATAACAACTTTTCCTGGTCGTAGTTCTGAAATCGAGGTCGGAGCTTCATAATTTTCGTAATCGCGTGGCAGATTATAAAAAAAATCTTTCACTGTTCGGATTCCGTATTTTTTTAACGTCTCAGCCGTCTTTGGTCCCACCCCAGTCAAAACCTCCACCGAATCAAATAAGTCCATAGCAATATTATACCAGAACTGAACCAGATATTTTAGAGCGTAATGAGATTTAGACCAGATTTGTTTGCCGTAATTTTTACAGCTTAACAATGAAAAAATATCCCAAAAATTATAAGGATATTTTTTCTTGACTTACGTTGTAAAAATTACAAGGCAAACAAGTCCAGGCTCAAAAATATCTGGTTCAGTTCTGTGTAATACTACTATGCTCTTCACGCCATTTGGCGATTTCGCCATGATTACCAGAGAGTAAGACATCCGGTACCTTCATTCCTCTGAAATCGTAAGGTTTTGTATATTGCGGGTATTCTAGATTATCTCCGTCCGAGAAAGATTCAATTTCCGCCGACTTCTCCCCCCCTAATACCCCCGGAATTAGTCTTACGACCGAATCGATAATAATTAGTGCTGGTAATTCTCCCCCAGTTAAAACATATTTCCCAAGCGAAATTTTATAATCAACAATTGTGAGAATCCTTTCATCATACCCCTCGTAGTGCGGACAGAGGATGATAAAATGTGCGGGGGTCCTGTCCGACATGCCTTTTTTAGGGCCGACTAACTCGCCTTCGGCGTCATACACTGGTGAGCCGTGAAAGTCTGCCCTTCGGGCACCTTTCTCGGTCACGTCAGGAATATACGCCTCAGAGCGAGCTAATCGGTCATTGCCCTTGAAATAGACATTGTCGGCCACCCCCGCAAACTTTCTTGCCATCTTCTGGTCCCAAATCTCGCCCACAGGGGTAGGTAAGATAACTTTAGCGTCAGGATCTTTCGACTTAACCGATTCAATCGCTGCAAATACTGGCTCACATCGGAGCAACATCCCATCCCCGCCCCCATATGGTGTATCGTCAACCGATTTATGCGGACCAAGCCCAAAATCTCTCAAATTCACAAAATCAAACTCCGCAAGACCCTTCTCTGAGGCCTTCCACATCATCGAAGTTTTTAGATACGGCTCAATTGCTTCTCGAAATAATGTTATAATCGTGAATTTAATCATACCCATATTATACCATAAAAGAAACCGGCCTCTCGACCGGTTCCGCGCTGATGCGCGCCCACCCTTGGGGCACATTGTTTTGTTTTAATCCGCTGTGTTTATTTTTAATGAGTCTCCACACTCCACTAATTACTCAGTGGAACCCCTGTGAAGCGTACCAGCTTAAGTCTATAATAAAGCATAAGCATCCTCGTGTCAAGTACTTTTTATGATTTATTTTAATTATTATCATGAAGAAAATTGGCGAGCAGTTTATTGACAAATAAGCAGAAGTGTGATAAAATAGACAGATAAGTTCATTTTCTGTACTTAGGTACTTTAAGAGATAGATGCGAAAAATTATCAGAGCAAAAGGAGAAGGAGTAAGGATGAAAACATCTTGGGAACTTGAGCGAATCGAAAATCAAATTCGTTCGCTTGAGAAAGTTGTCAAGCGTTATGAGGAGAGCGTTGAAAATTTAACTTTTTTCAAAAAGCATTTAAAAGAACATGGTATTGAAGTAGATGTTGATGATGCCCTGGGTTTTAGCCCAGACCGAACCTTGCAGATAGCCAAGTCTGATATCGCCCGTGCTAAGGAGGCACTTAAGAATTATGAGCGTTTCGGCAGAGGGCGTTATCCAATAAGGTATGAACGTATGGTTGAGGAAATTCGCAGTATTATTCCAGAACGCAGAAAAGCGGTAGAATCAAACCTCTATTTCACAGAAGAACTCCACAACATCCTTGAGGATGTTTATGGTAGAGAGGCAGCATACGCTTATGAAGAAGCGCAAGAGGAACAGCTCTTAGTCCATACGCAGGTTAATCCATTTTAATTTTCAGCATCTATATCCCCCGCCTTAGGGTTGGGGGATTTTTCTTTTGTTTAAAATATGTTATAATTAAAATATGTTTGTTGATACCGCGAAAGTAAGTCTAAAAGCCGGCAAGGGCGGCGATGGCGCCGTTTCTTTTCGCCGTGAAATTTATATTCCAAAAGGTGGACCAGATGGTGGCGACGGTGGCAAAGGCGGAGATATTATCTTTCGTGCTGACAAAGACACAAACACTCTAATTGATTTCCGTTTTACGCCAATCCTTGAGGCTGAAAATGGTAAAAACGGTTCTGGTCAACGTTCCGCCGGCCGCTCTGGTAAGGACCTCATCGTCGATGTACCCGTCGGGACTGTGGTATATAGGGTCAGCGAATCAGGTCTTTTTGAGACCGTTTGCGACAACGGGAGCAATTTAGCGAGCGAGCCCCGTAACGACGGGAGCGAGCGAAGCGGGTCGAGAAAAGACCTGATTGCTGACCTAGATCACGACGGTGCAGAAGCAATCATCGCGAAAGGTGGCTCCGGCGGCTTCGGTAACGCGCATTTTAAGAGCTCAACTCGCCAAGCCCCCATCATTGCTGAAGTCGGTGAGCCGGGCGAGGAGTTTGAGGCTGAACTCGAACTTAAATCGATGGCTGACGTGGGCCTAGTTGGATTACCAAATGCTGGAAAATCTACTTTTCTCTCAGTTGTTTCTAACGCTAAGCCAGAGATCGCTGACTATCCGTTTACAACCATAACCCCAAACCTTGGTGTAGCAACAATCGATGAAAAAGATCTCTTGATAGCAGATATTCCAGGCTTAATTGAAGGAGCTTCCGAAGGTAAAGGTCTCGGTCATGATTTTCTAAGACACGTTGACCGTACCGCCGTCCTTTTGCATCTTGTCGATGTTTATAATAACGACGCTGGCGAAGCTTATCAAATTATTCGAAACGAACTTGATAAGTATTCTGACCTTAAAGACCGACCAGAAATTGTCGCACTAACTAAGTGTGAAGGAGTGGACGAAGATATTATTAAAATGCAAATGGCTTCGATCCTTGCGAAGAACCCAGACGCAAAGATTTTTGCTATCTCTTCTCAGGCGCACCAAGGTATTAAGGAGTTATTGCGAGAACTTTCCGCACGGGTGTCCGACAACGCGCACACGGCCGGCAAATCAGGTTCTTCCGAGACCGTTTGCGACAACGGGAGCAATTTAGCGAGCGAGCCCCGTAACGACGGGAGCGAGCGAAGCGGATCGAGGAGGGACCTGATTGCCGGCTCGGTCTCCAATGCCGATAAGCCCCCCGCCAATATTCCCACAATTTCACTTAACCCCAATGCCTTAAAAGACATCTGGAAAGTCGAGAAATTAGACGACGGTAGTTTTCTTGTAGCTGGCGAGAAAATCGAAAAGTTCGCTCGTCGTACCGATATGAATAACTATGCTTCCGTTAATCGCCTACGTGATATTATGAAAAAACTTGGTATTCGTGCTGAACTAACAAGTCAGGGCGCCGAGCCAACGTCCATAATTAAAATCGCCGGTAAAGAATTTACTCTAGTTGAAGATTGGTAATTATTTTATATTTCAGTGGATATAGTAAAAGTTTCCTACTGCGCTTGCCGGAATTGTCGCGCGGATTACGCGGTAAGGAACGTAGCTATAGTTCATTTCTGTTACAGTAATTGAGCCATCGGCGTTTACGGCTTCTACATATCCAACATGCCCATACCAACCAGACGAGGTTTGGAAAATTGCCCCCGCAGACGGCGTTCGGTCTACTACCGACTTCGTCGCTCGCGCCGCCCAAGTATTCGCATTTCCTAACGACCACCCATATAAATCGTGTAAATCTGGCCGCATATAATAAGCCCAGTTTACGCACTGACCGCCACCAATATTATAGAAATAGCCTACAACTTCAATATTTTGTCGCTCAGAAGTACTACCGAGATAAGTATAAGTATAGGTATAGGTTGGTCTTACAACGGGGGCAACATATTCAGGGCGTTCAGTCTCAGGAAGATCGCCATTTTTTATCAAAATCTTCATTCCTTCTGAAATTCCAGAAACTTCTAGGTCGTTTAATGCAACAATCTCGTTTACACTCGATCCGTATTTTTCAACAATCGATTCAATCGTATCTCCAGATTTTACCGTATAAACAATTCCAGATGTACTCGGGATATATAAAACTGTTCCGGCAGAAACATTCGTATTTTTTAGACCGTTTGACCACCTAATTTGGTCGGTAGAAACACCATATTTTGCTGCAATTGTATCCATACTTTCCCCTTCAGCGACTGTGTATTCAATTACGCCTCGAGAGGCCGTAATATCGGTCAGGTTGGGTTTTTCTGGGCGACCACCAGAAATAGAAATACCGGCATCATACATTGTAGTAGTAATAACGTAGTTAGATGCTACGTCGGTTGCACTGGCAAGCCCCAATGCATCAGAAAGGTCGGCTACTACATAGAGTTCAGATAATTGATCAATTGAGATTTTATAATCTTCTGCTGCAAATGCATCCAAGCTTAGATTTATGTCTCTGTTTTGTTTATCAACTGAGCCCCAAAAAACTAAGACTAAAGTAAGAACTCCAGTCACGATATATGGTAGAACGCCCCTCATGCGTTCAATATTGAATTTCTTTTTCTTTCTTGTCATAATGATTCGTTACAGAGAACCTGGCAATGGCTGTGAATATTCTGGATATGCTCAGACTCTGTATAACTATAATACATCAAACCATCATCACCTGTCAAGAAATAAAGGTAAGAAGTATCAGAAGGTTCGGCCACCGCAAGAAGGGCGGAGATTCCTGGATTAGAGATTGGACCACAGGGTAGTCCTCCATGCAGTCTTGTATTATAGCAAGAATCGATGGCAAGAGCGCTCTGGTTATCGCTATACGTCTCTCTATCAGGATCGATAGTATCAAGCGCGTAAGATACCGTTACGTCGCTTCCAAGGGGTATACCGAGAGAAAGTCGTGTCAAAAAAACTTGAGCTACGGTAGGTTGATCAGGAGAAGAGGCCTCTTTTTGTACCATAGAAGCAAGAGTAATGCCTTCGTAAAGCGAGAGGCCTCGTGCCGCATATCGCTTTTCCAAATCGTTCTGGGCAATAATCTCACCCATTCCAGTTAAAAAAGTTTTTAAAATTTCGCTAACTGGGGTGTTAGCGTAGAATTCGTGCGTTTCCCCAAACAAATAGCCTTCCAGAGTTGCGCCTTCTGGTCTTCCCTGTAGAAAGGCGAAATCGTAATTTCCATTAAATGCAGTATCGATTTCTTCTTGAGAATACCCGATTTCTCTTAATTCCCTCTTTATGTCGTATATTGTCTCGCCCGGCTTAACGGTAAAATTGAATACATCCGCCTTCATTTGGGACTCAATCTCTTCAAATTGTTTTGCGTACTCCTTATACCGCTGATCTCTAACAAAAAGTGCTATACCGGTCCCAATTAGCCCCAAAATCGCTAAAATCATCACTATGGAAAAAACCTTTAAGGCTTTTTTAGGCTTTTTTTTAGCATGTATTTCTCCCTGTGCTCGAGGGGCACTATTTAAGTTTCCTCTAGAAAGGCCCTCGAGAAAGTCCTGTAAGATAACCGCTGCCGCTTCTGCGTCAACCTCGCCTTTTTCGTATTTCTTCTTTCGTGCCTTCAATCTTTCTTCGGCAACAACAGAAGTTAAACTTTCATCTTGAAAGCTAATTTTTGCCTCTGGTATTTTTTCTCTTAAAGTCTTCGCAAAATTCTTTACATAAAGAGACTGTGCCGTCTCATTTCCTTCGTTACTTCTAGGCAAACCTAAAACAAAACAACTTGTATTATTCATCCTCCCTAAACGAGCGATTTCTTGCCACTCTGAGCCGTCAACGTTAATGAATCCGACTGGTACTGCGATTCTAGTATCTGAATCAGCACGCGCGACACCAATGCGCTTCTCGCCTACATCTAGACTTAGAATTCTCATTTTTTGCTCCAGAATGCGTCAAACTCACCTCTATTTATAAGCAATATATATTCCTTAAAAAGATTCATTTTACTCCTTGACTTCTAGTATTACAGTAATTTTATTGGAATCGCCAGGAACAGAGGTTACCCACGGGAAAGAAGTGTCAATCGTTACGGAAGAAACTCCGTCGATATCTCGTAAATTATGTTGCGCATCGCCCAACCCTCTACCTTTTACGATTTCGATCACGTCATTCTCGGTAACTTTTGGCCCTATCATATAAGAAGTTTTTAATTTACCAGCATATCCAGAATCTGTTTTTAGGAAATTTTCAACAAAAGGATTTTCGATTTTATAAATTTTTTGAGTTTCTCCTAATTTTGCTTTACTCGTAATAAATTCCTCAACTTTAGTCTTGTCAATCGCAAAGATAGAAGCAGTAGTAGTAACCGTAAGCGTTGGCTTAATTCCTTCTTTAACCTCTTCGCCAACTGCCGGAGTTGAAACTGCTTCCGATGTAACCTGGGTGAAACTAGAATTAATTACCATTTCATCCTCGCCGACCATCTCTAATAGCTTTTCCCTGTTCTCTTCTTCATTTACAGAAGCAAGTTCAGCTTTCGCTTTATCGATATCAGATTGCTGTACGACCGTTATCGTCTCATCAGTTCCACCAGACATCGCTTTATCGGAATAAACTCCAACATTTGCCGTTGTACTCCAACCGGTATTTGATGCTGCAATATTATAATTCGTTCCCGATGCTACGGCGGTCACTTTGATTCGCCCAGATATCTGACAACCAGACTTTATTAGCTGAGAAGCATTGCCACGATTGTCACATTTATCTATACTCTTCCCATCCCAACTTAGTGAATTGCCCTCGTCTGAAGTATACGAAAGACCACCGACTGTGAACGTAGACCCGGCTCCAATCGACACCGTTCCTTCATCTTTAAAGAAGGCATATACAACAACCTCTCCAGTGGCTTTCTCTCCAATATTTTTCGAACCAGTAGCCTCAAAATCAACTTTTTCTTCCGATTTTATTTCCTTCTTTTCTAGGTAAAAACGCCCCTCCTCAGTATTTTCTTCCTCAAGATTAGTTGTAAAACTAACTCCTTCTGAGAAATTATTTGAGACGGTTCGGATCCCAACAGTAATAGTTACTGCTGGAGCAATCGCAAGCGCCCAAACTAAAACCAAAATCAAGAGGACGGAACCGATTCCCGCAAAAGCCGCAACTTTCTTATGTTCACGTACCCAACCGATAAATTTATTGCTCGTTTTTCTTGCTGCATTTTCTAACTTTTTCTTTTTATCATCATTTTTTGTCGATTTTTTTTCTTGTTTTTCATCTTCGTTTTCCTCGTTTGCGTCTTCTTGTGCTTCTTTTTCATCTAGGCTTGGATCGAGGCCCTCTATATCTTCTTTAGTTTCTATTTCCCCATCCGATTCTTCTATTAATTCTTCTTTGTCAGTTTTTGATGTTGACTCCTGATTTGAAGGAATAATCGGCGGAGTTTGTAGGTTTTTTGTGACAGGAATTTTCGTAGCGGCAGCCAATTTAATAATTGATGGGTCCGTAGTGACTAAAACTACAGTTTTTTCGGCCGTAGATCCGGATTTGGCTATTAGTTTAATATTTACTACACTCCTAAACACGCCAGCTTTCTTTGGCGGAACTAGCGCGACGATTTTTTCTTTTGAGTTTTCGATTTTTGTAATGATATTAGTAATATCATCCTCGGGCTCAATATAAACAACGTCTTTATTCATAATTAAAATATACCACATTTTGTTAAGCTTGTGTTAAAATAAATGTAGATGAGTCTTTTTAGTCGCAATAAAGCAAAAGATAAAACTGGTGAACAACCAGCATTGGCTGAGATAGCTTTAAAATCTATTCATGATGGTGTAATTATGACAGATAAAAACGGTGTCATTCGGTTTATTAATCCTGCAGCGGTAAGAATGACCGATTGCGGTAATCCTAACAATGCCATAGGTTTAGACTACGGCCTAATTATTAAATTAGAAACTAAAGAAGGTCGCGAATTGTCTGAGAATGAAAATCCTTTAGTTCAAGCCATGAAGACTGGACAGTCGCTCGAAGCTTATAATTGTGCACTGATTACTAAACAAGCTGAAAAACGTATTCCAATTGCGATTTCTGTTCTTCCAGTTGAAGGCCGAGCCGGCGAAAAAATAATTACCTTTCGAAATATCACGCGTGAGCTTGAAGCGGAAGGTGAACAAACCGAATTTATCTCGACGGCTTCTCATGAAATGCGTACTCCAGTCGCGACGATTAATGGCTATTTGTCTCTAGCCTTAAATCCCCAAACCGCAACTATCGATGAGCGCGCTCGCGGATATTTAGATGCCGCCGAAAAAGCCTCAAAACATCTCGGTAAGCTCTTTCAGGATCTTCTTGACGTGACTAAACTCGATGATGGGAAAATTCGTCCACATTTTGAACCTGTTGAAATGGTCGGGTTGGTAAAAACTATTTCCGACGATTATGTTATGCGTGCAAAAGAGGCGAGTCTAACTTTTAATTTCGGCTCGGAACAACCCATCTCTTTTAGCCAAAATCGCCGCATGGAACAAGTTGTTTATGGATATGTTGATGTCAATTTTATGCGCGAAATTCTTGATAATCTGATCGGAAACGCTCTAAAATATACTCCGGCCGGTGGTTCCATTTATATTAACGTGCGCGGTGATGGCGATCGTGTTTTGATAAATGTAACCGATACTGGAATTGGTATTTCGGCTGACGATCTTGCCCATATTTTTCAGAAGTTTTATCGTGCTGACAATTCTGATACTCGGACCATTGGGGGGACTGGCCTTGGTCTTTATATAGTTAAACAACGCGTCGAGGCTATGGGGGGTCGTGTTTGGGCGGAATCTGCTTTCGGTGAAGGTTCGACTTTTTATGTTTCTCTGCCACGAATAACCGGCGATGAGTACGAAAAACGTATGATTGCGGTTCGTAATAGAGAGATGCAGGAACAGCTAGCCAGACAGGCCCAATCCCCTGCTCAAGTTCAACAGCCAGTTCCTTCCGCTGTTTCATCTACGAGCCCGATTCCTGCTTCTACTCCTCAGTCTTCTGCTCCCACCTTGAACGTGCAAGCTCCTCCAAATATACCTAACCCTCCCGTGCCTCAACCTCCTCCGGTGCCACAACTCCCCCAAACTCCTCCGGCCCAACCGGCACAAGCAACTAATTTAGCTCAAAATACAACAAATATTAACTTAAACGGAGAACTAAAATGAGTAAAATAATGGTAGTGGAAGACGATGCTTCGCTTCGAGAAATTTACAGTATTCGCATTACTGCCGAAGGTTACGATGTCGTGTCGGCCGGCGATGGTGAAGAGGCTTTAGCTGTTGCGGTGCGTGAAAAACCTGACCTGATTCTGTCTGACGTTATGATGCCAAAGATTTCTGGGTTTGATATGCTAGACATTTTGCGCTCTACTCCAGAAACTGCAAATATCAAGGTTGTTATGATGACCGCCCTTTCAGCCGAAGACCAACGTCAGCGTGGCGAACGCCTTGGCGCAAATCGTTATCTCGTAAAATCCCAAGTCGGGATCGAAGACGTTATAAATACTATCCACGAAGTACTAGGCGATAAACCAGTCGCTGCCCCGACTCAGCCGGCTGCTCCAGCCCAACCCGCCGTCCCGGCTCAACCAACTATGCCTGTTCCGCCTCAGCCTACCGCCCCGGCTCCCACCCCAAATCAACCGCAGGCTCCAATTCCTCAGCCTCAGATTGCGAACCCTACGACCGTACCAGCACAGCCACAGGTAAATTATGGACAAACCCAAAATCCGGCTCAATAAATTCCTTGCTGAGCGGCTTGGTGTTTCACGGAGAGAAGCTGACGAACTAATTATTGGTGGGAAGATTAAAATTGACGGCAAGAAAGCGATTTTAGGGTCCAGAATTGACAAAAATAATAAAGTATGCTATAATGAAAAGATAGTCCCGTTCGAAACGGATTTCTTATATATTGCTTTTAATAAACCGGTTGGCTATGTTTGTTCTCGTCGTGCCCAAGGTGACGCCCCTACGCTATATGAATTACTGCCAGAAAAATATCGAAAATTAAAAACTGTTGGTCGCCTCGATAAAGATTCGTCAGGTTTAATTTTGTTAACTAATGACGGTGACTTCGCTTATCAGATGACCCACCCGAAATTTCGTAAAATGAAAGTTTACGAGGTGGAGTTGAATAAACCTCTCGAGCCTCTGCACCAACAAATGATCTCCGACTACGGTGTGATGCTTGATGACGGTCCTTCGCAATTTAAGGTGATTCGGAATGAAGTTTTTTCTTCCGATTCGAGAGCGTGTTCGCCGTCGTCGAGCCGACGACGGCAGAACGAGCCCCCCGTAAAGACGGGCGGGCGAGTGGGCTCGAGAATGGAAGAAAAAACTTCGTACGTAGTATTCTTATCCGAAGGCCGCAATCGCCAAATTCGTCGTACTTTTGCAGCGCTAGGCTACCTGGTAACTAGACTTCATCGTGTCCAATTTGGTAAATATGAACTAGGGGATTTACCAGTTGGAAAGTATGCTATAATTGAACCATGAGCACGATTCTTGGTTTAGATATTGGTACTGAATTTGTTAAAGCTGTTTTGGCTAAACCAGTAAAAAAGGGCAATCTTAAGATTCTTGGCGTCGGCAAGGCCAGACAGTCCGAAGGTAGCATGCATGCCGGTGCGATTACTGATATTCCGGCGGTTGTTGCTACTTGTGAAGAGGCCTTGAATGAGGCAGAAACGGAAGCCGGCGAAAGAGCTAATTTAACAATCGTTGGCGTAGCCGGAGAGTTAATAAAAGGCAATACGACAACGGTGCGCTATAATCGCGCTAATCCAAATAAGCCGATTACCGAAGCTGAAGTGAGAGGAATTATTAAAAAAGTTCAACAAAAATCCGGAGAGGTCGCAAAAAAAACTGTTGCCCTCGAAACCGGTAACGATAATGTAGAGGTTCGCTTGATTAGCTCCGCAATCGTGTCGCTAACTATTGACGGTTATAAAATCTCTAACCCGGTAGGATTTAAGGGGTCAGACGTAGTAATTCAGTTTTATACTGCTTTTGCGCCACTAATTCATGTTGCAGCGATTGAAAAGGTTTGTGCTGAACTAAATCTTGATCTATTGACTATTGCAGTAGAGCCGTGTGCGGTTTGTCGCGCTTGCCTTGGCGACGATTTAGACTCTTCATTTTCTGGTATCGTGATTGATATTGGGGGCGGGACTACTGATATTGCCATAGTGGAAGATGGCGGAGTTGAAGGTACAAAAATGTTTAGCATAGGAGGGCGTAGCTTTACTCATCAAATAGCGGAATCTCTTGGCGTTGATTTTGAAACTGCCGAAGAATATAAGCTTGATTTTGATACGGGTAAGTTGGACGATCGGATCAAGGCTAAAGTCGAGACGGCGCTTTCTAGAAACCTCAGTGTTTGGCTAACAGGGGTCGAAGTGGCAATCGAAGATTTCAACAATTTGAGTAGTCTACCTAGGAATATTTTGCTATGCGGAGGTGGCGCAAGTCTTTCGCTAATTCAAGAAAAGCTTGCCATTTCTGATTGGTATAAATCTCTGCCATTTTCACGGCGCCCAGTAATTCATTTAATTGATGTAGCCGAGTTGCCAAATCTTACAATTGATCGTCTTAGTGCTGGTAGCCTTGGCGACCTTGATCATTCTTTCGCTACCGCTCTTGGTTTGCTTCGTGTCGGTATGGACACTCTTGCTGCTGCTCCTGAAGAAAATAAACTCAAGGCAAAAATTACTAAACTCCTCCAGAATTAACGTTGTAAAAATTACAACACCAGCATTTTTTATTTGCCAAAGTCATTCTGTCTGTGCTATAATTAAAGAGTCTTACGTTATTTATATAAACCGCATTTTTTAATAACTTGGATGCTTCATGAGTCGAATATTCGGCACCATGCGTGCATGATTTTGCGGCTGATGAAGCATGCGGTTATGTAAATGGCGTAAGATACCAGCACGGTGTCGATTTTTATTGACACCGAAAGAGTAGAGGTAACAAGAAGGGTCACATATCATGAAGATTTCACTCGCAAAATTATTTAATAAGCAATGTCATAGCGCCAATGAATTTCGCACTTCTTTCGTTGGCGCTGTGACCTTGCTTATTTTATTAAGCATGGGATTTTTCAGTCTCTTAAATTCCTCCCCCGCCTCCGCCGCTAGCGTCCTCACTCTTAATCTAGATAGTAGTAACCTACTTCTTAACCTAACCCCTACTACTACAGCCGGCTCCTTTAATTCAGCAGACCTCAACCTTAGCGTTACGCTCAGTAAGCCCGGAGGCTATACTTTAGGCATTATAGCAGATAGTAGTAGCTATGATTCTGGTAAACTCATTAACGCAGACGACAGTTCCGCTTACTTTTCTTCTATCTCTGACGCTAATGGAGTTGCTGAATCCACTTTTTCTTCCTCTTCTACTTATAATAATATGTGGGGTTATAAGCCAAGTAAATATAACTCTATGACTAACGAAAATGACTTATATTACCCTTCTCCAGATGCTACTAAGGGCGATATTCTAGACAACATTACTAATAACTTCAGTGGTACCAATAACTATACTATCACCTTAGGCGCAAGGGCCAATGTAGACACTAAAGTCGGTTCTTATACTGGAGCCTTTATTATTACTGCTGTAGCTACAATTACCTGTAATCCTAATGCTACTATGATTGGTGATGCAATTTGTATGCAAGACGTTAATGATAACGTCATTAACTCTATGGTAGAAGGAACGCAATATCAACTAATGGATAACCGTGATGATAAAGTCTACTATGTTGCTAAAATGAAAGACGGACGCGTCTGGATGACGCAGAACTTAGATTTAGATTTAAGGACGGATACGACGGCCGAGAATTATGTAGAACTTAACCATAGTAATACTGATTTAGGCTGGACGACAAATGATACTACTGTTACTTGGGTACCATCTACTGCCACTGTGACTACGGTGGCTGATTATGGTGCAAATAATAGTACCGCTCCCGCTTCTTATGATCCAGGGGATGTTTACTATTACTACGACAAAACTGCTAACACTACTACAACTTATAATAGCAATACCGCTAAAGCTGATTGTGAAGCTGCTCATAGTGATGGAACTTGTGATCATTATCACGTTGGGAATTATTATAACTGGACTGCGGCGGTAGCGATGAACAGTAGTAGCAGTATTGATGCTAATTATACTTCCGCTAATGACTCTATCTGTCCGGCTGGTTGGCGGTTGCCAACTGGTAGAACTAGTACTACCTCCACCGATCCCGGTTATTATTCCGAGATAAACTATACTTGGGTTAGCGAAGGCTTAGCTACCAGCTATGTAACTGGAAATGGAACTGCTACTTACGGAACGAGTGGCTGGAATAATATTAGAAGTAATCCGATGTATATGGTTGCGGCTGGTTATAAAAATGGAACTAGTGCTCCTGCTAGTACTGCTTCTTATGGTTATCATTGGACTAGCACTAACGCGTCATCTACTAGCTATGCCTATGCGCCATACTTTTATAGTAGTGGCTTATATCCCGCTTATTATAATAGCTCCAATACTGTTAGGGGTAGGGGTATGTCTATCCGCTGTATCGCCAGACAAGAAAACACTGGCCATACTACGATTACCTTTAACGCTAACGCTAGTACGACAGAAACTGGTTCATATACGGGCAATACAGGCGATGTTAATAACCAACAAACGATTAGCGCTAATACCCTAACTAACCTCGATTCTAATGGTTTCTCTATCTCCGGCTATGCTTTTAATAGTTGGAATACGGAGAGTGACGGAAGTGGCACTAGTTATACAGATGCCGCCCAATTCTACGCTAAGACTGGTACAGAGACTACTAATACTACCCTCTATGCAATTTGGGATAAGGTTTATACAATCACCTTCCAAACTTCAAATGCACAAAGTATTACCTTTGATGGAATAACTTATACAAACGGACAAACCGCACAAATCATTGCCGATAAAACCTACAATATATCCGGTAACTACGCAACGAAATATGGCTTCTCTTCCTGGAGCGTTACAGCCGGAACTCTAGCTAATAGTAATTATCCCGTTACAACTTATACCGTAACAGGAGATGCAACAATTACCTTGACCGGCCAAGAAGCCACGACGGACATCACTACTCTTTCAGCTTCAGGAGAAATACCAAGTAACTGTGCAACCACTACTCCGGTCAGAAATCTACAACTTGTCTATGACTCAAGAGATAATGAAGCTTACTGGGTAGCGGAGCTTTGTGATGGAAAGATTTGGATGTTAGATAATTTAAGACTGGATTTAACTAAAGCTTCGCCTAGCTATAGTGGTAGTGATGCTATAACTCTAACTACTTCTAATACTAATGCAAGCGAACAGGCTATCTCCTGTCTTACTACTGGCTCATATGGCGGAACGGCCTGCTCTAGCCCATACGCTACTGCCGCTGTATCAAATTGGACGAGCAGTTATGCTTATTCAGCGCCAAAAGTCAACTCTACCTATAAAGACACAGTTGCTCCAGTGACCTATGGTTTAGGTTCCGGTAAGATAGGAGTTTATTATAACTACTGTGCCGCTTCGGCTGGATCATATTGTTGGGGAAACGGGACAAGCTCTTCTGGCTCTCCATCAAGTGATCCAAATACCGAGACTAACCCAACTGCTAGAGATATAGAAGGCGACATCTGTCCAGCAGGTTGGAGAATGCCTACCGGAGGTTCATATAATACCACTACTGGCGGAGGGGAATATCAGAATCTTTATAGTAAGTATAGTAGTAATGTGACTAACTTTAGGAATGCCTTTTCTACGCCCCTCTCTGGGGTCTTCAATAATGGTTCGGCGGGCAATCAGGGTACGGACGGCGACTTCTGGTCCTCTACTTGGGCCAGTACTATTAGTATGTACTACCTGTACGTGAATTCCTCAAGTGTTAGCCCTAGCTATAGCTATTACCGGAACAGCGGTGCCTCTGTCCGTTGTATACTTGGTTCTTCTTAGATTTCTAGGGGTGTGCGGGTTTACTTTCTTCCCGCCCGCCCATCGTTTTTTAAAAAGGAATAGGGTAACCATTTTCTGCGGCATTTTATTCCCTGCCCGCTACTAAATGCTTATCCTTTGAAAAAAGTTCTCTCTATGTTAAAATACTAACATCTGACAAAAAGAAAAGGGGGTTTTAAAATGGTAATTTTAACCGATTTGTCAGACGTTCTTATCAAAGGAATTTATGGTATCGACAAGCTAGTTGCTGAGCGCTACGGTGCCGATGCCGGGAAGAGGAGCTGGGAAAGACACCTCGAAATCGAGGAAGATTTCCGTGAGTTACTCCGTGGGGGCATGAGCGAAGACGATTACTGGCGCCTGTTTATGCAAAAAGGCAACTGGCCCTTTAGCATTCAGGATATTAAGGATCTCTTCTCTGAAAACCTTAAAATCACAATCCCTGAAACCCTTAAGGTTTATCAGAGAATCGTGTCCTATCCGTATTCCCTGCTTGATGCAGACGGGATGGCGGTAAGTGGTATGCCGGAGATTTATATTGTTTCCGACCATATTACTGAGCGACTCGATGAAATCCATCGCTATCACCCCGGCGTTTTTACGGTCGCCTCAAAGGAGTTTTGGTCTTGCGAAATCGGCATGATTAAATCAGACGACGGATTCTTCCCGCAGCTGCTCCGTATTCTAGACCTACCAGAAGACGAAGTCATTTTTATCGACGATAGCGCGATGAATACAACTGCGGCTGCCTTGGCTGGTCTCGCGACTATTCGCTTCGAAAACGCGACTCAGCTCGAGACCGTTCTTAAGGAGTACGGTTTTCGTTTCGCCTCGAAGACTCCCTAATTCCTCAGTAAGGCGCCCCTCTCCGGGGCGCCATTTTCACCCCTGTTAAACTTGACTTTTTCAACAATCTGTGGTAGAATAAAAAAATAGCCCCTTTCGGGGCATTTCTTTATTCTAATACTGCCTTAATCCGTCTGACTCCCGCCGAGGAAGATTCTTCTTTTTTAATCTTGAATTTACCAATTACTCCAGTATGTTCGACGTGTGGCCCTCCACAGACCTCTCGCGAAACCGGATTCTCAAAGTCGCCAATTGTATAGACTTTTAGTTTCTCCGGGTATTTATCCCAGAATTCGCCATGCGCCTTTAAAACGTCTCTTGCATAAGCCTTCTCGTATTCGTCGAATACGACCGGCAAATCCGCCTCAATCCACTCGTTAACCTGCTTTTCTACTTTTTCGATCTCTTCGGGCGTCATTTTATGATCGAGATTAAAATCAAAACGTACCCTATCAGCTGTAATATTGGAACCCTTTTGGCAAATATCCGCTGAAACTAGTTTTTGTAGAGCTGCAAGTAGCAAATGTGTTGCAGTATGGTATTTTACGGTTTGCTCGCCGTGATCCTCAAGCCCGCCCTTAAACATGCCTTTCGACGCTGTTTGTGATCGTTCTCTTTGTTCCTTTAGAGCTGACTCGAATTCCTCGCGATAATTTTCCGAAAGTCCAATCCCCTCTCGGTAGCATTCCTCAACCGACAACTCGAACGGAAAACCATAAGTATCCTGAAGCTTAAAGAGATCTTTGCCAGATAGGCAGGGTTTTTCTTCCACCCTCGAGCCCACTCGCTCGCCCATCTTTACGGGGGGCTCGTTCTGCCGTCGCCGGCTCGGCGACGGCGAACACGCTCTCGGATCGAAAAGAATTCCGCCCGTTTACTAATTTGAATTTGACGTATGCGCTAGGATCGGTGACGGTTTGGTAAGCGTCGTTGTCCATGGTGACTTCGGCTTTGGAAACAGGGGTAGCGAATTTCGTGTCATACATGAGAACCTTACGGCCTTCGTAGATTTTACCGGCATCGTAAAGTTGTTTGAAGGCCCACCAGACGGATTCCATAAAATCTTTGTTCATGGTGCGGTAGCAGTTGTCAAAATCCACCCAGCGGCCAATACGGTCGATGGTCGAGCGCCAAGTTTCGGAGTTCGCAACCATGGACTCGCGAGCTTTGACAATATAATCTTCGAGACTCCATTTGGTGCCGATTTCGCGGCGATCAGTAATACCGAGTTGTTTCTCGACAAAGTTCTCGGCGGGAAGACCGTGGCAGTCCCAACCCCAGCGACGTTCTACCCTATAACCGTTCATGGTCCAATAGCGTGGGACGGCGTCTTTGACGATACTGGAAAGGAGCGTGCCGTGATGTGGGTTGCCGGTGATAAACGGAGGACCATCGTAAAAAACGTAAGATTTATCAATCGGTCGGTTTTCGACAGATTGTTCAAAAGTTTTGTTCTTTTTCCACCACTCGGCGATAGCCTTTTCGTATTCTACTGCTTTTCTTCGTTGCCCGGCTTTATATTTCATAGTTGCTCCTTTTAATTAAAAAATCCAATGGTATTACCATTGGAACTCAATCAGAGCGGTACCATCCAATTTCTGAGTTTGTCCTCAGCGCTTAATTAATCTCTTACGCGGACTCACGGGCGGGTCTAATCGGGATCTATTTCATAATTCCCTTTCTTCCGCCAGCTCGCAGGTGATAGCTGCTCAGGTGCTTTTGTCAATTGTAACATATTTTCATAAAAATAGAAACAGGTGGTTATTATTCTCGCATTTTTCGAAGTATTTCTTTCACTTCTGGGGTTACGCGGTAGGAGTCGCAGATCTTTGAGATGGTTTTATTGAACGTCCATTTTGGCAAATTTGAAACATTTAGATATGCGTAAGTCTCATCTGGAAACTTAATAAAACATTCCGCAATAAGCCAAGATAGTGCCATCTTTATATAATATTCTTCGCGAGTACTTAATCTCTCCGCACGATCAAAGATGAGATTTAAATAATCAAAGTCAAGATATGCGCATTTTAAGAATACTAGGCCGGCTCTTACTGCAAATTCCCGTTTATCGGTTAGAAGCTGCTCAATTTTTTTATCTAGAAACTCTGCACGTTGCTTTTTAATTATTTTCGAAAACTCGGCACAAAAAGTATCACACGAGCACCAATCATCGATAATATTTATTTGCGAATCGAAATATTTTAAGGCGTCGGCATAAGGCAATTTACAAATTAGCATTCCTCTTGCTACTACCTCTTCGAAGACTACTGGTTGCTCGGCTAAAATCTGATCATAAGAATCAGGTGAAACCGAGTTAATAATTTCGCGAATTTGCGGAATCCTGACTCCTAAAAATGGTCGTTCGCTCGGGATCCCACGCATAATAAACTCACGATATCCATCATCTGTATAAAAAGCTAACTGTGTTTTTAACTCATCAATGTTTCGTACCACTACTCCCAAAGCCATTCCTTATCTTTATTCTTGGCAAATTCCCTGCGCCCATTCCATTATTTTTTTCTTTCCTATTTCGGTTCTTGCGCGAGAGCCAGTCGTTTCAAACCCATCTACAATTTGCGAATTAGGCAGCAGTTCGTCCAATTTTCTAAATGTCCCTGCTTCGCCAGAGCCTTCGTGCGTACAGAATGGAGCTACGGTTTTCCCTGCGAAATCGTGTTTCTCTAGAAAGCTATATACAATCATCGGCATGTCTCCCCACCAAATTGGGTAGCCTAAGAAAATCGTCTCATACTGCGAAAAATCTGACACTTCGCCGACATATTCCGGGCGCGCGTCCGATTCTTTTTCTTTGGTAGCGAGTTCCACAGTTTCCATATAGCTAGCTGGATATTTTATTAATGGCATAATCTTAAATTCGTCTGCGCCAGTCTCATTTATTATTTCTTTAGCTAATATTTCCGTATTCCCTATCTCTACTGAACCAACGTTGTAATTTTCATCTGCTCGCGAGAAATATACAACTAAAGTTTTTGAATTTTTCATTTTTTCTCCTTCCAAACTATATTATAAATTATTAGAATTGATCATTTTTTGTGGATATCGAGCTGAGTGTACGGGACGGAAATTTTATGAGATTCAAGAGTCGTCATTATGATATTGAGAGTATCGCGGCGAACTTGAAATTTGAGGTTTGGTTCGCTCACAATAGATATTAGATATTCGAGTGAGGAATCAGCCAGATTATTCAACCCGAGATAAGAGGCGTCGCTAATGTTAGGTTGTTTTTTAATAGTTTTAACAATCTCATCTACAATAACTTCGGCTTTTTTAACCGGTAGTTCATAAGGGAGTGGGATATTAATATAAATATCTCCTGAAGCAACTCCGACTTGATCGATGTTGCGATTAGCGATAGAAATTAAATTTCCGGTGCGAATTTCTCTAATCTTAGTAGTCTTTAGCCCAACTGAGAGAACTTTTCCGGTGATGTCATCAATAGTAATAATATCTCCGACACTGTAATAATTATCAGAAATGATATCAAAGCCTTTAATTATATCTTTTAGAGCATCCTGAATGGCAAAGCCAATAACTAAGCCGATAACACCAACTCCGGCTAGCATGGAAGAAGTATTTACGCCAAAAATTTGCAAAATAAGAAGACCAGCGATAATGGTTAATGCATAGCCAAGAATATTTTTTAACATTTTAAGATATGTGCGATTCTTTTTATCGGAAAAGATTTTAGAATTTCGTTTTTCTTTTGCAGAGATAATTCGCGAAATAACTACATAAATAAACATAGTAGCAATAACCACAATAAAAGACCAAAGCAATCTTTGCACCCAAACGTTGTTAATCAATTGTTCAATAGTATCCATTTTTATCCTTTAAATCATATAATACAACACTTCGTCAATTAAAGGAAGGTTGCGGCCGCGCCAAAGAGCATGAACTTCGCCACGAGTACCAAGGGCAATAATCGACGGGTATTCGACAATATCGTAAGCCTCACAAAAACCTGGATTTTTGTCAGGATCCATAGTTTCGATTTCTCGACCAGTTTGGCGACGAAAATTTTCGAGCCATTCTTCGACTGGCCTTGTATAATCCTGATTATCTCTATAAATACATATAACTCGCATAATTACCTTTCTGACAGGAGTTTCTCTTCCCCCAGCGGATCCTGCTGGTCGCTGTCCTCCCCCAAAATTGGCAAGCAATTTTTGGGGTCCTCGCCTCCCAAGACCGTCACCCGCTGGAAAAATGTTATAAGACCTCTCATATGTTCTTTTTTCTCTTTTGTTCTTTTAGGATATTCTCGAAATCTTCAAGGGTTTTAAATTCGCGAAAGACGGACGCAAAGCGGACGTAGGCAACTTCGTTAACTTCGGCGAGAACATCGAGAACCGCTTCGCCAATTTGTTTAGATGTTACTTGGTCAGTATTATAACTATACAAAATATCAGAGGCACGGTTAACTACGTCTTCAATTTCGAGCTCGGAGCTAAAAAACTTGCCAACACTACGTTTTACGGCTAAGAGTAACTTATCACGGTCATAAATTTCCTTATTCCCGCTGCGTTTAATTACTGTAAGCTGAGGCATTTCGATTCGCTCATAGGTCGTAAAACGAGTTCCGTCGCTCGCCTCACGTCGACGACGAATCATCGTCCCATCTACCGTCTCGCGGCTTTCTAGAACTTTGCTATCTCCAATCCTGAATTTTCGTTCCATCCGCGTTTACCTTTCTGCTATTTCTTTTTGCGATTTTTGAGACGCTCTCTTAATGACGGCGGAACGTCCATTTCGTCATCATTTATTACCGGCTCTGGTTCGGGCTCGTTTTTAATCGAGTCCCACATGTTTGACTTATTCTCTAGGGCAAAATCTTTAGCTTCAGCAGTAGGCTTTTCATTTTTGAAACTCGTTTCAGGTTCTGAAATCGGTTCAGGTTCATTATAATAATCGGAATCGAAGCCAGTCGCAACGACGGTCACGATTAATTCATCCTCGAGTTCTGGACGGATAGAGGCCCCGAAGATAATATTTGCATCGGGAGAGACGGCACCGGTAATAACCTCGGCGGCTTCTTGGACTTCAGACATTGACATATCGTAACCACCAGCAACACTAAAGAGAACACCGCGGGCACCCTCAATTTTAACTTCAATAAGCGGAGATTCGACAGCTTGTTGCGCGGCGATAACAGCACGATTTTCACCAGAAGCGCGGCCGATACCCATTAACGCTGAGCCAGCGTTTTTCATAATAGCTTTAACATCGGCGAAGTCGAGATTAATCAAAGAGTGTTCGGTAATTAACTCAGAAATACCCTGGACACCTTGCCTCAACACATCATCGGCGATTTTAAAAGTCTCAAGAAGAGGAGTCCGAGGATCGATAGTCTGTAATAATCTATCATTTGGGATCGTAATAAGCGCATCAACTTGGCGAGCAAGTTTATCGATCGCGAGATCGGCGTTCGCGCGACGACGGGCCCCCTCAAACGTAAACGGCTTTGTCGCAACACCGACAGTTAGGATATCTTTCTTACGGGCTTCTTCGGCAACAATCGGACCGGCTCCGGAGCCAGTACCGCCACCAGCACCTAGAGTAATAAAGACCATGTCGGCTCCGTCGAGAGCCTTATCGATCGCTTCCCTGCCCTCTTCGGCGGCTTCACGACCTTTTTCAGGGTCACCACCAGCACCTAAACCTTTGCCAATATGGACTTTGACGTCAGCAGGAGAATGATGTAGAGCTTGAGCATCAGTATTTATCGCGACAAATTCAACGCCGGAAAGGCCAACCTCTTTCATCCTTTCAACCGCAGAACCGCCGGCCCCGCCGACACCTACAACTTTAATACTGGCTTTGCTTTCCACCTCTGTCGGTTTTACCTCTGGCATAATAATCTTCCTCGCTTTAATATAATATTAGTATATACCTAATCTCCTCTAAAATCAAGAAGTTTATTAAAACAAATTGATTCTTCGAGGAGATTATCCTATTTCAGTTATGGTGCTGAAAATATAAATTCGTTGGAAACTGGGCGCGCGATACAGCGGACAGATATGCCGTTATTAATATTTTCATGAAAGAAAGTGATTGCTCCGTTAGCGCCGTGATACATATAATAACTTCTTCCATATATTGCAAAGGTGGACGCCCAAAATCCGCCAATATTGCCGATATAGTAAAAGTTGTTGAAGGCGCGTTCGCCAGACAAAATGAAGTATAGTGGCTCTTCCCAAAGTTTCGTACTATTAACTAAAGTACCTGCGTAGGAGTTGGATAGTACAAAAGTATCATATGCGCTAACCAGAGCATAGAAAGTGTCTTCGCCGTACCCTCCTCTTGGTAAAGTCCAGCCAGATGGGCATATAGAGCGTTCTATATTAGTGTATTCATCAACATAAATAGAACTATCGTTCGTAGCTACGGCTGCATTCCAATTATAGTAGTTACCAATGTGGAAGTGTGGGTCGCTGGTAGAATTTGTGTATGTCGGTAAAGGGTTAAGTGATTCATCGCAAGCATAAGGAGGAGAATAACTACAACTACTACGATAAGTATTCCACGCAGCCGACGATCCTTCTGTGTTTCCATTCCAGTAAATGTCCCCTGGATCAAGCGACCTTATTATTGGGTCCTGTGCATTTGGGCTCCAGATTGGTCGCCCGATCGCCGTAGACTCCGCCGGCACCCAAGTTTCCTCATCGTAGGAATTAGTAGCAATATTCCAACCAATATCAGTATCTTCGTTGGTGTAAGTAACTTCTTCGTCTAAGTCTAAGTCTAAGTTCTGGGTCATCCAAAGGTTGTCGTCAGCTAGTCTAGCTACTTTATAGGTTTTATTATCACGTTTATCTATAGCGTCTACTTCGTCGCCCATGCTTAAAGTACCGCCCCATTCTGAAACATCTTGCATATAAAGGGCAGAAGGATGAACCGTGGCAAGGTAAGTAACTGTTACGCCGGTATAAGTACCATAAGGTAAGTCTGGCGTAACATAAGCACTGTAATAAAGAGTGGTTTGATCATTAGCCTCAGTAGCTCCAGTTGTGTTCTTAATAATAAACGCATCATTAGGATCAGCTGGTAAGCCTATGAAGACTTCATCTTCAGCACTAGTAGGTTCCGTGAGTGAAATACCCCAGGTATTGTCTTGTAGGCTGCTAGGCTTGCCGTTAGTGAGGCCAGCAACTTTGTGTTCAGTGTCTGGTAGAACAACATCAGTTTTATCTACATAGGCGCTGAGGATATAGCCAGCTTTAGTAGCAGAATTTACCGTAACGGTGTCTTTAGCCATAGTATAGACAGGAACATCTCCTACTTCGGCTAC
Source organism: Candidatus Nanosyncoccus sp. (assembly GCA_045604085.1). Classification (GTDB taxonomy): domain Bacteria; phylum Patescibacteriota; class Saccharimonadia; order Saccharimonadales; family Saccharimonadaceae; genus Nanosyncoccus. Next base: position 8,873 of record JAZUNK010000008.1, on the reverse strand, counting down.
TAGATTAACGTCTGATGTGATAATAGAGAGAGTGTTTTCATCTCCTGCGGCGAGAGCTGGTTTTGTTTCTTGATAATTATGTTTTAAACTTAACGCCAACGCACCAGTTACGGCTAAGATTAAGGCGGTGAAGCCTAGAGTAGTCTTAAACTTGGAGATTTGCATCTTCTTAGTTTTTTTGCGATTGAGCACAAAGAGAACAGCGACTACAGCTAAAAATGATAGGATGATAACTCCGGATATAAAGGCTGCCCCGGAGCTACTAGCATTAGCATTAGGAGCTTGGTTAATCTCTACTGGCGTAGTTAATACACCAGTGCCAGGAGCGACAAGGCCATCTTCTGGCTTTTTGATCGTCACAGTGAACTGTGTTGACATATTATTAATCCTTTCAGATATTATAAATTTTTATTCAACACTCTATTTGTGACTCTTTAGACAAGCCCAACAAAGTCTATAACCTCTTATGGTTATATAATACATCTCTTTTTAAGAAAAAGCAAGAGGATTATCATAAACAATGAAACGACAATCGTAGAAGTGGCGCCCACTTTTTCTTTTAGCTCTTCGCCGGTATCGGGAGCTTCTAAAGATTCGCTTTTATTATCAGATGCAGATGGTGGATTGTGTTTATTATTGGTTGTATTAGTTTGAGTCGTTTCGTCCGACGCGTTTTCTGGATTAGATGTTTCAGAAGCATATTCTGGCGAAATCGTAATATTATATTCTATACTTTTACCGTCTATATATATTGTGACTGTGCTATCGCCATTATCGATAGCTTTAAGTTGATTATCTACAAAAGTTACGACTTCAGGGTTAGAAATGTTGACATTATTACCATCAGTAACATTTTTATTAGGTTCGATATGATTAGACTTAAAATTAAGGGTATATATTAAGTCAAAATTGTCTCCGATCGCGCCGTAGTATTCTGTTTTGTCACTAGAAATATCGGTAACATAATCAGCGGAATAAATGTATTTCCACCAGTTTTTTAGATACCCATCTTTCGTATACCCAGTTTCGTGCGGGAAGAGGGAGAGCCAAAATCTAGTAAAATATCTCCCGCCGGGTAGATTCGGTCCACCATCATTATATGGTGAGCTATCCCACATCATACGGTTGGTGGAAATAAAGTCGCCCGTTGCGTCTTCTAATCCGGAATCCCGCCACTCCAGAAAAGTAGTGCGGACCGCCCTATTATTAGAATAGTCATAATCGTATCTGGCGTTGAATGGGAAATGGATGTTCCCTATCCCGTTTAGTGCGCCGGAGTTTGCATGGTCGTTTAGCACAAATCTTTCCCATGGGTTTAGAGCTAAATATTCTTCTTTAGTGGAAATGTTGATGCTATCTTTGACATATGAATCGTAGCTCATCTGGTAAACTCCGGCTGGGTAGTTGAGGCTACGTATACCCATGATAGATTCTATGCCGTGAGCGTAGGCGTGTAGCTGAGAGTCTCGTCTAGACATGCTAGCGCCACCGAATACAAAATTATCACAATCAGCTTCGTACGATTCCCCATTGAGGTAATACGGATTTTTCCCAGCCATAATTATTTCAAAAGATTGTGTCGGATCAATCGAAACTAACCAGACTTGATCAAATTCGCCATTATTGCGCCTATTTACGAGATCTAATCTTTCGAAAATCCAATCGTAGTCGAAGCTAAATGCCGGTATTTTATCGCCTAGCCAACCATTGTTATTTAAGTTCCACCAACTATAATTACCGCTGCCGTCGTCTGCGGCCATTAAATAATTCTTCTCATCGAAGGCGTAACTAGTTGTCCCGTCGGGAAGAGTAAAGCTAGTTTTGTAATGTGGAAAATCATCTACGTATTCCCATATGGTTTCAATGTCAAGATAGCTTTTTGAAGCCCATTCTAAATCACTAATCTGTTCGTTTACGGCAATTTCAGCTATATTTTCTACCGAATGCAAAAGATCCGCGGCTTTAGGTTGGCCGCTAATAGTTTTCAGGCGGGGATTAATTTCTATTATTAAAACTATCATTTTTTGAGTGGTGGTATAGGCTGGGTTAATTTCAGCGACGGATGGCGTTTCTCGAGAGGGGACCCCTGAAGAGATTGCATTCGAATGTGTTTGAATAACTGTAAATAATAAAGAAAAAAGAATTATGGCGCTCGAAAAAAACATAGTTTTTATTTTTCGAATATAGAAATTTTTAGCGATTTTAGTTAAGTGGAGGCTCGACATTGGTAACACCTTATTTTAATGTTTGTGTGGCCTCTATATTTCTATATTATAACTTTTAGGTTAAAAATATGTCAAGAAGATTAGAATTTTGAGAGAATTTTTTTAACAAAACCTAGGGGATTAGAACTAGCTTTTGGAGTTTTTGGGGATTTTTTCGGTTTTTTGCCGGACGGAGCGGAGTATTGCGCTTCCTCTGCAGCGAAAAGAGCGAGACCAACAGCGACGGCAAATTCGGGTTTTTCTATTGCATCTGAGACTCCGCCAAGATTTTTTGGAGTACCGATTTTGACAGCTGCTTCGAGAACTTCTTTGGCAAATAAATCGATGTCGCGCATTTTAGCACCGCCACCCGTGAGGATAATTCCCTCTGGGAGCCTTTGATCATATTTTGCGGTTTTAAGTTTTTTACGGATTTCGCCAAAAATCTCTTCGAGGCGAGCTTTAACAACTTCTTCAACTTCTTTGCGGTCAAAAGCACGCTCTTTACCCTCTTTGCCAATTTTAATAACTGGACTTTTTTCAGTATTAAAATTTCCGGTCACAAAGCGAATTTTAATTTCCTCAGCAAGGTCGGGGTCGATCGCAAGGACAATCGCGAGATCGTTTGTAATATTGTTCGAGCCGGCCGGGACGACGCCGACGTATTGTAAATCGCCTTCTTCATAGATTGCAACGGAAGTCGTCGCAGCACCTAAGTCAATTACGGCGACACCATTTTCTTTTTGACGCTCGGAAAGAACAGCTTTTGCGGCAGCGACGGCGGTCGGAATAAGTCGCTGAGCTTCAACGTCAGCGGTCATGGTGGCCTTTTTAAGATTTTCAACGTTAGGGGTTAGAGCAGAAATAACATTTGCGCGCATTTCTAAACGGGCGCCGGACATACCAAGCGGATCCTTAATTCCGCCTTGTCCATCTAGGGCATATTCTAAAGGAATAACGTCTAAAACTTCTCTGTTCGCAGGAATACGACCAGAGACAGCAACATCTTCAACGCGATCAAGATCATTTCCATCTATTTCATGTTCAACTGTTCCGACAGCAATCATGCCCTCGGTGTGTGTGGAGATAACAGTAGAGCCGTTAATTGAGACATAAGCGCTCCGGACATCATAACCGCCCATACGTTCGGCATCACCAAGCATTTTATCGATACTACCGGCAGGACCGGCAAGGTTCGCAGGAATACCTTTTCGCATACCGGCAGATTTGCCCTCATTGTAGCCGACAATAGCAATTTCGCCGGATTTATTTACGCTCGCGATGACAGCACGAACGTTCTCGGTTCCAACATCAAGCCCGGTAACAAAGCGTTTATCGTTATCCATAGTTTAATTATAACACAGTTACATCCTAAAGCGTCAAGTTTTGTTTAATGAGGCGTACTGAACGGAAGTCTACTTTTGTGAGCACAGCTGGAAAATGGATTTACTTCAATTAAGGGTACAGCTCAAGGTGCTTCTACTACCCACGGATCGGCGGCGGTGCCAGAGCCGGAGGTGGCGGTCGTTCCAGAGGCGAGAGAAATGGCGGGGCGCACCCCATTCCGGTCGTACACGAAGTAGCCGATGAAGTCACCGCCCGAGCCCAGGCTGAACCCGCGGGCGATGCCGTCCGAGCTGCGGTTGTACGGGGAGAGCAACCAAAAGGCCGAACCGGACCTGAGGTATGAGTTATAATGATAAGCTGAACCCTGAGAAGCTGTGCTTCCACCAGAGCCAGCGAAGGCAACTTCATCGGCCGTAAGGAGAGCAGCTGGGTATTTAAGTTCGTTAGATGCACCAGTACTACCGGAGACATAGCGGTATAAGTCTACGGTGCTACGGTCTATTTGGCTATATCTATTACCACAAGTAAGGGATGGTGGTTGAGAAGTCTGGGTGTTTCTTGGATATGCACCAAAGTAGTAATCTTGCTGACCCGAAGTACCATAGGTGGAAGCAATAATGGTAGATTCGGCAAGTGGGGAAGTCCAGCTGGTGGATGTATTCATGGTGCGGTCATTGCAATAGCCAGCACTGGGTTCTAGGATAGAAGTGTAGTTGCTACTACTTGCTCCTAAAGTGCTAGGATACCAGGTGTCTTCTATGTATGCTTTGATAGTGGAGCGAGTGTTATTTACGGATGGGTCAGAGTTAGTGCCAAAAATCTGGGCGATGGTACCAGACTGGGAAGTGTTAGTGGCGTAGGTGCTGTTATATGTATAGCCTACGCGGACGATTTGCTGGTAGGTGGAGTAAGTACCGTTGAAGGCCCTGGTAGTGACTTGGGCGGCGGTAGTAGCATTCGCACAAGTAGAGCCGGTCCATTTGCCATTGTAAATCATCTTTACGCCACCAGAGCCGGTAGTACGGACGATACGCCAACAGGTGTCTGAGGTGTCTTTAGTGCCGTTAGCGTCTAGGATGACGTAGTTAGGGTGCGTGACACCGTCACCAGCAGAGCCATAAGTGCTACTAGTGCCGTCTAGATTGCTGTCTAGAATACCGCGGTAGAAGTAAATGCCGTAATCATTGCTGGCATCACTAGATGCGCCGAAGACAGATGGATTGTATTTGAACACTCCAGAGTTATCAGTGGTGATAGCGGCCTGGATGCCGGTATTTACATTGGCATCGTTAGTCATGACTCCTTTACTACGGCATGCTACAAGATCGTAGAGGGCGGTTTTACCTTTACATAAATCGGCTTTCTCCCACTGCGCATAAAGCGTAATAGACGTACCACCAGTAGTAAGGTCGATAACAGACTGGCCATCAGTATATGAAGTGCCAGTACCATCCTGAGCAGTATTCCAGCTATCAAACTCATAGCCAGACGGAGCAGTAAAGGTATTAGAGTCTAGTGCAGTAGCTACACCGGCTGGGATGATTTGGTCACTCATGGTGCCAGTACCAGAAAGATTAGTACCAGTAGCGGTAGATGTAGGATTAAAGACTACAGTGTAAGGTAGACAACTTTGAGCCATAGTTAATTGGTAGACAATAGCACCATCATGGTTGGAGTTATTAGTATCTGGAATCATTTTATAAGTACCAGGCGCCATAGAGCTAGATACTGCTATACCATAGTAGATAGAGAAAGAGTCAGAAGTACTAGTAGAAGTCTTAATGGTAGTAGCAGAGCCAGTGACTGGTACTGGACTAAAGATGCTAGACTCAGTAGGGGCAGTAGTACTATTGCTGTTATAATAGTATCCCCAGGTATTAGTAGCGCTAGACAAAGCTGTAGTACCATCTGCTGGAGTGAAGTAGGTACCAGCAGTATTGTTACTAATATCGCCATCTAGGTACAAGTTATTGTTGTTCACGGAAGTAGAAAGAGTAAGATTATAGCCACTAGGGCAAGTAGTAGTGACGGTAATAGCATCTTCACTGATACTGGTACCAGTCTCTCCGCCTGCTTTTGACATCACATCTATGCTATGAGCGCCACTGGTAATCATGGAGATGGTGTAATCTGCGTAGACGGAGGAGCTAAACATCATAGACACTGCTAGACTGATAAAACCTAGCGTGAGCATCAAAATAAGCGAGGTCACAGCGCCAACGATCTCAGAAGTGAAAAAACCGTTGGCGCTGGAACATCGCCTATTGCCTAGCTGCTTTGTTGATTGTTTAACCGCTTGCTTAGCTTTAGCAAGTATGACCTTCATGTAACCTCTGTATTTTTTAATATTGTATTTGTATAAGGCTAAATTATAAAACTATGACCTTTGTTCTTTTATTATAACATAATACTTATGCATCGTGTAAAAAATATTGTCGTATTTTTTACAACAATATTTCAGAGGAGCGAAAGAGGTATTAGTCTGGGAGGGTGAGGACTTCGTAGCCGTCCTTGGTGACGAGAACGGTGTGCTCGCAGTGGCAGCCGATGGAACCGTCTTTCATTTTGACAGTCCAGTTGTCGTCTTTATCCACATAATTCGCGGGTTTGCCGAGGCAAGACATGGGTTCGATACAGATAGTATCGCCCTCAACGAGCTTGTAACCGTGGCCTTTTTTGCCATAATTTGGGACCTCGGGGAGTTCATGCATAGATTTACCGATGCCGTGGCCGATATAATTCTCAATGACGCCGAGATGCCCTTTTCTTAAAACTTTTTCAACCGCAGAGCCGATATCGCCAATATGCGCGCCAGGTTTAACTTGTTCGATTCCTTCCCACATCGAAGCTTCGGTAACTTCAATCATTTTCTTTACCGCGGGAGAGCCCTTTCCGCCAACAATCATCGTAAAAGCCGAATCGGTAAAATAACCTTTATAATAAATATCTAAATCAAAGGAGACCTTATCTCCCTCTTCTAGCGGTTCGTCGGTTGGAGCACCGTGCACAAGTTCGTCATTGACTGAAATACAAATTGCACCTGGGAATTTTTCCTCTAGCATATCATAAGCAACTTTCGCGCCACGTTTCACTATCTCTTTTCTAACCCAAGCATCAATTTCTTTCCCGGTCATCCCGGGTTTTACATATTCTTTAAGATCTTTAAAAAGATTCCCGTGGATTTTTCCGCCTTCGCGCATCGCAGCAATTTTTTCTTCGACTTCGGCACGAGAGGCGGTTTCAATATTTATAATTCCCTTCTTATTCGCCATAGCTTTTTTCAATTTCTCCACCATTTACATCGTCTTCTTGTTCAATTGCGTCGGGGTTGAATTCTTTGACCACTTCAACCAACCGTCTTGTTACCTCTTCAACTTTGCCAACTCCATCCACACGTTCAATTGGAATATTTTTGGACTCTAATAGAGGTAAAATTGAATAAATATTTTGTTCAAAAATTTCAAAACGTCGATCAATACTCTCCTTTTCCTTATCGTCGTCGCGACCACGAAGTGCAAGCCGATCGTAGAGTTCCTCTTTCGGGACCTCAAGAATAATTGCACCGTTAATTTTATCGGCCATTGTATCTATTATGTACTTAGCCTGAACTTCATCACGAGGGTAACCATCAAGAATAACATCAAATCCTTCGTCTTCGGATTTTTGAATTTGTTTATCCATCAATTTAATAACATCTTCGTCAGGAATTAATCCGCCATTGTTAATAATATCTTCATAGCCGCCAGCTTGACGGATCGCCTCACCAACCGAGAGCCAACGCCAGCCAAAAATCTCTGACAAAGCCTTACCTTGAGTGCCCTTGCCGGAGCCAGCTAAACCAAATAGAATGATCATAAAACTCCTTTAAGTGTATTATATCATATGTAATTACATATAATAAATCTCCCTTTCGGGAGATTTATTATTTAAGTCCTAATTTGATTCGTTCGGTTTTTTCAGCCTTACGAGCCTCGCGGATAATAGCCTTTAAGCGACGCTCACGCTTAGAAATAGGTTTGCTGAAGCGCATTTGCGACTTTTTTAAAGGCATCATACCACTCTGAAGAACTTTACGGTTAAAACGACGAATAATGTTTTCGTTCGCCTCACCTTGATCTTTTCTAGTAACTTTAATAGCCATATTAAGATGTATTATACCACAGGTAGCATGGAAAAACAAGAGATATCTAGAAAAGGAAAAGCCCCCAGTATTTAACTGAGGGCTAAAACCTTCTTAAGAATCATTCTGTGCGAGCTGGGCATGAATCTCAGCGATCTCGGTGTAGGAAATTTCTATGAGCCTCGACCAGACGTTTTTGTAGTCCTCGCCATAAAAGATTCCTGATGGCCGGCCACCTCGAGCGAGAGGAAGGCTTCCTTTTACCTTAATCTCGCGGAAACGATTCCTTTTCAGGATCTTAAGGACGCTTGGGCACGGAGATACATAAGTATCTCCTTCGCGGTCGACGAACTGAATAATGTCGTCCTTTACCGAATAAGTACCAAGTCGTTCTGCGTATTCGGCGGTCAGGACACCCCCACGGATAACGGGAAAAGCCCATTCGTCTTCTCCGCTATTCAGGGGCGGGACTTCCTGAAAACGCTTTACGATGATCCCCTCAGGCGGGATATACAGACTCTTCTCGTAGACTTCTTCAGGGAGATAGCTGACGTGATGCGCATTCGTGTTGCTGTATGCAACGCACATGTCTTTCAGCCTTTTCAGTTCATGCCTCTTTCCATCATCACTTCCATAGTTCCTGTTCTTCATAATAGTCTCCAAACGCTTAAAGCCCGCCGGCTATTGTTTTTGAAGGTTAAGTTCCAAAGACCTTTCAAAAAAGTCTTATGTCTTCATTATAGCACAAGTTCAATAAAATGTCAAGTATTTGGCGTAAAGGGGCTTGTTTTTTGAAAAAAAATGAGCTATAATATGAGAAGGTTGGATTCGTAGCTCAGTTGGTTAGAGCGCTGCCCTGTCACGGCAGAGGTCGCGAGTTCGAGTCTCGTCGGATCCGCCATTTTTTGTTATTGTAAACTTCAAAAGAACGAGACTCGTTCTTCGAATCGACTCGCGCCAAATTACCATATTTGTTTAATTGCTCCAGGGATAAATAATGAGCTGGCGAGTCGTTCTTCGAATCGAGTCTCGTCGGATCCGCCATTCAAAAGCCCTTCGGGCTTTTTTCGTATCAAAAAGGGAGACTCAAAAAAATACCCCCGAAGGGGTATTTTTTATGTGCCTGGAATTTTGAAAGCTCCTGGGTCAGAGACTTGCGGGGCATAAACTTGGTCTTGCATAGCTGGCTGTGGGCCGAGATA
>JAZUNK010000007.1:0-3799 GCA_045604085.1 Candidatus Nanosyncoccus sp. | reverse complement strand
CCAATTTCGCTCGCCACTACTTTCGGAATCATTGGTTATTCTCTTTTCCTGGACCTACTAAGATGATTCAGTTCGGCCCGTTCCCGTCCTCTACCCTATGTGTTCAGGTAGCGACAATGTGGCATGACCCACATTAGGTTTGCCCATTCGGCAATCGCCGGATCATTTCTCGCTGTCAGATCCCCGAGGCTTATCGCAGACTTCTACGGCCTTCATCGGTATTGATTGTCAAGGCATCCACTATCAGTGCCCTTAATTACCTTTTTATGCATTGACTTAACTAGCAATCGATGTTCAAAATCAATTGCTTGTTCCGTCTTTAAAATCTTTATCGTTTCCAAATTGTTAATCAGGAGAGTCTTAAAAGAAGATTTTGAAACCGCCAAAGCGACCTCAAAAGATTCCTCGCTTTCCTTTTTCTTTTTGTAGAGGTCGTAAAAGACGACTTGCTTAACTTCCCCTATTATATCGCACCAAATTCTAAATGTCAACACCTTTTTTCGACTTTTTATATGTCATTTCTTTCTGGTCTTGACTTTTATAATTTTTTATATTAAAATTGCATGCAAGCTTCGTTTTCTTAAGGAGGTATAAAAAATGAAAGCACCGAAGCTATTCATTCCAGCCTACGTTCTGGACAAACATCTCCGAAAAAGCCTGGAACTCGGTGACGTCAACAAAGTCGCTGCCTACCAAGCCATGTTGCTCAAGCACGAAAGCGGTCTCGCTCGCATTAAACAAGCCCATGCCGAATATCATGCTAACATGACCACATAACTCGTCACCCATCTTCTTTCCCCGACCTTTTGGTCGGGGATATTTAATATAAAAATACCCTATATTCACTATGATATATAAAGATGCCGCCCATATTTATGGGCGGCATCTTTATAATTTATTTTGCAGTAAATAGCTCTAGTTTACTTATTCTTCCCTCTTTCTTTAATCCGCATCACAATCCAAAGAATGATCGCAGCAATTACAAAAATAATCAGGAATAGAAGCCATAATGGACAGATAATTACCATCTTTTCGACTATCGAAGTCTCCCCAAAAATCTTTACCGTCTGCTTCGCCTTAAAAATCCCAACCGCCGGCAAATCACAAGTCTGCGCATGGTATCGTTCCGTTTCGGGCAACACTAAACTCGTCTCTGGCTCTTCCTCATTATTACAATAATCATCTCCTCCGAAAAACGGTGTTACTTGTAAAACATATTCCGCATCTGTATGGACATTGCCCTTATTTTTAACCATCGAGGTTGCCTCAAGCGGCCCATTCAATAGAAATGACGGCATATTATTTTCCAAAATCTCGCCATCTTCCTTTGTCTCCCCTGCTACCTCCGCATAAATAATCGACGCAAATTGAAACGATTGATCAATACTTACGTTCCCAGCTCCAGAAACGCCACTTGTAGTCTTATCCGTAATTACGATCGTAGCATATTGACCGCCAGCAGGAGCATTTTTTGGCACATCAATAGTATAGGCAATTTCGTCCGAATGGTTTGGTGCGACTACTCCCTCCTTTTTATCTAAAGTAATCCAATCCATAATCTGATTATAGCTAGACTCACTTATAATATTCACATTCCCATAATCATCGGGAGAACTCCCATCCTTAGTCTGACTAAAAGACCCCACGCTGACTTCATACTTTAAATCCCTCGTACTGTCGTTAGCATTAAAAACACTAATTGTATTGGTGTATTTTTCGCCAGGAATTAATATCATCCTTTGCTTAGGCGGAGTAATCGTCATCGAGTTCGAACCCGCAAAAGCTTTTTCTCCCGATAAGCCGACCAAGCCCATAACCAACATTACGCCCACCATTAAAGTATTTATAACCCTGTTTTTCATTTACCTCCTTTTGTTTTACTTATTATAACACTTTATTCTTTAAAAGTACAGCTAAAACCTTTATTTTTATAGTATTTCTCAAATTCTTTTCCGTCATACTTTTCGATTTTCTCTATGTCCTCCCTCTCCAAGAAAAATATAGGTAGTATCCCGGAATTAATCTTCTTTCTTTCCGCATACAAAGAAATAGTTACCTTAGTTTTCACAGCAGAGAGATTCGGAGTTAAATCTTGCGGATTTAAATTCAGGCTAGCCATATATTTATTATAGGCAGCATAAAACTTTGCCATCGCGTCTTCGGCCACAGCGTTAGAATTATATGTTCCTTCATAATTATATGAAATAGCATCTAATTTATCATTTTTAAGTAGTACTTTGATTTTGTGCTCATACCTTTGGACATTCTCTGATTTGAAAAATGCTTCTTCTGAATTAGCTAAACTACATTGTAAAGAAGAAATTGAAGCGTAAGTCGTGTCTTCGGTTATTCTTGTTTCCGATTTATTTGTTAAAAACCAAATTAGAATCGGAATCGCCCCTAGTATCAGCGCTAGACAAATCGCCTTTAAAATATTACTTTTATTTCTTTTTTTTTCAACCATTTTCACCTCTCTTATTTACGCCATTATATCATAAAACTAAAAAAATACAGCCCCCAAAGAGGCTGTATTTTATGCTGAATTTGATTAAGCTTCAGGATTGGTCAAAGTGTAGACTACACCACCAGTATAAGTACCAGTAGCCTGAGTCGTGCTAATGTAAACCTGATAGGTCATCGTGAATTCAGCATTACCAGTACCTTTCGCGATGTTAGCGGAAGCTGAAGGAACAGCTGCCCACGTATCAGTCGCGTAACCAGTTTGATAGGTTACACCAGAAGCAGCGGTCTTGAATGCCCAGCTAGAAGTGGTCTGATCAGTATGGACAGCAGAATCAATCGTGTTGCTCCCACTAACCAACGTGTTTGCACCACCCTTAGGAGCAGCCGATAGGACCCATCCAGCGTCTGTACCAGATTGAATATTGCAGTTAACATTAATAGTGTTGTCGCTGTCGCCAGTCACGCCATCAGCACCGGTACCGATGTCATCACGGAACTCACCGTTCTTCATCGTAACATTATAAACGTTCTCCGTTGATGGAGTAGCTTCGTCTTCACCGGTCGTAACATCATTTCTGATGGTACAAGCAGCTGGAATAGTAACATTCAAAGTGTCAGTCACAGTCGAAGTCGTAGCAAACACCCCAACAACCGGCAAAGCTGCAACTGCTAAAGAAGCCGCTGAAACTGCGATTAATGATTTTTTCATATTATTTCTCTCTCCTCCGTACAAAACGGACTTAAATTAATATTTGTGTTAAATATGACCTTTAACATCTTCTATTTTACATAAGCAGAATGGCATTGTCAAGCATTTTTTAAACATTTTTAAGCTTTATCATCCAATTTTTCCACAAACTATTTTAATATATTAGAAAGCCAATCCCGAAACGCATCATAACTATTATATAGTTCAGCATCATCATCTTCATCCGCCCTTAAATATCTGATAACCTTACCTCGAGACACCACTACAAAAGATGGATAATATTTAACAAAATCATGTAGTGAAGACTCTTTTACCTCCGAAAACATCATCCGATAAACTAATATTTCATTTTCCTTCATATATTCTTCAACATATCCACGTAATCTATCCGCAGTCGTACACCCTCCTTGATCAACAAAAACCAAAAAACTCTTCTTATCTTCAACCAAATCTTCATATTCTGCCACCGATAATTCCAAGAACTCCGCCCCCTCACCATAATATTCCGAGTCTAAGACAACCCTCGGATCGTCAAACCATCCACTTACCGCCCCCATAAATATCACTCCGCCAATCAAAACTACTACTAGTGCAACGACTAAACCTAAAACACCCCCATTTCGTTTT
>JAZUNK010000006.1:0-10378 GCA_045604085.1 Candidatus Nanosyncoccus sp. | reverse complement strand
CGATGCGGGGGTCGCAGGGGCGATAGGGGAAATTGGCGCAGAAGTAATGGCCGTTGAAGCTGGTTCGATCGGAGAAGCCATATCGATTGGTGGAGCCGGCGGAGGCGGAAGAACTTCTTCTCCAGGCATCGGCATGTAATTAATTTCCGGGACACCATTAATCTCAGGGTTAGACGGAACTGTTGGTGCGATAGAGACGGCTGGATTGTCTATGATCGAAGTAGGTTCAGAGGTAGCGGAATTCCCACCCAGATTAGAGAGGGCGTCTTCAAGCATTTTGCCATAGTGTTCAGTTTCCCCTTCCGGCATGTTCTTGTTAAAACTTGAAGATGGTTCAATAATTTTTTCGCCTTTATCTTTTGCTTCGGCAGATATGCTTGTATCTTCCGCTAAATCATTAGGTGCTGAAAGAATCGGCTCCGAAGACGGCTCTAAATGTGGCTCAGATTCATTTTCTAGAGGTGGTTCAACAACTGGGGGTAAGCTCGCCTCGCCAGAAATGTGAGTCTCGGACGAAGGCTCCTGAATAGATGATTCAGCTGAACGATTTTCTTCCTCTGGCGTTTCTGCTGGGGCCTCATCAGTTAATTCATCGATTTTAATTGGTTTATTACTTTCGTCGGGAGTAGTTTCGGCGCCAGTCTGAGCTAGGCTGGCCTCGGCAGCTTTAAGGTCGTCTAATAGAGAAGAATTTTTCTCGGTAACCTGACCTTCGACTTCTCCTGACTCTTCAACGACTTCTTCATTACCGTGCTTAATGTCCAATTTTGTTGGATCGGTGCTCTTTTTTTCCGATTTTGAAGGGCTAAGAAGCGAAAGCATTTCATTCTCAATGTCTGGTGTAATGTTTTTAGAAATGAGTTGTTGGTTAGCACCAGATTGCATTAAGCGCGAAGCAACGTTCATAGTCTCAGGAGTAGTATTTGCGTTCGAAAAGCGGTTTGTTGCCGCAACGATTCCAGTTAAGAAGGCGGTGGCTTCTTCTTTTTCGATCTTAACTTTACTATTAACGCTATAAAGTAGCTTAGCAATCATTTCTGAAACGGAGCTCGATTTTTTATCGCTCCATTCAATTTCGCCGAATTTTCCGGGGTTGCCGGTTGTGATGTTGATGATTGTTGCATCATGCATAATACGCCCGTGTTCGCGAAGGGCAGAATCGAGATCAATGCCATTCACAACGTCAAGCGCGAGGACTAAATCTACGTTGAAGTCACCATAAGAAAAATCGAGATCGTCTTCGGAAATACGAGTTCTATATGGCGTAATATAAATCTTAACGTAATCACCATCAAGTTTATAGCGAAGATGATCAGCTTTTTCCTTGTTTAGAGCAATTACGAAATCTTGAAGCGCATCAACACTAGTCTCGAAAGCTTCTTCGGGGTTCAAAAATTCAAGAGCATTTGGGGTAGAACCGGAATAGATTGCAGTTGCACGCTTGCCCAATTTGTCAAGATAAAGCGAAAGGCCAATTGCGGCAGCCATTTCGTCGACCGATGGATCGCTAGAAAGGGCGATCAAAACATTTTGGGCAGCACTAATCCGATTAGCTACTTCAGCGTAAATTTCAGTATTATCTGGAACGGAAGTAGAGTCTGACGCAGGAGCTGGCTCTGACGTGGTTGCAACGGGGGCAGTCGGTTCGGTCACAACTTGTGCCGGAGGAGCGACAGGCTGAGGCTCGTTTGTAGTTTGAGCATCATTAACTACTGGGGCTGAAGCTCCGTTAGTTGGTGTGGGTGGATTAGTAATTGTTTGTTCTTCAGGCATATGTGAACCTTTCCATAATTAGATATTAACATAAGCTCTTATTTTAGGCAAGGGATTTCTCTTTACTTTTTCAGAGAAATGCGGTATAATGAACAAAAGTCATTAATTTTTAATCTAAAATAGGAAGAAAATGCCGATTATTAAATCCGCCAAGAAGGCTGCGAGGCAAGCAGAAAAGCGAACCGCGCATAATCAACAAATTAAGAAAGACATTAAGGCCGCTTTGAAGGCTTTTAAAGCTAATCCGACTTCGGAAACCCTAGCTAAGATTCAGTCTGAATACGATAAGGCTGTAAAGAAAGATTTATTAAAGAAAAATACAGCTTCTCGCCGAAAAGCAAAATTACATGCTTTTGCCAAGGCAGCTGAGGTTAAATTAGCAAAAAAGACCAAAGCGCAGGAGAAGAAAGCCGAAACAACTAAGGCTCCAGCGAAGAAAGTCGCAACAAAAAAGACTCAATCAAAAGCCAAGGCTGATAAGAAGTAGTTTTTAGATCGAGATCAAGTTTAGAGAGTTCTTTTAGGACTCTCTTTTCTTTAGTTCCCTGTTTTTGACTATAATCCTTAAGAGCTTGCGAAGCGAGAAGACCAAAAAACATAATTGGATCTTCGTCTTGTTTAATCCTTTCGAGCATTTCGACGGATTTTCTACCGTTTGTTTTAGCAGTTCTGTAAATGTCAAAAACAAGATTAAGGTTAAAATTTTTAGGTGCTGAAAATTCAACAATTTCTATCTTATCTTTTAGTGCCTTGTAGGTAGAACTGCGCTTATCTAGTTTTAACTCTTGAATGATAATATTGTGCGGAGTATTTAGGTAGCCAGGAAGTTTATCAAAAACGAGTTTGTTAGCCGAGAGGTCTCGGATTAAAATATTGCGGGTTTCTGAAAAAAGTGAATTACCGAGAAAAATACTAGGGAGATCGTTTTCGTTAATTTCTGCACCTTCGATAACTTCGTAATTTTTTCCAAGAAGCTTAGTAATCTCCTGCTTCGCACGAACACGATCTTCGCCTGTAAAAATCTTAAGCATGGTTTGCCTCCTTTCGACAAAGCTTTGCGGCATTTTCATAGGCGCTTTCTTCGGAATTCACAGAGATAAATTGACATTTTGGACAAAAATGAGTGCCACGACCAGCGACTTTAATTTTTTCTATTTTTTCTCCACATCTTGGGCAGGGTTGTCCTTCCTTGTGGAAAACTTGTGCAAAAAGTTCAAGATAATCTCCTTTTGTCCCGTCGGCTTTGACATAAGTTGCCATTGTAGAGCCACCCGAATTTATTGATTTTGTCATAACATCTTTTGCGGCTTCTAGGAGATTTTTTGTCTCAATGATGGAAAGTGAACCGGCTCTTCTCTCGGGGTGGATTTTGGCTGCGAATAATGATTCGTCGGCGTAGATATTCCCGAGACCACAGATAATTGATTGATCCAAAATGACAGCTTTAATAATTGAATTTTTGTGCCTTTGGAATTTTGCGTAGAGTTCTTCTGGAGCCATCTCCCAGGGTTCTTTGGCGAGTTTTTTGATAAAACTATCGTCCTTAATCTCTGCCGTTTTTAAAACCTTAATAAAGCCAAATTTACGCTGATCGTTAAAATAAAGAGTGCCATTTTCAAATTCCAAAAGAACACGAGTTTGTTTATTAGGAAGTTTAGAGGTAAAATTATCGCTTGGATGGCCGGCAGCATAACGTTCTTTCCCATCATAGATAAGCTGACCCGTCATGCGAAGATGAATCATGAGTGAATATTGATTGCTTAAATCCAAAATAAGAGCCTTGCCGAAGCGACGGATTGTTGTAATTTTTGCATTTTCAGCAAGATTTTTGTTCCCCTGGAAAGATTTTTCACAAAAAACTGTAATCTTTTTGATTCTCTTCTCTAAAATAAAGGTTTTTAAACCTCTTTTAATAGTTTCTACCTCTGGCAACTCTGGCATAAGACAATTATACCATAACACTACATTTAGCGTAAAAAGGTCTTGACGAACGCTATATGTGGGGTTTATAATGATTTCAGGTAATGCTTATAAAATTAAAAAAGCCTAAAATCCTATTGAAAAATTGAAAGAATTTGAGGCAAGAAAGGAAAAACCATGAAGAAAATTGTTTACAGTAATCCAAATGAAATTGAGAATTTTGATATTAAAAGATTTTTGAAATCGGTAAATAAATATGCGAAGATCTCTGAGAAAGAAGCGAAAGAGGTTTTGGCGGACTTTGATCAATATGAAACGATGCATGTTTCGTGTTTGGTTGAAGCCGGAATGAGGCTAATCTCTGCGAAAGATGAAGAGGCTGCACGCGAGTATTTTGATGAGCACGCAGAATGGTTTAGTGAAGGAAAATTTGAAAGACTTCGCCGGATTACTGGTTATCTTGTTGGAACTTTGGATCGCTGGAATGACGCGAAGAAGGCGGAAGAAAAGGCTCGTGTTAAGCATTCGGTAAATTCTTCGATCAATGATGCAGAAAGACTAGTCGCCCTGGAGACACAGGCGATGGAGCAGAATATCGCTTATGCAAGATAGTTGGAAGAATGATTTACATTTTGCGGAATTAAAATTATCCTTCTAGCAACTTGCAGATAAGGGCTATTAATAGCCCTTTTTCTTTCGGATTAGACTCGGCGATGAGGAGGGCGAGAGCGGTTAAGGCGCGGTCGGAAATTTTTGTTTCTCCATTTTTAGTTAGATGATAATCGTTAATTGTTAAGAAGACTACAAAAAGAAGGGCGCCAATACGTTTATTGCCATCATAAAAAGGATGATCTTTGATAATAAGATAGAGGAGGTTCGCGGCTTTTTCAGAAACGGTTGAATAAAGGTCTTTACCATCGTAGGTTTGAGTAATAGCGCCAAGAGAAGATTCGAAAGCCTTATTTCTAGGTTTTCCAAAAAGTTCGTCTCCTTTAACATTTTTCTTAAGCTGCATTATAATATCGCTGCACTCGGTAAGGCTAAGGGTTTTTAGCGTTCGCTTCTTCCCTTTAAGAAAGGATATGTGACCTTCGTCATATTCTTTTAGAGCTTTGAAACTCGGGGCGTATTTTGTAATAACTTCTAAAATGCCTCCTGCTTCATCGGCAGAAAGATCATAGGAAGCAGCAAGACGTTTGACAATACCAAGGGCGCTTTCGATTTCGTGGAGTTTCTCGGAATCTAACTCTTTTAGTCTTCGTTTGTTAATTGCAACACCCTCGACAACGTAGTGGTGAAGAATTTTTGTTGCCCAGATACGAAAATCGGTCGCTTTTTTAGAATTAACACGGGAGCCGACAGAGATAATAGCGTCGAGATTATATAGTTTGATTTTTCTTTTTACTTTACGACCACCCTCGATTTGAACTTTTTCCATTTTGGAAAAAGTTGCGTCCATTTGGAGTTCGCCACTCTTATAGATATTATTAAGATGTTTAGCGATAGCTGGGACTTGAACATCAAAAAGCTGAGCAATTTGCTCTTGGGTAGCCCAGATAGTTTCTTCTACGGCATCAACATTAAAGACAACTTCGCCTTTAGCCACTTTATAAATCTCGATACCTTTTTCCATATCTATATCATATCATACTCTTCTCTACCGTGTATTGGCTTAGCAAAAAAGAATAGACGAGTTGAACTTGTGTGTTTTTTGTATAAGTTCGATTTTAGAGCTCGCCCCAGTTTTTACCAATCGTAACTTCGACGGCTAGCTTAATAGCGAGTTCGGGAGCGACGGACTCCATCTCTTCTTTAAGGATTTTTGCGACTGCGGGAGCCTGCGACTCATCACATTCGACAATTAAAGAATCGTGAACCTGCATAACAAGCTCGGCATCTTCGGGAAGTTTTTGATCGACTTTAATCATGGCACGTTTCATTAGATCAGCCTCAGTACCCTGGATCGGCATATTCTCGGCGGCACGTTCGGCAGCTTGACGGATGACAAAATTAGAAGATTTTACGTCTGGAGTTGGGCGACGACGACCATAAAAAGTTTCGACAAAACCTTCTTCCCTTGCTTGTTTTAGGATTGATCCGAGTTTTTTCTTTATTGGCGCACGAAGTTCAAAATAATTATCGATGAACCTTTTTGCTTCGTAAATTGGCATTTTTGCGGCGTCGGAGAGCCCTTTGACGCTCATACCGTAAAGGATACCAAAGTTAATAACTTTAGCAGCGCGGCGTTGGTCTTTTGTGACTTTATCCATAGGAACATTAAAAGCTTCGGAGGCGGTTTTGGTATGTATATCTATATCATTATTAAAGTCGTCAATTAGGGCTTTGTCGCTAGAAAGAATTGCAGCGAGACGAAGTTCGAATTGAGAATAATCAGCGGAAACAAGAACTTTTCCTTTCGGAGCGATAAAGCCAGAACGAATACGTTTCCCTTCTTCAGTCCGGACGGGGATATTTTGTAAGTTTGGATCTTTAGAGCTCAAGCGACCGGTCGCAGTAACGTTTTGAGTAAAAGTCGTATGAATCCGATTCTCTTCGTCAGCAAGAGCTGGCATCGGGATAATATAGGTATTTAGCAATTTAGCAGCTTCGCGATATTCGGTAATTTTTGGGACGATCGGATGGAGATCTTTTAATTTTTCAAGTTCTTTTGCGCCAGTCGAATAACCGCGAGTAGTTTTTTTGATGCCTTTTGTCGGAAGATCTAGGGACGTGAAGAGAATTTCGGAAAGTTGAATGGGTGAATTAATATTAAATTCCTGGCCAGCAAGCGAATAAATTTCTTGTTCAATTTCAGCAACTTCGGCAATATACTCTTCTTTCAGATTATCAAAATACAATCGATCGATCATCATGCCCTTTTTCTCCATTTTGTACAGAATCGGGATGAGAGGGAGGTCGAAGTTTTTATATATATTATATAGTCGGGGGTATTTTTGGAACTCGGTGAGCTGTTTTTGATACTCTTCTTCTGGGACGACTAGTTGGGGTTCTTCTCTCATAAGTGGGTTAAGGAGGAAGGCGGCTTGGCCGAGGTCCCAGAAGGGTTTGCCGGATAAAATGTCGGAGGCGATTTTTTCGTCGTCGTGCATTAAAGACTTAATGTCGTAATTGATAATTATATCAGATGGGGTCCTGTCCGACATGTCTTTTTCAGGGCCGACTAACTCGCCTTCGGCGTCATACGCTGGGACTCCGGGAAAGTGTGCCCTTCGGGCAGCTTTCTCGGGTCCGTCAGGAATATACGCCTCAGAGCGAGCTAATCGGTTACCGCCCTTGAAAAAGACATCGTTGGCCACCCCATCTAATTTGTTTTTAGATTCGGTCGCTTCATCGGACTGACTATCTTTTTCAATCTTTCGTATTAAAGAGTTGAATTCTAGCTTCTTGAGGCCGGAGATGACGCGGGGGCGGTCAAATTTAAAATCGGGGATTTTGGCAAGGTTAACTGGAGCGTCAAACATGATTTTTGCGAGCGTCCTAGACATATAAGCTGAGTCGCGACCGGCTTCGAGCTTAGTCTTAGTAGAGCCAGTAATTTTATTTATATTGTTATATATGCCATCAAGATCGCCATATTCGTTTAATAATTTCGCGGCGGTTTTTTCGCCAATGCCAGGAACGCCCGGAATATTATCAGAGGAATCACCTTTCAGGGCCTTCAAATCTAAAAATTGAGACTTTTTTATGCCATACTTCTCTTCAATTTCGGCAACATCAATTTTCTCAATATTCGTAAAGCCTTTTAAAATGCGCCACATGTGGGTATTTTCATCGACAATCTGGAGCATGTCGAGATCTGAAGAAATAATATAAGTCTCATAATCACAGTTCCCTTTTTCATCTAGAGTTTCGTCAGCTTCGCGACTCAAAGTACCAATGATGTCATCGGCTTCGTAATTATCTATTTCAATAAAAGCCCAGCCGAGGTCGTTCACTAATTCTTCAAGGAGCGGGATTTGAGTGTAAAAATCATCGCCTGGCTTAATGCGCCCAGCTTTATATTCAGGATAAATTTCGCGACGACGAGTTACGGAAGTTTTAGAATCCCAAGCCACGACGACTTTTGTTGGATTTATTTTTTTAACTATTTCCATTGCGATGGCTGCAAAGCCATAAACTCCTCCAGTTGGCGTCCCGTCCGAGAGACTTAAGGCGCCCATCGCATAATACCCCCGGTAAAAAACAGATTTCCCGTCAATAATTACAAGACGTTTCATATTAAAATCCTATATATTCCCTTCCGACTTTACGTGAAAGTAAACTCTTTATTGTTTTAAGTACCTTAGGATAGGAGCCGCAACTACCGAGTTCGCAAATCTCCGCAGTATCTTCAGAGTCTAAATAAAGAGTATCAGTATTAACATCATCATAAATTAAAACGGCACGGTGGACGGTATTATCATCAAAACTTTCGTCAACTACAAGGATTTTATCATCGTAGACATAATATGAAGTACGAACTTTGCTACCCTCGGCATAGTTATTTACAATGGCGAAGCGATAATCTTCGGGAATGGGGGCAGAAACTTCACCGTTCATAGCACTAATGAAAGTATGGATTAGGATACCGATGCAAAATGCAGCAAGAACCCAGAGCGTATAGCGCATCCAGTTGCCTTTTTTATAAGCTACGTTACTAAGATTAGCTATATCGGTCAAAAATTTATCTCCTTTAATATTTTGGCAAGGTCCAAATTCATTTCTTCGATCGTACCATTATTTAATATATAATAATCCGCAGCGGCGATTGGGCCGCCTTTTTCAAGATTTTCAATTTCGGAACGATCGCGCTCGCGGATAGCCGCCCCGTCAAAAGAGCGACCGGGACGCTTAGAGACCCTCTCATATCTAAGTTTTTTATCAACGACTATAGCAAGGAAAACAATACTCTTTGGAAATTCATGCTTCAAAGTTTTATATTCTGTCCAGGAATAAACACCGTCTAGAATAATTCTTTTTTGGCCAGCAGCGATTAAATCCTTTGTTTCGGCAATAACTTGATTTACGACCCAATCTTTACCTTCTTTTTCACGAATTTCTTCGCGGAATTTCTTTTCGGATTCACCGTCTTCAGTTCTCTCAATTCCCCGTTTTTCCATTTCTTTATAAATCATGCCGCCAAAATAAACCTTTGGATAGCCTTTATCTGTTAGATAATCTACGGCGACGGATTTTCCGGAACCGCTCATGCCGACGATAGCAAGAATTTTAACATTGTCCATAATTTGATTATAGCATAGTTTAAGATAAAGGGTAGCTAGGAATGCTTCGCGCCCGCCTGTTCCCGCTCGCATTGACTCGCGGAAACGGGGGCGCCTTATTCCTGAAAGATGGCGTCGGGAAAGAATACAGGAAAAGCGAACAAAACTAAACTACTCGCCTACTAGGCATCTCATCGAGTTACCGTTGTCGCGACTGTTGCTGTCGTACGGGTTGACGATCGTAGAATACACGTATAGTACGTGCATATAGCTGTCATTGAAGTAGGTGGAAGACCACCAGCTGCCCCAATCGCCCTGATAGTCCACCGAGCTATTGTAGAAGACGCCCGACAGAGGGGTAGACAAGTTATATTGCAGGCTAGCGGTACTGGTAGCGTCCTGGGTAGTGCTATACTTATTAAATAGTTTGTAGTATTCGCCATTAGGGTCACCACCGGTAGGCATTCTCCAGTTAGTTGGGCAGAGGTCTTGGGAGGCATCTATGTCGGTATCTGGTTGGTCTACGCCACTATCACTTTCATAGCAATAGGTCCCTACCGTAGCGGCACAGTAATTGTAGTAGATACCAACTTTAGCTTGTCCATTGGTAGATGCTGGACCGTAACTTGTAACTAGGGTATCTTTACTAGCGTTGTTGATCATTGGTGCAGTGTAAGAGTTGAAGCCTGAATCTACATCTGCTACGGCAGTAGATGACCAACCCGTAGTGGTGCTACCGCCGTTTAAGAGATTGCTGATCGCTGCACTAGTAGCGTTCGTGTTGTTTTCATTCATATTAGCGGCTGTGGTGGCATCAGTTGGATCCAAAGCTAGGTTATCCAGCATCCAACAGTTACCGTCAGCTAGTCTAGCTACTTTGTATTGTTGGCCGTCACGAGCATCAGTTAAGGTATAGACCTGACCTTCAGTTAAAGTATTTTTACAGTAAGTAACTTCCTGCAGGGTTGTTGCAGTATCTAGTGATTTAGGTACTATTGGTGCTGCCGCACTAGCCGGATGCACCATCACATAAATCACTTTGCCCTCATAAGTACCAGCAGGTTGAGTTTGGGAGATATAAGCAGCATAAGTAGTAGTAAGAGTTGCTCCTTCTGCATTAGTTCCATTATCAGTACCAGAGTTCTTATAAGCAACTTTAACGTATTCATTTGGTACTGCCGTGTAGTTAGAGAAATCTGGCGTACTGGTTTCTTTTTCTGTATCATTAGTACTACCTACAATGATTGGTGTATAGGTTCCTGAAGTAGCAGTGAGTTTCATAGACCAGTTAGAAGTATCACCTGAAGTAGCTGTACCGGTAGCTATGTTTCCTATACCCGTAGTAGTACCTACTAGCTTATTACTATTCTCTTCTCCTACTACTTCTCCCGTATATCCTGCTGCATAGATAGCAAAGCCATTATTATCATTACAGTAGGCTTTAATGGTAGTAGTGCCTATAC
>JAZUNK010000005.1:0-17644 GCA_045604085.1 Candidatus Nanosyncoccus sp. | reverse complement strand
AGCAAAGCCATTATTATCATTACAGTAGGCTTTAATGGTAGTAGTGCCTATACCATTAGTATAGTCTACTCCACTTGTAGTATCTGTGTAGGTAGCTGAATAGATACCATTAGGAAGAGTAGCAGTATGTGAGTCATTACCCGTACTAGAAAGAGAGCAGGAGACTGGGACGGTGATGGAGATGTCATCTACGGTAGTGTCATTGGCGGAGACATGAATAGAGCTAAGGATTATGCCGGAGAGTAAGGTTATTGTAATAAGTCCCCCTAATGCTAAATATGATTTGCCAATTTCTTTCATATGACCTACACTTTGTTTAGTTTTAAAATATTTAACTACATATTACCACAACCTTTTTTGTTTGGCTAGTGGTTTTTTAAATTTTTCCGACCATACTCTCCAAATTAAAACCGTCTTCAAAAGATTTTACACATTTTTGAGGTAAAAAATATTTTTTACTTTTTCGTTTATTATTACGTATTAAAACCCGCCGATTTGTCCGACGGGTTTTAGTGTTGTATTTACGTAATTCTATTTTTTACTATTTTACAAAAATTAAAAAACCTATTTCTTTTCCAGATATTTATAAACACACGCTGCTAAAGCTCCCCCGACTAATGGCCCTACGATAAATACCCAAACTGAACTTATCGCCGCACTTGTGCCATTAAACGCTGCTACGATTGCAGGGCCAAGCGACCTTGCTGGGTTTACGCTTGTCCCAGTAAGACCAATTCCTAAAATATGCACTGCGACTAAAGATAGCGCGATTACAAGTCCTGCTACATGGCCATGTTTGGCTTTTTCCGAAGTTACTCCAAGAATCGAAAGTACAAACACGAATGTTAGTAAAATCTCAACTAATACTCCTATCCCGAAATTACCATTTACCCCCGCAAGACCATTCGAGCCAAATGCTCCAGTCATATCAATAATTCCGCTTCCGTTAAAGATTAAAGCAAGTATCCCAGCGCCAGCTAACGCCCCAAGCGATTGTGCGACTATATATCCAATTAAATCACTTCCACTCATCCGCTTCGATAGCCACATCCCTAACGAGACCGCTGGATTAATATGACACCCAGAAATATTACCGATACTATACGCCATAGTTAGTAACGCCAGACCAAAAGCAAAAGCGGTTAAAATATAACCACTTCCTTCGGCCGGGTTGCACCCAACAGCCATCGCAGTACCACAGCCGATTAAAACCAACACTAAAGTGCCGATAAACTCAGCAATGTATTTTTTCATATTTTTCCTCCGTTTAATGATTTCATTATAACGGTTTTGTTTTTTAAAGTAAAGCCCGCCTTATTCTAAGAGTTAATAGCTTCATTCCCCTGGCGAGGGTTAGTTTTTTTATATGAATCCGTCGCTAACCCTCACCGGGGGAATGAAACCCGTGAAACCCCTAGGGCGTCGGTGGTGGCGTCGGAGGATTAGATCTCGGCGGAACCGGCCTTGGCGTAACTTTTACTCCCCTTTGATGAACTTGTAACACATCAGTTTGGTTCTTCGACCCATCTTGCGCATTTCTAATCGACACATCTCGAATCGTAACATCCTCCGCCCGTGGTGCAGTCCACATCGCGACCTGATCGGGAGTAACATTACCCAAATTAGTTCGCGCATTTGCGACTGTCACACCATTAACTGTATCATTTCTAGCCAAAGCTTGTGCGCTATTCTTCAAAGTATCAGGATTCATACCAGTTGGCACAGCCCCATTCGCCGCAGCCCCCAACATAATCTTCTTATCGTCAGACAAGCCACCCGCCGCTAAAGCCTCTTCCGCCATACCACGACTAATAATACCAGATGTGATCATCGACGCCATGCTATCGCCAGACATTTTCTGAACATCGCCCAATTTAATATCATCAACCGTCATACCACCACGACTAGCATAGTCTCCAGCTACGCTACTGCTAATATTATAATCAACCATTTGTCCATTCTGCTTCAACTTCCCACTCTGCTGCATCCAAGAACGCATTTCTACATCCGTCGCCATAAATCCGTTTCCATATTTCGCCGCCATCTTCCGATAAAAGTTCTGCCTCACGCCATCGTTGCCAATTGTGCTTTGAGTTTGGCCAATCTGCCTTCTTACCATCGCCGCAATATCTTTATCTTTAAGCTGACCCGAAGCAATCGCCGCTTCAACCGCAGTTTCAAAAGCCGTCACATTACCAGATCTCGCAGCACTCGCCATTTGATCTTCATAATAGTCCGCTGGCGTAGTAACCTGTCTTCCTAAAGTTTTACTTTGTGCGCCAGACGCTATCGCGCTTGCCGCAACAGCACCAGTTAGCGCAGCCTCTGCTCCTATATTTTTACCTCTTACGTCATTAGCTGCCTGTACATACTGACTTTGCAAACGTGTCCAACCAAGGGCTTTGCCTACTCCAGACTTGGCCGCCCTCGCCTTGAGTCTCCCCACAGCATTCAATTCTCCCGTTTTAGCGTTAAATCCTGCTCTCCTCATAATTCTACTGTCATTCGCTCGCTGCATCGACGCCTTCATAGCATCCGTGCCTTTTAACGCCTTTCCAGTTTGACCACTAAGTCCACGTCCAAGGCTAGAAACCTTCGCACCAACATTACCCATCGCTGCAAGCGAGCCCTTAAGTAAAGTCGGAATAAATAAATATGGCAAAACTTGCGTCAGCATTGCACTTAAAGCGAACCCAATTTGTAAGGCAGGATCACCGCTCGCTCCGCCAGCTAGATTACCAAACACTCTCGAAACTAAATCTCCCGCACCAATTACTAGTCCGCATATCGGATAAACTATCAAGAATCCCTTCATTAAATCAAACCACTTCTTATATGCTTTTTCTGTATTAGGAAGGACATAACACAGTATTGCAACCGGTGCCACAATAACACCAATTACTACTCCCGCCTGCCGTATCATCAAAATTACAAACAAAACTAAGATAGAAAATACACACGAAATTAAAGCAACAAGTAACATTATGATCATTCCCAAGCCACCATAAGTGAAGAACATTCCAATCGCCGCAGCTATTATCCCGCCGCCAAACACGGCAGCATATTGACCCCCACTAGCAGAATAGCTTTCCGTAGCAGGAGACAACTCTGGCCCCATACTGGACAACAAATCTTTTAATCCATTCCCCACAATATTACTTAGATCAATTAATAATTCGCATATTAAATAGCTCAAATTAACTAAAATTGCACACATTATTAACTTTGGTAAAATTTTCTTTATGCCATAATTATCAATTCCAATCCCTGTTAATTGCGAAAAAATTACAGCCAAAAGAAATATAATAAAACCAACGTTAGCAATATTCCGAATTGTTGACCACACTTCTTGCACCCCATTTGTTTCATCCGTAAAAATTGACGCTCTTATCTGTAAAAATTGATTTTCTATCCAATTATATGCTTGGCCTCCCCACTCTGCCACGCCAGAAATTACGGGGCACAATATCCATCCCATCGGTCCAGCCCCCTTAAAACACACGTCATCTTCCCCATTGTTGCTTTGGCCATTACTGCCTCCGCCATCATTCACCCCATGACCGTTAATACCAGCAATATCTACGTCTCCTGGCAGTGAAGATACTGTGGAATTCTTCAACCAATTTGTTAAACACTCAAAATCACAATTTTTCGACCCAAACACCGAACCACTAATTCCGTTTACCTTTTTATTATTATTCTTTGTAGCAATCGCATAACACGTTTTAAATTCTCCACCATCATATGCTCGTATTTCTTTATAGCCTTGCCCAACTTTCGCTGTGACCTCATTTTCACTAAGACCACACAAAACATCCGCTTCATAATAATTCTTTAGATAATTCTGATACAAGACAAATTGCTCTTCTTGTGAAAACGTTGGGGCAGAAGTATACGACGTACCAAGCAAAAACTTCGTGCCTACACTCTTTGCATTATTTCCAAGCGCATATTCAGACACAGATGACCCGTATGGGTCAACGTTCATCGGCCCCCCCTTAGATTCGTCTAGAACCAGCCCGTAAGAATAGCCCAACAAATGATACCCACCTTGATAATTATTTGTCAGCATCTCCTGAAGCACAGAACTCTTGAAGTCTTCCCAACTAGTGACGCCTTTCGTGAACGTCTGGTCATTGCACCCACCATCGCCAATACCAACTTGGCAATCAATTTTTAAAGAAGATTTTTTTGCAGTAAATTTTACTGCACTTTTGTCGCCATCCAAAATCTCCAATTTGTCAACACCCATAGTCCCATTATCGTTTATCACGCTTGCGCATATTTGTTGGGTTTTCGTCATGGACGAACCGACATTATAATTAAATGAAATACATTCACCAGAACTATTAGCGGAACTAGCGTTGTACCCAATATCGTCAATCAAAAAATTACTAATTTGCGTATCATCTGAGCTATTCCCATTAGGTATACTCTGCCCATTTCCATTGATTAACGACACTACCAAATTAAGACAAGTCATATCATCCTGGTTTAAATAACTATTTGGGACCGGAACAGTCGTTGCGCTATTCATAAATTGATATCCATCTACCGTATAACTTTTGTATTCCTTCATCGTCAATGGGCTATTGGCATTACTACCCTTAAAATCCACGCCGCTAGAATAGCATTGAATTAATGAGGTAGCAATAGCCTTTTCGTATTCCTTAACACTCGTGTCAGCATTAACGTTTGTACTAAATAATCCAAAGAAAAAAACCAAAAAATATATTACAACTAACCATAATTTTTTTTTCTTATTCATCATTTACCTCCCATTTGTTCAGAAATTAGCCAACAGTTATTTACTAAATGCGACATCACAATCCCCATAAAATCCGACATTACGCTCTCTTCCGCATCTATGTAGTTTTGTAAAGTTTCCACCGGTATATTTACCGACTCGACACAAGCAGCACTTAAAGAACTATCTGTGATGCAGCCTGCAATCCAATATTGCTCGTAAAGATCTGTCGCTGCTTTCGCCCGTCTCTTCTCGGCATTGATGTATGCTACTCCAGGTTCGTATTTTATTTCATCTACTCCATTATATCGCTGTTCAATTTTTTCATAAGTCTCATCTTTACCGTCACTTAAAAACAAGTTTAATAATTCTTCATCCGAAAAATTGCCCATCCTAACATAATAAATCCAAAAATTCATTAAGTCATTTTGGTTGTTTATTATTCCACTATCGTATAACTCTTTTTCTGACCAAAGTGAATAAAAAACCTTCCAATATTCTTCCAAATTATTAGCATAATCAAGATCATTATTATCAAAAGCCTCCTCTATAGAATAGACAGAATATTTTTCAAATTTACCATTAATTGCGTCCGAAGTCGACTGCCCATATAGTAAATAATTAGCATATTTATTAAATTCTTGAGTCAAATCTATTGAATTTGAAGACCCGGCATTTTCGCCCCCCAACACCCCACTCCTCCAAAGCACCACTCCTCCCCCAACTAACGCCGCTAAAACTACCAAAACAACTAAAACAATGACTAGTCCCTTCCGCGATTTTCCAGAATCCGGAGCGCTCAAAATTATATCCCCACCTTGAGGATTTCCAGTCAAGCCAAGATTCTCACTTCTTGCGGCCTCATCCATGTTCCCATTTTAGCATAAAAACTTTCCAAAAATCAACCCAAAAATCATTCTTCAAAATGAACTCAATCTATGCCTCTTGAATCCTCATCCTCATTTCCATTACGCTATAATAAAATCAGTCTGCACTCACTGCACTTACCCCACTCATCCACCGCTTTTTTGACACCTGGAAGCGCCGGATTTGTATAATCATGCACCGCAATCACCCCGCCAGTACTCATTCTCGGTCCCACCAATTTTAAAGAATCTCTAATCGACTCATAAAAATCCCCGTCAAGAAACGCAAACGCAATTTTCAAGGGCAAATCTTCAGCCGTCAAATCTTTAAACCATCCTTTCTTTATCACCGGAACCGGCAACCCTGCTCGAAGAAACCTCTCCTTAACTTCTCTTTTTGTAACAAAAAGTTCTCCGCCCTTAAAATCTATCCCTAAAACTGATTCATCCGCACTGCTTTTCTCCGGCAATCCTTCAAACGAATCGTAAATCCACAACTTTTTCACACCACTCCCACAACTATCGTTTTCCTCATCTTCTCCACGCCTTTTCAACATCTTTTCCACAGAATTCTCCACCAAGTTTTCCACAACCCCACCTTTATTAAATTCCCGTAAAATTTCCGCCAACAATAACGACGTATCCCCCTTATAGCATCCCAGCTCGACAAAATCCCCCTCAATATTCAAAACACTCTTAGCTAGCCTAAGTATTTTGTTCGTTTCATCTTTATCTACTTGATCGTTTTTCCAACTCATTCTGTCCTTCCATCTTAATCAATTTTCAAATCGGAATTCACTTCTGATTTGAAAATCACTATTTTTCTGCCAAACTCTTTTTTCCAAAAAGAGTTTGAGCTAGGTATTCCCCCGTCGGTGTCTTCGCATTCCGAGCTAACTCCTCCGGCGTCCCCTCCGCAACAACCATACCACCCTTTAATCCTCCTTCCGGACCCATATCAATCACCCAGTCCGCCGACTTAATCACATGTAAATTATGCTCAATAATTATCATCGAATTTCCACCGTCAACTAACCTGTTCAAAATCGCAAGTAATCTTTTCACGTCGTCCGTATGGAGCCCCGTCGTCGGCTCATCTAAAATATATAAAGTCTTCCCCGTCGATCGTCTAGAAAGTTCCGTTGCAAGCTTAATTCTTTGCGCTTCTCCTCCCGAAAACGTCGTCGCAGGCTGCCCCAATTTAATATATCCTAAGCCAACTTCTTGAATCGTCTTAAGTTTCGGCGCAATCGACGGAATATTTGCAAAAAATTCCACCGCCTCATCAATCGTCATCTCAAGTACTTGTGAAATATCTTTCCCTTTGTATTTAATTTCAAGCGCTTCAGCGTTATATCGCCGTCCATGACATTTCGGACAAGTTACATAAACATCTGGCAAAAAATGCATTTCGATCTTATTCACTCCATCCCCCTGGCAATTTTCACACCGACCGCCTTTTACATTAAACGAAAATCTCCCTGCCTTATAACCTCTAACTTCTGCTTCTGGCTGTGACGCAAATAATTCACGAATCGCATTAAACACACCAGTATATGTCGCCGGATTTGATCGCGGCGTCCGCCCAATCGGGCTCTGATCAATCACAATTGCTTTATTGATGTTTTGAATTCCGTCAATCCTCTCGTGTGTCCCCGAAACCGTCTGCGCTCGATGCAACCTCGCTAATAGCTCATTAGCCAAAATCGAATTTACTAAAGTTGACTTTCCGCTTCCCGAAACCCCCGAGACCACCGTCATTACTCCAAGTGGAAAATGCACATCAATATTTTTTAAATTATTTTCTCTCGCTCCAACTACAACTATTTCTTGTCCCCTCTTTGCTTTTCGTTGTTTTTTTGGCACCTGAATCGTCATCTCGCCAGATAAGTATTTTCCCGTTAGCGAATTCGGATTCTTCATTATTTCCTCCGGCGTTCCTGCCGCAACTAATTGCCCTCCAGCAAGCCCCGCGCCCGGCCCAATATCAATAATATAATCGCTCGCCTTCATTGTGTCTTCATCATGTTCTACTACAAGCACTGTATTCTTAAGATCTCGCAAATGCTTTAATGTTGCAATTAATTTATCGTTGTCTCTTTGATGAAGTCCAATTGACGGTTCATCTAAAACATACAAAACCCCTTGAAGCCCCGAACCAATTTGTGTTGCTAAACGAATCCTTTGTGCCTCTCCGCCCGAGAGCGTATTCGCTGCTCGTCCTAATTCCAAATATCCTAGTCCAACGTCTTGCATAAAGCTAACTCGCTCTCGAATCTCTTTCAAAATCGGCCCCGCAATTAAAGCTTCCGACTCCGAAAATCCTAAATCCTGATTTAAAACTTCAAGCGTCGCATCAACATCCAAGTTACACATATCAACAATGTTAAGATCGTGTATCGTAACCGCTAAAACCGCCGGCTTTAACCTCGCTCCATGACATTCCTGACATTCTCGTACTCGCATAAAACGCTCAATGTCGTGCTTCATAAACTCACTCGTCTTCGGATCATTGTATCGTCGCTCTAAAGTTGGGATTACCCCCTCATAAATTGTCTCATAAACCGTTCCTTCGGCAAATCGTCCAGACCCACTGATCTTCATCTCATATTTCTCATCTCCAGTTCCGTACAAAATCAAATGTCGCACTTCCTCACTAAGTTCCCCAATTGGAGTATAAACGTTAAATCCATGCTTAACCCCAACTTGCATCAATATTTTTAGCCACCAAGAATCTTGTCCGACCCGATTAAACGGCCGAATTCCGCCTTCCGCAATCGTCAAATTGTTATTAAACACAAGTCCTGGGTCAATTTCCATTCGCGACCCCAAACCCGTACAAACTGGACATGCCCCTTCCGGCGCATTAAAACTAAACAGCCGCGGTGTTAGTTCCGGGATTAGCTCATCCGGATGATCCGGACAAGCATATCTTTGCGAATACGTCAAAACTTCCGTCCCTTCAGCCGAAATCCGATTTTCTCCTACTGCAACCGAATTATCATTAATTTTCAAAAGTTGAATAATTCCTTGTCCCATTTCAAGGGCTTGTTCAATTGACCCAGAAATCCTCGTTCGCATTTCTGGATTTAAAACAAATCGATCAACTACAATTTCAATGTCATGTCTCTCATTTTTATTTAATTCCGGAAATTCATCCAGAGCATAAATAATTCCGTCAACCCTTACTCGCGAAAAACCTTTAGCCGAATATTGTTCCGAGATATGTAAAAATTCACCCTTTTTCGAAGATACAATTGGCGCAAGCAGCATTAATTTCGAACCCAAAGGTAATTTCATTACTTCATCAACAATATCTTCCGTCGATCGTCTTGAAACTTCTTTGTGGCAAATTGGACAATGCGGAACTCCAACTCTTGCAAATAATAATCTTAAATAATCATAGATTTCTGTTACAGTCGCGACGGTTGAACGTGGATTTCGTGAAGTTGATTTTTGATCAATCGAAATCGCTGGTGAAAGCCCAGTAATCGAATCGACATCTGGTTTATCCATAATCCCAAGAAACATTCGCGCATAACTCGACAGTGATTCAACATACCTTCTCTGTCCCTCAGCATAAATCGTATCAAACGCTAGACTCGATTTTCCCGACCCAGAAAGCCCGGTAATAATAACTAATTTATCTCTCGGAATATCAACATCAAGGTTAGCTAGATTATTTTGTCTCGCCCCCCGTACTCGAATTACATTTTCTGCCCCAAAAATCTCCCCCTCTATTTTCTCAATTTTTCTATCTTCCGCATCCATACTCTCTTTATTTCCTCTTTACCTTAAAAACTAAACGCATCTATTATACTATATAATGCAACTTTTGTCCATATGATATAATAACGACATGAATTACAAAGTTTCTATCATCGTCCCGATTTATAACACTGAAAAATATTTAAAACGTTGTCTCGACTCTATCATTGACCAAACTTATCAAAATCTCGAAATTATCTTAGTCAACGATGGCTCCACCGATAATTCCGAAAAAATTGCCAAAGAATTCGCCAAAAAAGACCATCGCATTAAACTGATTAGCCAGCCAAACTCCGGCCAATCTTCCGCTCGCAACACCGGAATTAAAAAAGCAACTGGCGAGTATATTGGTTTCGTCGATTCCGATGACAAAATAAATCCAAAATTCGTCGAAAATCTACTCCAGCTTTATTCTAACAATACGTCAATCGCCGTTTGTGGACATCAATATAACCGCCTCAAAGAAGGAACCTCAAAAAATCTTTATCAGTCCGAGTTAAAACCTCGTCACAAAAACGAGTCGCAAAAAGCCTATATTTTAAAACTACTCGTAAAAGATGGCCGTATGTATTCCTGTAATAATAAATTATTTAAATCCGATGTGATAAAAGAACAAAAAATCCACTTTGACGAAAAGCTCAACTTCGCTGAAGATACTAAATTCGTCCTTGACTACCTTAAATATGCAAAAGGCGAAATTGCCTATACGCCAAATCCTCTTTACATCTATAACTATGGCACCGAAACCAGCACTATACGAAAAACTGCTGCGAATTGGAAAAATTGGCAAAACTCTTACAAAAATCTCAAAAAGTGGCTCGGCAAAAACCCTACAGCGATCGAAAAATTTTGGCTTCATCTAGTTTATCTTCGTTGGCACATCTCATACATTCGTTCTAAACGTCGCCTGAAGCAATAACTTATACTTTATTAGCTCTAATCTCTGGCTTTATTTCTCTTGAACCATATATAATATCAAAATAATTAAATCTCTCCTCAATCCACCAAGTTAGATATCTCACTTCCGCATCAAAGTCGCCGCCCCATAACACATCGTCTCGCAAAGCCACTTCTCGAATATGCTGAGCTTTATCTCGGACATAACTTAGCACTTCCTCTCTTTTGTTCATCAACATTTCCTTATAAAGCTCACCGACTAAATCCCTAAACTCCGGCATATCTATCAAATAGCACATTACCGGAGAAACCATAATATCGCCTTCATCTATTTTATATCCGCAGTCCCCACCTTCTAAACTAAAACTATCATATTCTCCAAAAACATATTTCATTCTTATCATCGTTTCGTTCGGTGAATAAAATCCTTCTGGCCACTCCCCCCAATTCCGGTTTCCGAACGCTGCATCAAAATCCCAACCTAACCCTGCATGAATCTTGTCGCTTTCGCCATCTTTATACAAGTACCAACTCGTCACATACGCATCTGGATTAGAAGTAAATTCACTCAAAAGATAATATTTCGCCCACGACTCCATGTCTCCTATCTCCGAGGCCAATCCGAAATCTCCTTCCGACACCGCTTTTTCAAAATTACTATATTCTTCCACAAATAACTCTAAAGCCTTTTTAGAATTACTCTCCTCCACTACTTCCTCAACCACTAAACAATCCCCAAACGCTTCACTTTTCTTCCATTCTCCTCCGCTCTCACAATAAGCATTATCAAGCTCAACTAGAATCCCCATCGAATCCCTCAAGTCCACCATCCTCTTCCCAATTGACATTAAATTGACCAGATAATATAATCCTAAATCTTTTCCGTCAATTTTTAATTCAACAAATTCCCCACGTATCGGATATCTTTCATTCAACATTCCCGCAATATACTGCGCTAAATCATTTCTTAACAAACTATCATCTAGCCAATTAGAAATAAGCCCCCATTTCTTTCGTTTACCTAAACCAAGCAGATTGGCTTTTTCATTTAATTTAATTCTATAAGATTTTTTGTCCATCATCCATGATGCATTACCTCGCCCTTTTAATTCAACGTTACTAAAATAATGTTCTTCCCCATTATTATTTATAATTAATTCATTGCTATCGTATAATATCCATTTTCCATTTTCGTTAACCTCGTCTATTGTTGCATTACTTAAAATAATCTCGATTTTTGGTACTTTTTTCTTATATTCATTATTTCTCTTATTAAAGCTTCCCATTAAAAATATCGTAGCTATCACAAACAAAAGTATCCCGCCAAAAATCAAAAACCTAATTTTATTTCTGTGGCTTTTCGTTTTCTTTTTCTTTCTCCCCATATTCTATATTCTAACATATTCTTTTTTTACCCTTCGTCTCGTAAAATTTTCTTTTGTATGATAAAATAATTAAATATGAGTATTCCTCGTGTTTTTAATCGTAAAAATCGTATTCTTTTAAAAGAACTCACTAAAACCGATTTTAAACTTCGTTACCAAGGTTCAGTACTTGGATACCTCTGGGCCCTTCTTCGCCCATTATTAATGTTCGCAATCCTCTACGTCGTTTTTGCGAAGTTGCTTAGGTTTGGTAGCGATATTCCTCATTACCCAGTCTATTTACTTTGCGGAACTACTATGTGGAGTTTCTTTACAGAATGCACTTCCCAGGGCATCCAAGCCGTCGTGAATCGCGGCGATCTCCTTCGCAAAATTAGTTTTCCAAAATATATCGTCGTAGTTTCAGCTACCCTAACCGCCGTGATAAATATGTTAATTAACGTTGTCGTCGTTATAATTTTTGCACTTATTAACGGCGTAGAATTTAGCCTCTCATGGTTTCTAATTATACCTGCCATTCTAGAATTATATATATTATCTCTAGGGATTGCTTTTCTATTAGGGTCAATTAACGTTAAATATCGCGACATAACTTCTATCTGGGATGTTCTTATTCAGGCTCTTTTCTATGCAGTTCCTATTATTTATCCAATTTCCATGGTTGCTACTACTAGTACTCTCGCTGCCAAAGTCATATTGTTGAACCCTATTGCTCAAGCCATTCAAGATATCCGCTATAGTTTAATTACCCATGAAACTATTACGACTTGGAATTATATCCATAATCCTTCCGTCGTAATCCCAATAGTCCTAACTATCATCATTCTAATCATCGGTGCATTCATCTTCCGTAAAAAATCTAAATTCTTCGCGGAGGAAGTTTAATATGAAACATAATAAAATTGGCACCCGTACAGAAGTAAATATCGACAATGACATTGCTATTAGCGTAAAAAATTTGCACAAAAGTTTTAATCTCCCCACTGAACAATCTTCTGGACTCAAACAAGCCATCTTTAACCGCCTTCGAGGGATTAAGGGTTATAAAGAACAAAAAGTTCTAAAAGACCTCAATTTTGAAATTAAAAAAGGTGAGTTCGTCGGCATTATTGGCCGTAATGGTTCCGGTAAATCTACTCTCTTAAAAATTCTCGCCGGTATTTATTATCCTGGAAAAGGCGAAATAACTATCAATGGAAATTTAGTTCCGTTTATAGAACTCGGTGTCGGTTTTAATCCTGAATTAACCGGTCGCGAAAATGTCTATATGAATGGCGCGCTTCTTGGTTTTTCTAACGAAGAAATGGACGCTATGTATGACGACATTTGGGAATTCGCCGAGTTAAAAGATTTTCAAGACCAAAAACTTAAGAATTATAGTTCAGGCATGCAAGTTCGTCTCGCCTTCTCAATTGCTATTCGCGCCCGAGGCGATATCCTTCTCCTAGATGAAGTTCTCGCCGTTGGCGATGCCGCTTTCCAACAAAAATGCAACGACTATTTTAATTCTCTCAAAGATAAAAAACAAACTGTTATTCTCGTCACTCACACTATGGATAATGTTCGTAAATTCTGTACCCGAGCTATCCTTATAGATAATGGGAAAATTATTCAAGATGGTGATCCTAAAAAAGTTTCTGACGCTTATTTAAAACTTTGGTCATAAACTAAACGATTTTACGAAATGTTTTATATAATCCAACTTTAATCAAGATATTATATAATTTTAATTTACTTGTCATATATTTATTATCTTTAAAATCATTCATATACTTTTTAATCCATAACAAATTCTTGTAATAATATCTACCATCAATTTCTTTTTTTATCACCGCATCTAAATAGGCATACTTTGCCAAAAGAAGTGAAACTTCAGCCGCCGCTTTTAGTTTTTTATTATTCTTAAAAAATTCGATAGCTTCTCTTGTCGCTCTTTCCCGTGCATTTAATCTCTCTTCTGGCCTTTCAGACTTAACAATACTTCCTTCTCTTTCCTCATAATAGTACAACGATTCTGCTAAATAACTTACTATTTTTGCTTTTGCTAAGATTTTGTACGTCGTCAACGCATCCTCATGCTTCTCGCCAACCGGATAGTTAATTTCTTCAAATAGCTCTTTCTTGTATAATTTATTCCACGCAACAATATCAGTATTATTTTGTTCCACCAATAATCGAATCGCTGCTTTTTCGCCACTTATTTTTTCTTCTCTTGGCAATTGTTTATCGTACCCACAAATAACAACATCTGAGCCTTCTCGCTCCATCACATCATACATTCTAGAAACATAATTATCTTTTACAAAATCATCACTATCAACTAATGCAATTATTTTACCTTTTGCCTTTTTTATCCCAAAATTCCTTGCGTCTGACAATCCGCCATTCTTCTTATGAAAAACTCTGGCTCGCTCTTCGCCCAAACTAAACTCATCACAAATTTTCCCAGAATCATCCGTCGAACCGTCATCAACAATAATTATTTCTATATTTTTATATCGTTGACAACTTAAAGAATCAAGACATCTCAAAACATATCTTTCAACATTATAAACCGGAACTATTATAGAAATTAATGGTTTATTTTTCATTTTCTTTCACATGCTTAAGATAATTAATGGTATCTTCCATTGCGTCCATAATCGTTAGTTCAGCCTTCCATTCCAATTCTTTTTCCGCTTTGCTCGGGTCTGCATAAATTTTTGCAAGATCTCCTGCTCTCCGATCGACAATTTTATATGGAAGCTTCTGCCCACTTACCTTTTCAAATGCTTTTACCATTTCCATAACCGAAGTTGCTTCACCCGTTCCAAGATTATAAATCGATACTCCTGGCTTTATTTTCTCAATTGCAGCCACATGCCCTTTCGCGAGATCAACTACATGAATGAAATCTCGCATCCCAGTCCCATCCGGCGTATCATAATCATTTCCATAGATAGAAAGCTCCTTTATTTCACCCGTAGATACCTTCATTACAATCGGCATCAAATTATTTGGAATGTCATTCGGGTTTTCCCCAATCAATCCAGACCTATGCGCACCCACAGGATTAAAATATCTTAAAATTGTAATTTCAAATTCTTTATCCGCTACCGCTAGATCTTTTAAAATTTGTTCAATCATATATTTAGTCTGGCCATATGGGTTTGTGATACCAATCCCTACCTGCATATCTTCCGTTAATTTAACTCCGTCCTGATCGCCATAAACTGTCGCTGAAGATGAAAAAATAATTTTCTTCACTTCATATTTTTTCATCATTTCTAATAAATTAACCGTTCCTCCAATATTATTTTCATAGTATTTCAATGGCTTTTCTACCGACTCACCAACCGCCTTTAGACCCGCAAAATGCATTACAGCATCATAATTGCCACTCCTAAACACTTCGTCAACTTTATTTTTATCCAAAAGATCTACTTCATAAAATACTGGTTTAACTCCAGTAATCGCCTCAATATCATCAAGCACCGTAACCTTGCTGTTAAATAAATTATCCAAAATTTCGACCTCATGCCCAGCCTCAATCAGCTCTACCGCCGTGTGGGACCCAATATATCCCGTTCCCCCAGTAAGCAAAATTTTCATTTTATTTTCTCCTCCTTATTATTATATAATGGCAACATCTTTTCCGCAAAAATCTTTTCAAAGTTAAAATTTTCTTCGTAATGTTTTCTCGCATTTTTTGCCATCATTTCTGTCTTTTTTGGATTTTCTAACATGTACAACATAGCCTCCGCTAATTTCTGCACATCTTTCGACGGAACGGTTAGACCAGTTTCCATGTTTTTTACAATTTCTGGATTTCCATCTACGTCAGAAGCTATTATTTTCTTCTCCATCATCGCCGCATCAAGTAGCGATAACGACAGCCCCTCTCGATAGCTCGGAAGTACGAAAATTTCATTCTCCGCCACAATTTCTAAAGGTTTGTCAGTTCGTCCGCAAAAATGTATCTGTTTATTATTTTCAGCTATTTTTTTATATTTTTCAAAATCTTCGCCTTCTCCATAAAAATTCAATTCAGAATTAGGATATTTTTCATTTACTATCATAAATGCATTTATCAATTCGCCGATCCCTTTATAATCTACAATCCTACCCAAATAAAGAAAATTATTCTTTTTTATTTTCACATTTCTGTATTTTTCAAAATTATCAATCACGCCATTTTTAATTGTGACTATATTATTATACTTTTTCGGCTTAACCATTTCCTTAAACTTTTTTTCTTCAAAATCACTAATCATAATTATCTTATCTACAGTTCTCGCACATCTCAAAACCCATTTACCAATTAAATTTTTATACCAAACATTCACATTTTGTAATACCCAACTTCTGAGATCCATATGGTCAGTCCATAAAACCCGAATCCCCATTTTTTTTGCTACCTTAGTCGCCGCAATCCAGTCATCTCTAGATTGTACATTTATAACGCTTGGTTTATATTTTTCAAATAGTCTTCTATACCATAATTTTAATTTAAATTGCTCTATAAAATAAATTGGCAACAATACATTATATATTCCACTCCAATTTTGCCTCTCAATAAATGGTGCTTCTACGGCCTCTATTTTTTCTCTTCTAGCCTCAGTTAGCAATTTCTTTGAAGAGCTCACAATAATTGGCGAAAAACCATTCTTCACCAACTCTTTTGCCAACATCAACTGATACGTTTCCCCTCCGCCATAATACTCTGGCTTCACATTCCGTATCAATATAACATTTTTAGCCTTTTCCATAATCTCATTATACTACATCACTTCAAAACTCAGTCTTACTGCTTAAAGTGCATCAAAATATGCTATAATTGCATTAATGAAAAAGAAAAGCATGTTGTCGTTTATCAAATTTTGCGTCGTTGGCCTAGTTAATACTGCTATTAGTCTCAGTATTTATTATTTACTCTTAAGCCTTAATATAAGTTATCTATTATCTATTTCGGCCGGGTACATCATTTCATCCGTTTGTGGTTA
The DNA here is from genome assembly GCA_045604085.1 of Candidatus Nanosyncoccus sp. Classification (GTDB taxonomy): domain Bacteria; phylum Patescibacteriota; class Saccharimonadia; order Saccharimonadales; family Saccharimonadaceae; genus Nanosyncoccus. The sequence continues at coordinate 999 of JAZUNK010000005.1, read as the reverse complement.
CTTTCTTAATAAAGTCTGGGTATTTAAAAAAAAGGAAGACAAGATCACGAGATCCATCTTCAAATATTATATTCTTTACGGAAGTGCCTTATTATTAAATTTACTTTGCATGTTTATATTCGTACAAGTATTCAATATTTCAGACAAAATCGCGCCCCTGCTCACGCTAATTATAACTACCATCTATAATTTCCTACTAAGTAAATTTTGGGTCTTTAACTCCAAGAAATCTTCCATTGATTTTAAAAAAATCAAAAAGGATCGGAGTTTTATCATTATTTTTTCATTCTTCGTGTTTTTTGTTGGAGCCATGTTGGTCAACAATTATTTCAATCATCCTGTAGCAGACGATTACACAAATTACGACAAGATTATCGTCCAAATTGGCGATAACGAACACAATTTTAACAATGTTGTGTCCGCTATCGGTTCTCTATCAATAAAAACTTATCAAACTTGGCAAGGAACTTATTTCGCCAACATGCTTTTCTTCATCAATCCGCTACTTATTTCCCTAGATGCTTACAAGATCACAATGTTAATTATCCAAATTTTCTGGCTACTAGGTATGCTCTTTTTCTTTCAATCTCTACCAACCGAGAACCAAAATTCAAAAATCCGTAACCTTAAATTATATTTCCTTTTCACGATTTTCAGCATATTATCAATGTATTCTCTAGGCGAAGGGCTTTATTGGTTTACTGGTAGTATTCTATATATTATCCCATTTACCATGTCTCTTATTTTCTTTGGTCTTTTAATACGTCATATGCATAACCCAAAACCAAAATATATTCCTCTTCTCATTCTTTTAGCCATCGCTCTAGCTGGAACTAGTTATGTAACCGGACTCATAGTTGGTTTTGTATTACTTCTTCTTACCGTTCGTTCATTTATACAAAAAACCCAATACCGCATGATTCTATTATCCTTATTGATAATATTTTGTATCGGCTTCTCTTTTAATGTTTTTTGCCCTGGCAATTTCCTACGAATAGA
>JAZUNK010000004.1:0-21315 GCA_045604085.1 Candidatus Nanosyncoccus sp. | reverse complement strand
GGTGTTTCGGGGGCGGAGTTGTCTCAGAAAATATTTGACCAAATGGTTAAATTGGGATCTGAGATTAAATATGAAGATGTTGAGTCAATAAAAAAGATTTCTGAAGATGAGTTTTTGATAAAAACAGAAGATGCGGAATATGAGACGGAGACAGTGATTCTAGCAGTTGGGACGGAACCACGAAGATTGAGTGAAAAGCAAGCTAAAGATGCAGGTAAGCGACCAGTTTCATACTGTGCAACTTGTGATGGGGCACTTTATAAAGGTAAGCCGGTTGTAGTTGTTGGGAGTGGAAATACGGCGAAACATGAAATTAAATATCTTGAAAATATTGCCTCAAAAGTTTATCATATTCATCATGATGATCCGATCCCGGAAGATGCGATGGCGGTGTTTGTTGCGATTGGGCGAATTCCAAATACGGGATTTTTAAGGGGTTTTGTTGACCTAGATGAACATGGTTATATTATTGTGGGAGAAGATTGTCGGACTTCAGTTCCTGGGGTGTTTGCGATTGGGGATTGTCGTACGAAAGATGTTAGGCAGCTTGTTACGGCGGCGGCGGATGGGGCGACGGCTATAAGTGAACTATTTTCTTGAGAAATTAAGACTAAAAAGACGAAACGGGAGTGAATTCCGTTTCGTTTTTTAAAAAATATGGTATAATAGGAGAGTGCCCGAGTGGCGGAATTGGTATACGCGTTCGACTTAAAATCGAATGGTGAAAACCATATGGGTTCAAGTCCCATCTCGGGCACCATGCATCTAGCGATGCATTTTTAAAAAGAAGGACATTGTTCTTCGAATCAAGTCCCATCTCGGGCACCATTGTTGTAAAAATTACAACGGTAATATGAGAAAAAATTACCGTGTTTATAACAGAGGTGAGTACAAGTAGATATGTGTGCGTGACTTCGGTGGCGTTGTTTTTTAATTTTATAAAAAAGGCTTTACAAAAGAAATAGGTTTGATATAATTAGATTGCTACAGTTAAATATTTTAAAAGGCTATCCAATGTTTTACGATTTGGAACAACAAGAGCAAAATGGTCCTTATTGTAGTTTGTTTATTGGTCAGCAACGGAGTATTTAATTGTGGCACTGATAAGTGCCATTTTTGTGATTAAATGCAGAGATGGTAGAATAATTAACATGTTAGGAGCGGTGTTCCAGCACCAACGGCTCTCTCACTTCTACCGTTGGTGCTGTGACCTCACTTGTTTGCGTACTCTACTCGCTGCATTGCCAAGCTGTAGCGGTAGAGTATTGCAAACGCATGTTTTAATGATATAATTTGAATTAGAAATCTTGATAAATTTAGGAGTTTAATTTGAAAAAGATATTAAAAGGCGCGATCGTTGCAGCGCTTGTTTTGTTGATATTAGGGATCGGAGCTTTGGGGGTAATAGAAACAACAAAGAGAAATTTGTCAAAAAATAGAATTGTTTCTACTAATTTTATTGGTTTTGATTTTGCGAGAGCGGTGGTTGGAAGCGAGTCTGATATAAAAATGCTATTAAAACCCGGGGCTGATTTACATAGTTATGAACCAACGCCACAAGATATTGTAGATATAGAAAACGCGGAACTTTTTATTTATATGGGTGGAGAATCGGATGAATGGGTAGAGAAGTTGATAAAAAATAACGAAATTTTGGAAGAAAAAACTTTAAGGCTAATGGACTATGTGGAACCAAAAAAGGAAGAGATAGTTTTTGGAATGGAAGAAGATGATGAAGAAGATGTCGATACGGAGTACGATGAGCATATTTGGACTAGCCCAATAAATGCAATTAAGCTCGTAGAGGGAATAAGAGATAAATTGAGCGAGATCAATCCGGAAAAAACTGAAGAATATTTTTTTAACTCGGAAAGATATATTGATTCTTTGATGCAAGTTGATGAAGAATTTAGAGAAATTGTAGAAGGAGCGGGAAAAAAAGAGTTGATTTTTGGAGACCGTTTCCCGTTTAGATATTTTACGGACGAATATGAATTAGAATATTATGCGGCATTTCCTGGATGTTCAGAACAGACTGAAGCTAGCAGCAGCACGATTGCTTTTTTGATTGATAAGGCTAAGAAGGACGGCATTAAAACAATATTAAAAGTTGAATTGACAAATGGTAAGCTTGCGCAAACGATTGCGGAAGCGGTGGATGGTCAGGTCAAAGAACTGTCTGCTGCACATAATATATCAGAAGAAGATTTTGAAAATGGCGTTACCTATGTTGATGTGATGAAACGAAACGCTGAGGTTTTAGCTGAGGCACTTAAATGAGTCTTATAAAATTACATAAATTAAGGTTGGGGTTTAAAGATAATATTGTTATTAATGGTGCTGATTTTTTGGTTGAGGAAGGAGATTTTATTTGTGTAGTTGGGGCGAATGGATCTGGAAAAAGTACTTTGATAAAAGGAATGTTGGGACTTATAAAGCCATTTTCTGGTAAGGTTTCTTATGGAGATGAATTATCTGACGATGGAATTGGATATTTACCACAGGATCTTAGATTTGATGATAATTTTCCGGCGACGGTTAAAGAGATAGTCTTGTCTGGTAATCTCGGAAAAATGAAAGGAAAAATATTTTACGGAGCTCAAGAGCGTGAAAATTTAACTAAAAAATTACAATTACTTAAAATTGAGAAACTGGAAAATGCTAAATTTTCGGAGTTGTCGGGCGGACAGAAACAAAAAGTTTTGCTTGCGCGTTCGCTCTCGGCGACGTCTAAACTTTTGATTCTTGATGAACCTTCTAATAATCTTGACCATGAATCTAGAAAAGATTTTTATAAGATATTAATTTCCTTGAATCAAAAAAACGGGTTAACAATCATAATGATAACTCATGATTTGGATGCGGAAGATTTAATAGGAAACAAAATAATATCTATCCAGAACGGAGAAGTTGAGATGTTTAATACGGACGATTATTTAAGGAGATTTAAGTGAGTACTTTGATGGAGATGTTTTCGCATGCTTTTATGGTCAGAGCCTTAATAGCGGGGCTTTTAATTGCAATTGTGGCGGCTTTGGTTGGAGTATCTTTGGTGTTAAGAAGAAATGCAATGATCGGCGACGGGCTTTCGCATGCGGCGTTTGGAGCTTTTGCTGTTGCGACCGTTCTAGGCATAATGCCACTTGCGATAGCTTTACCAGTTTCAATAATGGTTGCATTTTTGATAATTAAATTTAGTAAAAGTCGGAAAACATATGGCGATGCGATAATTGCGGTGCTTTCGGCCTCCAGTCTTGCGATTGGTATTTTGGTAATTTCGTTATCTAAAGGCGTGAATATAGATCTTAATAGTTATTTGTTCGGAAGCGTGCTTGCGGTTGGGTGGAATGAAGTAATTTTATGTTCAATTTTGGCATTTTTCGTAATCTTATTATATATATTCTTGCATAATCGAATTTTTGCGATAACTTTCGATGAGGATTTCGCTAAATCAATGGGAATTAAAACCGGATTTTATGATGCGATGTTTGCGATAATTTGTTCGGTGGTAATAGTATTAGGAATGAGGCTTTTAGGGGCACTTTTGATATCCAGCTTGATTATATTTCCGACATTAACTGCAATGAAGTTTACGCGAACTTTCAAAAGTACGGTTATTTTAGCGGTAATAATTTCAGTTGTTGTTTTTGTATTAGGTTTAATAATGTCTTATCTTTTTGCGTTACCAACTGGTGCAACCGTGACGGTTATTCATTTAATTTTACTTTGTGTTGCATCCATTTTGAAAATGATATAATGAGTGATATGAATATCTTATATTGTGGTGACCAAGGAATCAGTAGAGGTGTTTTAATTTCGATTCTTTCAATTTTAAAACATAACGCTAGGCCACTACAAATTTATATATTAACAATTAACTACAAAAACACAAAAGCTTTTAAACAAGAGGTGGCGGATTTTTTGAATGAATTAGTGAAAAAGAAAAACTCAAAAAATTTCGTAAAGCTAATTGATACGACGGAGATTTTTGTGAAGAATTTACCGAAAAAAAATATGGGATCGTATTTTACGCCGTGTTCGATGCTTCGGCTATATGCGGATCGGGTGCCAGAAATCGCTAAGCTAGACAGGATTTTGTATTTAGATTATGATGTGATTTGTCGTGGAGATATTGCTGAATTTTATGACACAGATTTAGACGGAATTGAGGCGGCGGGGGTGCTGGATATTTATGGGCGTCGATTCTATAAATACCATGGGATATTAAAGAAAAAAAATGATAAATATTTAGTTGATGCGAGAACGGAAAAAGAATGGTCTATTTTAAAACAAGATTATATGAATTCGGGCGTGATGTTGTTTAATATACAAGAGTGTTTGAAAACTGGAATGATGAAAAAAGCGGTTAATTTATGTGCGCGAAGATGGATGATGCTTGCGGACCAAGCGGCGCTAAATAAAGCTATATCGAAACGGAAGTTGATGTCGAGAAAATATAACGAACAAGATGAAAGACCGCGAAAAGATACAGTCTTACACCATTTTTCGAATAATTTTAAATTTTTCCCGTATTTTAGAGTTCAGAAGATTAAGCCGTTTGAAATCGACAAGGTTCATAAAATCTTAAAAATTTATGAGTATGATGATATTTTTAGGGAATATAATATATTAAAAGATAAAATATAAAATATAAAATATAAATTTTTAGCCTTTTTATAGCGAGCTTAGAGAGTTTATATTTTATCTATGATATACTTATATCATGGCGAAGGCGGAATTGTTTCAAAAAGATATACCAGAAGAGGAAAGAATTTTTTATTATTCTTCTGAAGAAGACGATCCGATAAAGACAGATGAGCAAGAGAAAAAGGTTGAAGTTGGGTTGCCGGACGGATATGAGTTTATTCCAAAAAATATTTTTGTAAGAATTTATTCGGCAGCTTTGTTTCGAATTTTCTGGCTGTTTGGACAATACTACGAAAGAATTTATTGGCGAGCTAAATTTATCGGAAGAGAAAAATTAAAAAAGGCAAGGGGCAAAGGATATTTAATTTATGCCAATCATACGAATCCGTTTCACGATGTGTTTGGACCAGGAATTGCGGCGGACCGGCGAATTTTTACGATTATTAGTCCGGTTAATCTAAAGATTCCGGGCATTGGGAAATTTTTGCCAATGATTGGAGGCTTACCTCTTGGCAAAACGACGAGTGAAAAAGAAGCGTTCAATAAAGCAGTTGATAAAAGGTTGAGTCAGAAAAAAGTTCTAGTTGTTTATCCGGAAGCACACGTTTGGCCGTATTATACAGGAATTAAAAAATTTCCAGCCAGAGATCGTTCATTTAAATATGCAACGCGAAATAATTTACCGATTTTTACAATGACAACTACATACCATAGAAGGAAAAATAGTAAACGTGATTTGCCTAGGATGGACATTTATATTGACGGTCCATTTTACCCAAATCCAAAAAAGACCGAAGATGAAAATCGAGCTGATTTGGCAAAAAAAGCTTATGAAAGTATGATAAAATGGAGTAACAAGAGTGATTATAATTACTTTAAATATATAAAGAAAGATGAAAAATGAGTATTTTTAATACGGGGGTCAGTCCATTTAAGAAAGTGAAATTTGTGCCGATTTTTTTGACGATCAATGGGGCATATGCGCCATACGCAGCGGCAGCAATCCATTCTTTAACACAACATACTAATCCAAAAAGATATTATAGAGTAATTATTTTGCATGATGGGCTAAGTCTTGTAGCAAGGATTCGACTGAGAAGCTTAGTTACTAAAAATGTGTCAATTCAATTTAAGAAGATGACGCGAAGCCTGTATCTTAAGGCGATCATTGCTTATTGTACAAGAAGACAAAAAGGTGCAGCGGATTTTTTTTCGTCGGCGGTTTATTATTATCGGGCGTTTATTCCTCTTCTTTTTCCGATTTATAAGAAAGCTATATATATAGATAGCGATACTATACTTCGTGGAGATATTGGTGAGCTGTTTGATATAGATTTGGGAGAAAACTCACTCGCTGCAGTAGTCGATAAAAAAGTTGAGGTTATCCCCGAATTTAGAGACTATGTTGAAAACGCTCTAGTGATACCGCATGAAGAATATGTCAATTCTGGTGTACAACTAATGAATTTAAAAATGATGCGAAAAGAAAAGTATTTATCGACTATGATAGACTTGATAAAAAAATATGACGCGGATCTTGTGGCGCCGGACCAAGATTATTTAAATTTAATTTTGAAAGGAAAGATTCTACATTTAGAGCCAACCTGGAATGCAGAGCCGACAAAAGATTTACCGAGAAGTGTAAAGTTAGTCCACTTTAATTTATTTAATAAGCCGTGGCATTATAAAAATGTACCATGTGAAAAGATTTTCTGGAATGCTGCTAAGGGAACAGGATTTTTGGGGGATTTAAAGAGACAACAAGCTGCATTTAACGAAGAGAAACAGAAAGAAGAACATGAAAAGGTGGGAGCGCTAATCAAAAAGGCCGAAAGATTAAGTAAGGTTAAGAAGCCGATTATAAAGCTTTAGGTTATTTTGAAAAATAATTTATCAGAATAACTCAAAGTTCTATGGATTTCGTGGAGGTGCCTACCGGAATTGAACCGGTGTACGCGGTTTTGCAGACCGCTGCGTAACCACTCCGCCAAAGCACCAAGTGTTTTTATTATAGCATTAAAATTGAAGCAAAACAATGCCAATTACGACTAAAACGGTTGCAATAAGATGAACTTGAATAGTTTTTTTGTCGAGTTTTTCGCGTCCGAATTTAGGCCAGATAAGAGTTAAGAGGATACCCATAAAGAATATTACGATTGGAGTGGCAGAATCCGAAGCGGCAGACGCGAGAGCTACAGACGGTGCAAGAGTGAGAGCTGCGCGGTAAGTGAAATCCTTAGTAATCCCGAAAAATCCTGAACAGAAAAGTGGCAAAAGGACCTTTTTCTTACTAGATTTTAGGACGGAAAGGAAGCGTTTTCGCCACTTTGGACGTGCATATATAATTACAAGATTTCCTATACCTTTACCGAGAAAGACAAACGACATTTCAGTAATAAAATTTAAATTTTCATTTGTTGAGTTTTCTTTAACAAATATTAAGTTGGCAATTATGGCGATGAATACATAGATAAAGGAATAAAAGACAGCCTTGATTTTTACATTACGATTGCGTTTTTTTGTGCTGAGGACGATAAGGACTGGAGCAGAGAGAATTAAAATAAAAGCAACTAGCTGGATTGGCGAGAAAGATTGATCAAGGAAGAACCAGCCGAGAATTAGATAGAGGACTGGGGCAAGTTGAATAAAGATTCCTAAATTCGTCGAATCGTCTAGCTCTAAGGCTTTATAATATGGAATACCGGCGAGGCTGGTTATAAAACCAGAAATAAAAAATATTAGAAGAGGGAAAAGTGGGGCGCCGGCAAGGTTTTCCCGCATGAGAAAAATTAAGATTAGTGAAAAAATAATAAAGGCGTATCCATAGAATAATTTTTGTGCAACAGCGAATTTACCTTTAAAATAATAATCTGATGCATAGTTATCGATAAATATACGAATAGAATCAAATAATATAGTTATTAAGACAAAAATTAACCAGTTCATGCTTATGTTTAATTGTAGCACAAAAATAAGGCTTTTGGAGCTTAAAAAAATGGCTCAGAACGCAAGAGACTCTAACTCTCGATTCATAAGAACGAGAGTTAGCTAATAAAATAAGGTTTTTTGGAGCCATGAAAAATGGTGCGAATGAAGAGACTCTAACTCTCGACCTCTTCCTTGGCAAGGAAGCGCTCTAAACAACTGAGCTACATTCGCACGCTATATATTTATTATATCACATATTTTTTATTTTTGTGATTAAAAGTGTTATAATTATTTCATAAATTAAAAGGAGAACATATGTCTACAGGTGGAATTATCGCAATTGTAGTTGTTGCAATTATTATAGTAGTTATTGTAGCGATTATAAGTGCGTATAATAGTTTAGTAAAGCTCGATGAGCGTGTGAACGAGGCGTGGAGTGATATCACGGTTCAACTTAAATATCGTGCGGATTTAATTCCTAATGTCGTAGAGACGGTCAAAGGGTATGCGAAACACGAAAAAGAAACCTTCCAGATGGTGACTGAAGCGAGAAGCGCGGTGATGGGCGCTAAAACCGTTAAACAGGCTGCGGAAGCGGAAAAAGAAATGCAGAGTGCACTAGGTAGAATTTTTGCAATCGCCGAAGCGTACCCTGAGCTTAAAGCAAATTCGAATTTTGTAAAGTTGCAAGAACAACTGCAGGATGTCGAAGATAAAATTCAAGCAGCAAGACGATTTTATAATGCTGGTGCAAAAGAGCTTAACACTAAGATCAAAACTTTTCCGACTAACCTAATTAATAATTTTGTTGGACATTTTAAGAAGCGTGATTATTTCGAAGTAACTGATTCAGAGAAAGCAAAAATCGAAAAAGCGCCGGAAGTTAAGTTTTAAAAACATAAAAATATGATTTTAAAACTTAAAAGTATGTTTTAAAAACATAAGGTTAAGTTAAAATGTATAAGCAGATTGCAGAAAATAAACGACGAACGGTCATCATAATCATTGGATTTGTTTTAATGATTGGTCTTGTTGCTGGTTTATTTGCGTGGTATTATCGTGATCCGTGGATTGCCGTTTGGACGATTATAGTAGCAATAATTTATGCTGTCATTCAGTATTTTGCGGCTTCTTCGGTTGCAATGGCAATGACGGGAGCAAAGGAAATTAGCAAAAAAGATAATCCGAGATTTTACAACATAGTTGAAAATCTTTCAATTACTACTGGTTTGCCAATGCCGAAAGTTTATATTGTTGAAGATAAAGCACCAAATGCCTTTGCTACTGGGCGCGACCCGCAGCATGCTGCGGTTGCTGCAACAACTGGGCTAATTGATATCATGGACGATAAAGAATTGACTGCAGTGATGGCACATGAAATGTCACATGTTAAAAATTACGATATTAGAGTTTCGATGATTGTGTTTGGGCTGGTTTGTGTGATTGGTTTGATTTCTGATTTGGCGTTTCGAATGATGTTTTATGGTAGCCGGCGACGTGATAACGAAGGGAGTCCGGTAGGGTATGTTTTAATTCTTGTTGCTGGAATTTTGTCTCCGTTGGTGGCGGCAGTAGCACAGATGGCGGTGTCGAGACAGAGAGAGTATTTAGCAGACGCTTCGGCGGTTAATATTACTAGATATCCGGAGGGTATGATTTCGGCGCTTAAAAAATTGCAAGCGCATTCTCAACCGATGAAGAGCCAAAATATTGCGGCGGAGGCGATGTATATAAATAGCTCTCTTAGAAAAGGATTTTTCTCAGATTTATTGAGTACGCATCCACCGATTGAAAAGCGTATTGAAAGATTAGAGCATGGCAAAAAAACCTTCTAAAAAAAATTTTAGGCATAAATCATTCAGGCGATCGTATCGAGAAGATTATGTGCGAGAGTTAAATGTGCCTGGGCCTGGAGAGCATGTTTTTACTAGTTTTAAGATGATTTTTAAAAATTGGAAATTGTTTTTGCCTCTTTTAGTCTTGTCGGTTGTACTGAGTTTAGTTTTAATTGGGGTTAACAGAGAAATTGAATATTCGGAGACGACTATTACTTTTGGGGCGTTGATATTTTTGATGATTTTCTTAATAACAACTTTTATATTGAGACAGCTTATGGCTGGACATAAGATAAAATTTAGAGATGCGCTATATAATTCTATGACGCCACTTTTGTCAACTTTAGTAGTGTTTTTAGTTGTGACTATTCAATGTGTGCCGATTTTTTTGTTAATTATTGCTTATTCGGCAGCAGTTCAAACGGACTTTTTTAGCATGCCATTTTATGCATTATTATTTTTCGTGTTTGCGGGATTAATGATTGTGATTTCTGGATATTTGCTATCTAGTTCTTTGATTGCACTGGTTGCGGTTTCTGCGCCGGGGCTTTACCCGATGAAAGCACTCGAAACGGCTTCTGAATTGATGATAGGGCGAAGAATGAAGTTTATTCTGAGATTGATCGTACTTATTGTTGTAGTTTTTTTAGCGTGGGTGATTGTGATGGGCCCGATTATGTTGATGAATTCGTCGATTGCGCAATTTGATTGGGCAAAAAGCTTGCCGCTGGTCTCAATTTTCGCAACAATTATGACGTGCTTTACGGAAATTTATATATCTACATATTTTTATTTGTATTATAAGTGGATGTTAGAATCCTAAATATTTTTTACTGTGGTAGAATATAGGTATGAATAGGATTGATGCGGAAAAACGAGTTTTAAAGCTTAGAGAACTAATAAACAACTATCGTTACCATTATCATGTGCTAGATGAGTCGATTATGTCTGAGGCAGCGGCAGATTCTTTAAAACATGAACTTTCGCAATTAGAGGAAGAGTTCCCTGATTTAATTACGCCGGATTCTCCAACACAAAGAGTGGCCGGAAAGCCGCTTGATAAATTTACGAAAGTTAGACATGAAAAACGAATGATAAGTTTGGCCGATGTGTTTTCGAAAGACGAAGTAGAAGAATGGATTTTGCGAAATGAAAAGTTGATTCCGGGCGGAAAAATTGATGAATTTTTTACGGATATAAAAATGGATGGATTGGCCTGCTCGTTAAAATATCGGGACGGGATTTTTGTGCAAGCGGTTACGCGCGGAGATGGTTTAGTTGGCGAGGATGTTACTTTGAATGTCAAAACGATTGAAAATATACCACTTCGACTTGATTCTGACTTTTCTGAGATTGAGGTGCGAGGGGAAATCGTGATATTTAAAGAAGATTTTGAGCGTTTAAATGAGATTCAGCGGAAAAATGGTGAGACGGAATTTGCGAATCCGAGAAACCTTGCGGCGGGATCGATTAGACAGCTCAATCCAAAAGTAGCAGCAAGTCGGCCGCTAAAGTTTATCGCATATGATTTAGTAAAGCCGGATTTGCCAACGTGGCAAGAAGCATATGAAATGTTAAGGAAATTAGGGTTTAGGACATCAAATGAAGACCGTGTATTTAGAAATTCAGAGAAGATGAAGCTTTTTGAATATATTAAAAATTTGGATGAATATCGGAGAGGACTGAAGTTTAATACTGATGGAATGGTTATAAAAATAAATGATAGAAGAGTTTATGATGAGCTTGGAATTGTTGGAAAGACGCCGCGAGGAGCGGTAGCTTATAAGTTTCCGGCGGAAGAATCTACAACAATAGTGCGAGATATTGTAATTTCGATTGGTCGAACTGGGGCGGCAACGCCGGTGGCGATTCTTGATCCGGTAATTGTGGCTGGGTCGACGGTCAGTCATGCATCGCTTCACAATGCGGACGAAATCGCACGGCTTGATGTTAGGATTGGTGATACGGTTATTATATATAAGGCAGGAGATATTATCCCGCAAGTAAAAGAAGTTTTGACGACTTTGAGACCAGATAATTCAGAAGTGTTTAATTATGAAGAAGCATTAAAAAAACAATATCCGGAACTTCAATTTGAACGTCCACAAGGCGAAGTTGTTTATCGTATAAAGGGTGAATCTAGTGACTTTATTTTAAAAAGATCAATAGAATATTATGCTTCAAAACCAGCTTTAAATATTGAGGGATTGGGAGAAAAGAACGTTGTAGCATTAGTAGATTCCGGAATGGTGAAGTCAATCGCGGATCTTTACCGATTAAACGAGGAAGATGTAGCGAAGTTAGAAAGATTTGGAAAAATATCTGCTAAAAATTTAATCACAGCAATAAATAATTCTAAAAAACCAAAACTTAATAAATTTATTACGGCACTTGGAATCCGGCATGTAGGGGCACAGACGGCGACTGTCCTCGCGAGGCGTTTTAAGAGTTTAGACGAACTGGCGAGTGTGACCGAAGAGGAGCTGCTTACGGTTCCGGATATTGGAGAAGTAGTAGCACGGTCAATTTTAGCGTGGTTTGCGGATGAAGATAATGTCAAATTAATGAATGATTTGAAAGATTTAGGTGTAAAACCAGAAGAAGAAAAAGAGACAAATTTGCCGCTTGTTGGAAAATCGTATATTGTTACCGGAACATTATCTTCGATGGGTCGCGAAGAGGCGGAGGATAAACTGAGGAATCTTGGAGCAACCGTTACTTCGTCGGTAACGAGAACGACGACTGGGCTAATTGTTGGAGAAAAACCTGGTAATTCAAAATTGCAGAAAGCACAAAAATTAGGTATCCCAACTTTAGATGAGGCGGAATTTTTGAAACTTTTAGGTCGAATTAAGTAAGTGGGAACCAAGAATCTACTTTATAATTTTTACCAGAAACAGAAGCGACGGCTAAGAGCGGGTTAAAAGATTTGAATTTTTGGTTAGTATATTTTAGATAAGATTCAGCAGCAAAGCGCATTTGTTGGAGTTTTTTCTGGTCGATGGCGCTTAAGCCATTTCCATGCGAATGGCTGTTGCGATATTTTACTTCCGTAAAATAAATATAGTTATCTTTAATGGAAATGATGTCTATTTCATAGAAATAGGTTTTGTGATTCCTAGCGATAATGTGATGGCCTTTTTTGTTAAGATAATTTTCGACTGCGCTTTCGCCTTGAAGCCCTTTTTCTGTGGTATTTTTATTTAGCTTTTTTGAATGTTCGAACCCAGAAAGCGTTTTACAAGGCTCAAAAGATTTACGATGTTCGGAGGTAAGACCATATTTATAAATTGCTTCTAAGTGGGTTTTTGTTCCATATCCGACATGCTTATCAAAATTATAATTTGGGTATTTTTGTGCAAGATTTATCATATAATGATCGCGAGCAACTTTAGCTATAATAGAGGCGGCAGAGACCTCGCGAATTTTGTCATCGGCCTTAATGAGGGTAGAGGTGTATTTTTCTAAGGCAGTAGCTTTTAGAAAATTAACTTTTCCATCGATGATGATTTCTGAGAAAGGTTGGTGCTTGGCTTGAATTGATTCGATAGCGCGACGCGTAGCGAGTTTTAGAGCTTTACTAATTCCGAGATTATCAATTTCTTCTACGTTAACCCAACCGAGACTAGTTATAGCTTCGTTTAGAATTATTTCATTTAGTGTTTCGCGTTTATTTGCATTTAATTTTTTTGAATCTTTTAATTCATTGAACCACGATTTTTTATCTTTTGGCAAAATAACTGCACCTATAACAAGCGGACCCGCAAGGGGTCCGCGTCCAACTTCGTCTATTCCAAGAAGCGACATCTTTTATGCTTCTTTTTCTTCTTCCTTAACTTCTTTGGCTGGAGTTTCAATAACTTCGACTTCAGTTTCGGTCGGCTCTTCAATTACGGTTACGTCGTTAACCGCAGCGCGATCGAAATCTTTATTGGCGAGACGAGCAGATTTGCCGGAACGTTCGCGGAGATATGTTAAATTATTTCGACGAACTTTGGCGCGCTTGGTGATTTCGATTTTTTCAACAAGCGGAGAATGGATGAGATAAGATTTTTCAACGCCAACTCCGGAAGTTACCTTACGGACAACGATGCGGGCAGTATGTGACTCTTTTCGATCTACGCGGATGACAACACCCTCGAAGACCTGAAGACGGAATTTTTCGCCTTCCTTAATTTTTTGGGTGACTTTTACGGTATCCCCGGACCGGACATCAACAACGGCCTTCTTTTTTTGCGCGTCGCCAATTTGCTTTAGAATAGAAAAACTCATATTTTACCTTTATATTAGACAATTACCTGTTATTTTACCATAGCTTGATAGATTTTTCAAGAGATTTTAATAATTTATTAAAGTTATTGTGTATAATAATATGTATGGAAGAGAGTAATACTATAAAAGAAAATAATAATATAACTGCAGAGAATAATAATCTGGGAGAGACAAAGTCGCCAGAAGGGTCTACTGGCCAGATTGGGGGAGAGACGCCTAAGAAAAATTCTAAAAAATGGCTGATTGTGCTTGGTGTGGGATTGGTATTTTTAGTTGTTGCGGCGATTGTAGCGGTAGTTCTTGTGCAAACGAAGAAAGATAACAATGAAGTTGAGAGTGAGAATAATGGTTATGTAGATGTTGATGATGACGTGGAGGATAAAATTAATACTGAACTTACTTCTGGATCGGTTACGACGACGATTGGAGGAAAATCGGTGACTTATAATGGAGCTTATGTGGTTGATGGAATAAATGCGACAATCTCGTCGGGGACTTATGAATCGGCCAATGACGACGAAGTGGTGTTCTTGGTGATCAATGGTGGGTCATTAGTTATTGATGGCGATGTTAATATTTCAAAGACTGGAAGTGCTAATTTCCAAGGGCGCGGTGATAACTATAGCTTTTATGGAACAAACTCAGCGATCGTGGTAGTAGGGGATGGATCATCGGCTTCGATTAATGGTGTGACGATAAATACTTCAGTTTCTGGAGCGAATGCGGTTGTGGCGACGAATGGGGGAGCCGTTGGAATTTCTGATTCAATAATTTCTACAACCGCTGATAATTCGCGCGGTCTCCATGCGACATACTCGGGTTCGATAGAGGCAGATGATGTTTCTATTTCTACACTTGGAGGGTCTTGCGCTACATTGGCAACCGATCGCGGAGCAGGAACGGTTATAGCTAACGATATGAAGCTTAGCACGGCGGGTGCTGGTTCTCCTTTGATTTATTCAACTGGTGAAATTTCAGTTTCTGACTCTACTGGTACTGCTACTGGGGCGCAAGTTGCGGTAGTTGAGGGGAAAAATTCAATTACGTTAGAGGATTGTGATTTTTCGACGAACGGTATTGGAAATCGCAATAATGTAGATAATGCCGCAATAATGATTTATCAATCAATGTCAGGTGATGCTTTGGTCGGGAAGGGCTCGTTTACGGCTATAGATTGTACTTTAACTGTTTTGCCGGACTCTAGCGTTTATACGACGACGCCGTTCTTCTTTGTAACGAATACTACGGCAGAAATTTCGTTAACTAATGTAGCGGCGAATTTTTATAGTGACGGATATTTTGTACTAGCGGCAGGAACTGATGAGTGGGGCCGATCTGGATCGAATGGGGGCGTAGTTACTATTGACGCTAATAATTTGACAGCCACAAACACGAATATTGGAGTTGACGAGATTTCTAGCGTTGAGGGGCTTCAATAGGTTTATAATTCAAATTCATTCGTGATATAATTTAATTTATGATTGCGCATCTTTTTGGAGAAATACAGGAAAAATTCGGAAATTCTATAATTATTGATGTTGGCGGGGTCGGGTATGAGATGATGGTATCTACGCCGGATTTTGAGAGTGTGAATTTGGGCGAAAAAAAGAAGTTTTTCACGTTTCATCAAGTTCGGGAAAATGCGGAAGAATTATATGGTTTTTCTAGTTTAGCGGCAAAAAAGATTTTTGAACTTTTGATTTCGGTGCAGGGGATTGGACCAAAAGCAGCTTTGGCGATTTTATCATTAGCCGAGGCTGAGGAAGTAAGAAATGCAATAGCGAATGCTGATGCGGCATTTATTTCAAAAGCGTCTGGAGTAGGGAAGAAATCGGCCGAGCGAATAATAGTTGATCTAAGGGATAAAGTTGGAATACCCTCACATTATGGAGCGACTGAGGCTAAGTTTAAAAAAATAGATGAAGCGAATGATGAAGCGCTCGATGCGTTAATTGCTTTAGGTTTTCCTTTGAAGGAAGCAACGGCGGCGTTAAAAAACGTAGATCCATCGCTTTCGGTAGAAGAGCGGGTTAAGTTAGCGTTAAAAGGTTAATTAAACATTAAATTTAAATTCAACGACGTCGCCGTCTTGCATAATATAAGTTTTACCTTCGGTGCGGAGGAGACCGGCTTCTTTTACGGCTTTTTCGGAGCCGAGCCTTGCTAAATCGTCATATTTACAAACGTTTGCAGCGATGAACCCGCGTTCAAAATCAGAGTGAATTGTTCCAGCGGCTTCGGGGGCAGTAGAGCCTTTTTTAATAGTCCAGGCGCGACATTCTTTTTTGCCGGCGGTGAGAAAGCTTTGCAGCCCTAAAACATTGTAAGCCGCTTTGATTAATTCGCCGAGTGCGTCTTCTTTGACGCCGTAGGATTCGAGAAATTCTTTGCGTTCGTTTCTGTCCATGCCGGACATCTCTTCTTCCAATTTAGCATTGACAAAAATAGCTTTAGCTTCGACGGGTCCTGCCGGACCTTCTCCTTCCCCAAAATTTTTGCTTTGCAAAACATTTTGGGCTCCCCTTCCAGGTCCGTCACCCGTCGATGCAATGATTTTTTTCAGTCTATCTTGCAAGCTTTTATCGGCGAGGCCTTCTTCGTCGACATTGAACATGTAGATGACGGGCTTGTCGGTCAAATATGGAATGAGCTCGTCAGACGGGTCTTTTTTGCGTTTGGCGGCGATTTTAGCTCTTGTTTCTTCGTCGGCGAGCTGAAGTTCGAGATTAATGATATCGATATCGTCCTTGGCTTGTTTGATGATGTCGTCTTCGGGTTTATTATCGGCGCGGACAATGTCATTATTTTTGAAGGCACGAACAACATGACAAATAGCTTGACATTCGCGGATGTGGGCGAGAAATTTGTTGCCGAGGCCCTCGCCTTTAGAAGCGCCAGCGACTAGGCCGGCGATATCGACGAACTCAACAGTAGCCGGGACAACTTTGTCGGTCTCGTACATTTTAGCGAGAACGTCAAGGCGTTCGTCTGGAACTGGCACGATGCCGACGTTCGGTTCGATAGTAGCAAAAGGATAATTCGCGGCGAGCGCGCCAGCGTTTGTGAGTGCATTAAATAGTGTAGATTTGCCGACGTTTGGGAGGCCGACGATTCCGATCTTTAAATTCATAACCAACCTGTGTAATTTGTTATATTCTCTATAATTATATCATAATTATAGAATAGTGTACCATGGGATGGAGAATATGCTATAATAAGAAGCATGAAAGAGCTAAAGGCTAGCCTTACGTCTAAATTATCTATAAGTACTATATTAGTCTTGTTGTCTACTAGTGGTATATTATTGCAAAATGTTTTTAGAATCAGACCATTTTGTCTAAAGTGTCGAGAATTAGACTGCGCATTCTGTGAGATTGAATTTAATATTTTAATTTTCATAGCGTGGCTGACAGGACTAATACTATTAATCATCTGGATAAAATCTAATAATTTTAGAAAACTAAGTATTTCGAAAAAAATAATTATTGTCGTGGATATTCTATTGTTGTGCTTTTGTCTTATTTTTCCTTGTATATTCTTAGTTCAAATGTTTCTACCTTATAATCCTAACTAAGTTTATAATAAAAAGGGGTTGATAAGTTATTTCATTTTTGATGTTTATTGTCGACGCTAGTGCTAAATAATAAAATCTTTGAAAAAACAAGATTGGTTTAAAAATTCAAGATTCCGATCTTTAAATTCATAACCAACCTGTGTATCTGTTATTATAGATATCATTATAGCATAGTTTAATGTATAATATAAGAATGAGAATCTACATAGCGCATCCAACTAACATTGATTATAAAAAAGAGATATATGAACCACTGAGAAACGATGATTTTTTCTTGGAACACGAATTGGTTTTACCGCATGAAGAGAGCGTTGATATTCATAATTCTAGAGAAGACTACAAAAGCTATGATGTAGTGATTGCGGAATGCAGTGAGCCGTCTATTGGTGTCGGTATAGAACTTGGATGGTTTTATGATGACAAAAAACTGATATACTGTTTCGTAAAATCTGGAGTAAACCCGAGTAGTGCTATTTCTTCAATTGCTGAAGAAATAATAAATTATAATAATAAAAAAGATTTTATGGAGAGGGTTAAAAGCATCATAAAAAAGAAGCTCCCGCGGTAGGTGCCTTTGGCGTCATGTAAATGTTTCGGTGCTTATATTAATGCCGTAAAAAAGAAAGCCCCGAACCTGTGCATATCCATCACTGCCTGGCGGACTTTCGATATCTTTATTATATTATACTTATCTGAAAATTTCAACTATATTTTTCTGCTTATCTATTAAGAGTAGTCGTATGATTTGTTTATTTTTCTTGATTTCAGCGGTAAGATGACTTTTTATCTTTGAAATGTGGATTTTCGAGAATCGTGCGTCAATAATGATATATTGAGATTGCTTAATAGCTCGGCTTATAGTATGTTGCAGATTACGCTTTCCGCTACCCGTAGGTGCTTTTAACTCCCATTCAATACGATTAATCAATAAATCGGGAGTTCTGCAATTATTTCTCGGAATGAATTTTACATCTGCTTTAAAGTAATCTAACAGAATATATGCGGCTGACATCTCTTTTTTGTCTGCTTTTGGAAAAACATCTCTTGGAATGATAATTGAATAATTTGGTTTTTGCATAAAACAATTATAATTCCTTTGGTTTGGAAAGAAAAATGTCTATGTTTTCCCATTTTGGTTTTAGCAGATGAACTTTAACAGAGAATGGTATATATGTGGTCGTATGTTGGTTTAAAAATTCAAGATTCCGATTTTTAAAATCATAACCAACCTGTGTATCTGTTATTATAGATATAATTATAACATATTTTTAGTTATTTTTTATGATATAATAAACGTAAGCTAAATAAGGATTATTAGAAAAATGGATACGAATAATCAAGTTATACCTGAGCCGACTACGCAAATAGTACAGTCGGAAGTAAAAAAATGTAATCATGTACCAATTATCGTTGCATTGGCGATTTTGGCTGCTTGTGGTTTTGCTTTTGGCGGTTTTGAATTGTATGATAATTTGCAAAGTAAAAATCAAACTGGCAGTTCTGAAACCGAATGTTCAAATAATAATGAAAGTGTCATTAAGGAAGATGACAATAGAGCGGACACTGTAGTTTCAGGAAATGCGTCATTTGCCGTGCCAAATCCACCATTTGACGAAGGAACGTATGATGGGACTGTAAAATTTGAATATGGAATTTACAATGATATATTATTTGCATATTCAATTAATTATCACTTACATCCGTATGGGCATACAGTAAGTGAAGTTATATCAAACAATGTAGATATAGATACAGGAGAAAAACTAAGCAATACAAAGGTGCTGGAACGCGTAAATATCTCAATAGAAGAAGTATATCGCAAGATTCTCGAGAATTTAGCTGATACTGTTTCTGTTGACTCGTTTTTATTGAATACGCATGGGGATGAAAGTGGAGAAACAATAAGTATCAATGATTTTAAGAATAATATAAGTGAATATGTAGAACAGTTAAAAGATGATCAAGATGCTTTTTATATACTGTTAAAGGATTCGAAAATTGCAGTTTCCTATGTTCAGTATGAAATATTAGAAGAGCTTGGTATGTCATCTAATATGAATCATGGACTTGTTGGTGGTTATGTTGAAGTAGAGTTATAAAAAGGTTTATTTATTCTATTATTATATTATATTTTAGATTGTAGGGTTTGACCTTTGTACTTCATGGAGAATTTGTTGCCAGACTTCGTGCCAACGATCAAAAGTTAGATAATTGGCAACTTCGTCTATAGGAACCCATTTTGCTTCGCTAATTTCTTCTTCTTGGAGACGGAGATGATTGTTGTTTGTGAGGCGAGCTAAAAACAAAACGACGGTTTTGTGAATATTCAAATCTTCAATGATATAAGAAAGTTCAAAACGTTTAGACTTATCGATTGTAACGTTTAGACCGGTTTCTTCCTTGACCTCGCGAATAGCGGTTTCGGGCTCGGTTTCGTTATTTTCTATGTGACCCTTAGGAAAACTCCAAAAATCGTTAGTTTGATGCACTAATAGAACTTTGTTGCCTTCAATAATTACAGCACCGCAGGATTTTTCTTTTTTCATGGGGTAATTATAACATATTTTGGTTTGAGGTTTGGGCTGGCGTAGGTTATAATAAGAACATGAAGTTAAAGACTCGGAGGTTGTCTGTAATAATATTTGCACTTATTGGGGTTATAGTTTGGCTTTTTGTTAATCCAGAGAGCTATGAAGAAATTTTTACACCAGTAGAAAATACTGGAGCAGAAGAAGGTATTAATGATTATGAGGCGATAGCCGTTTCGGAGGCTTCAGATTCGGCGCGACTAGCGACGGAAATTTTAAAGGAGTTAGCGGTAAAGGGGCGAGCGCCGAAGACTGGGTATAGTCGAGAGGAGTTTTATAATGGTTGGCCAACGATCGATGGTTGCTCGCTTCGGCAAAGAATTTTAAAACGAGAATTTGGCGAATCGGCAGTTTTAGATGGGTGCAATGTTATTGCCGGAGAGTTTGATGAACCGTATACTGGGGAACATATGGTGTTCTCGTCTCGAGAAGAAGTGGCAAAGATACAAATTGACCATGTGGTAGCATTATCTGATGCTTGGCAAAAAGGGGCACAGTATTTTTCAGAAGACATACGATATGAAATTGCGACAGATCCGTTGAATCTGCTTGCCGTGGATGGGGCGGCGAATATGAAGAAGTCGGATGGAGACGCAGCGACATGGTTGCCACCAAATAAGAAATTTAGGTGTCAATATGTAGCGAGGCAAGTTTCGGTAAAATATAAATATGGGATGTGGATAACGGAAGCGGAAAAAGAAGCGATCTCTAGGGTTTTGGAAAATTGTCCAAATGAGCCTGCGATTGGTGTATAATATAAATAACTAAAGTGGAGATTTAAATGAAAAAGATGTTTTGGGGGATGCTTACTGGGGCAGTAGTGTTAGTTGTTGGGGCGTTTTTACTCGGTAGATTTGCTTTTCCGAATAATGATTTAGCGGAGCTTCCGAAGCCGGAGCTTTCGGAAGGGCAGAGAGGCGAGCTCGGAATTGATAAAAATATAAATGAGGCGACAATTGATTTATATTTAGGACGAGACGATGCGGTTTACCGAGACGTGAGAATGTTAGAAGACCCGGGAAATTATGAGGCGATTGGAGGTGACTCTTATCTTTCAGGATTCGTGAACGGGTTTGAGGTTGTACCTTTTCCGTATATTGTAACAGTTTCTGGTTTACCAGAAGAAGTTGGCGATACTTATAATGGACCGACATTGTTTAGTTTTGATGGTGAAAATTATGAAGCAAATTATAAAGAATCCTTACAAATTTTAGAAGATTTGTTCCCGAAGGATAAGGTTATTTTCTTGATGTGTGGGGGTGGAGGATATTCTGGAATGTTGAAAAATATGTTGGTTGAATTAGGATGGGATGGTTCAAAAATCTATGACGTTGGGGGATATTGGTTTTATGAAGGTGAAAATAATATAAAGGTAAAACGAACTTTAGAAGACGGCTCGGTTGTTTATGATTTTTATAAAGTTCCATATCACGAAATCAATTTTGATGCCTTAACGGAGGCTTAAGAAGTC
>JAZUNK010000003.1:0-3138 GCA_045604085.1 Candidatus Nanosyncoccus sp. | reverse complement strand
CCCCGGCTCCGCTCGGCCGGCGCGGGCCCGACGCCGCCGAACACGCTCTCGAATCGGAAGAAAAAGACATTGCTAGCTTAATCTCACTCGCAATTTCCATCGGAGATTTATGGAGTTCTTTGGCGAGTTTAAGCGGAGCGTTTGAAGAATAGTCGGCGGAGATATTTTCGGGAGAAGGTATTAATTCTGGAGAAAAGTCTAGGCCGTAAAGGTCCTGAATAACTTTTTTAAGTTGTTCGCGAATTTCTTGCATAAAAATATTATAGCATATCTTAAGAGATTATGATATAATAAGGAAGTCGCGGGTATCGTATAGCGGCTATTATGTATCCTTCCCAAGGATGAGATCAGGGTCCGACTCCCTGTACCCGCACCAGTGTTAATGAACAGCCTCTTCAAGAGGCGTTTTTAATTTGTTAAGTTTATTACCAACGTAAATCGTGTAAAGGTTACTAAGATATTATATTTTCAATTGTTTCCACCAGTCGATTTAAGTCTATTTTCTCGCCGCCAATCCTAAACAATGGTGTGCCGCGAAGATTTATTTTTTTGCCCATCTTGTTTTCAAAATCTAGTCGCGTTTTCACTGCGTCGCTATGCATATCTTCCCTAAATTTATCAACGTTGCCTGCTCCGTTAGTAGCCTTAATAAAATATTCAGTAAACAATTCATCAACCTCATCCTCTTCATATAACCATTCAGATTGGTTATTAAAAAGTAAATCTTTGTATTCTTTAAAGTACCCCTGTATCTGCGCGGCAGTTGCAGCTTGCGCCGCCGCCGATCCGTTTTGAAAGCCCAAATCATAGCTACGAAACACTAACGCAATCTTCTCATTATATTTATCGATTAAACTATTTATAATTTTATTCCATTCGGCGCAATGCGAGCAGCCGAAATCTGCGTATTCATAAATCACTACGGTTGCCGTATCGGGATTACCGATGATTTTTTCTGATATCTCTCCGGTTTCTGCAGAGGCCGGATGAATTGAATCGGCTGAGTTTACAACATCGTCTTTTTTTATGCCAAGAAAACAGATTATACTAATAATAATTGCGGACACTACGCCTATAATAATTCCTTTTTTCATATTACTCCTAATTTATCCGATTTTATAATATTCGCCAGCTGGAACATAATCGGGGTCGTCTAGATATTGGCATTTATATGAATAATTGTTGCCATTATTGCAGAAATAAATTATCACTGAGCAAGGTTCTTCAGAAATGGTATTATATAAGTTACATTTTACATAAAAAATCCCATCACTTTCGGTAACGCCATAACCGATAACTTTATTATCCGTATAGCCATCTAATATCATTGAGTCTTTAAAAGAACCATCGAGGATTTTGTCAAACACAGCAATTTTCTGATTATCGATCATCGAATTCATATTCGTGAAAGAAAGACTGAGGCCGATCGATAGTACAAATAGTGTTATAGTTATCCCCATCGTCAGAAGATAAAAATTTTTATTACGAACACCCTTAGGGTGGCTTGGCTCAGTTTTTCTTCGTTTATCAGAGGCAATATTATTGGTGTGAACATCTCCTACGAGATCATCGATACCGCATCCAAAAGTCTCGGATAACAAAAAGATATGCTTGGTACTAGGATATGTATCACCATTTTCCCATTTAGAAATCGTTTGGCGCGAAACTGATAATTTATCTGCTAGATTTTCTTGTGAAATTTTAGCTAAATTTCTTTGTTTTTTAAGATTATCTTTAAATTTCATACTATTATCTAAAATATTTTAAAATTATTATAATGCTTTATTATCTTTTACTTTCATAATTATCCTTTCTTTTTAAATAATTATAAAAGTATTAAATATATAGACCACCAACTATTGGGTGCATTTTAATTTTCTTCAACTAAGGGGGCAGAAATGTCAATGTATTCTTGGATCTTTCCGTCATCGCGAAGGGTTTGCATACGGGTATCAAATTCGGTAAACGGAACCTTAATTGAAACGAAATTCACTTCGCTATCGGTTTTATTAATTAATTTGACAAAATAATAACCGTCGCCATTCATCGAGACGAAACGACCGCTACTTTCGCCAGGATTTAACTTCATTGCTTCAGAAGCACGACCGCCGTCGATATTCTTACTATCAACTAAACCACCGGTCTCTTCGTAATTTATTTCGTTTCCTAGTTGTTCGGCTACAGCTTGGAAGTTATTATTATTTTCGGCTAAAATTTTTTCAACTTTTTTTGCAATACTATTAGCTTTTTCGTCGATTTCCATCTCAACCTTGGCTTTAATTAAAGTAAGATAAAGCATTCGTTCGTACTCACTTTTTGTGAGTCCGAAATTATTTTCGATAATTTTAATGAAACCTTCCTCGCTACGATCTACTCCGCCAATTTTAAGATGGCGATCAAATTCCGATTTAACTTCTTCGCTATTGACGTTGATATCGAGTTCTTTTGCTAGTTTTAACGCATATGTATAACTTTCTGATTCAGAGAGAGCTGAACGTTTATATTCTGATTGTAAAGATTTTATCGCTTCTTCGTCGAATTGGCTACCGGATTGGCGCTCAATTGAAGTCATACTGCTACGATAAAACATAAGATAGTCAGAAAAACGGACATTTTCATCTTCGACCGATGCAACCGGGAGAGGGATAATTTTCGTAACACGGAAAAGAAGATCGTCGGTCCTATTAAGACGATAAAGAGCAAGCCAACCGCCAATTATAACCATCGCTAGAACAATAATAGAGATTAGAATTGTGTTAACAACAATCCGATGACGTGTCCATTGGAGGGGATACTTAAATTTACGCCCCTTTGCAAGAACTTCTTCGCGACGTTCTTCGACCTTTTCCTGTTCGGTTTTCTTCTCGTCTTTCTTCTTTAACAGATTCATGATATAATCATTATAGCATAGTTTGGCTCCGTAGCTCAATGGATAGAGCAGTTCCGTCCTAAGGAAAAGGTTGTGCGTTCGACTCGCACCGGAGTCACCACAGAATTTTTCGACGCGAGAATCATCGCGTCTGATTACTAAATCTATGCGTGTCCTAATTTTAGTTTTACACAACATTCGCACCTGCTACAATGTCGGGGCGATTTTGCGCACCGCCGAGGGCTTTGGCCTCAAAAAAATCATTCTAT
>JAZUNK010000002.1:0-28877 GCA_045604085.1 Candidatus Nanosyncoccus sp. | reverse complement strand
ACGGCGATTACGATGGGGGCACTCATATGTGAGATCCCGGAAGAGAAGCCAGCGATGGGTGGCGGTGATATGGGGATGGGATACTAAATCGAAAATAACCCCCTACAAGGGGGTTATTTTTGTGTGAGGTGGGTTAGCTCTTACATTTTGTCGATAGATTCGACAAGATAGAGGAGGGCTTCGGCGCGTTTAGTCTCGTCTGGGATTTCACGGGCGACACGATAAGCGGGTTCGAGAATTGTATAATCTTTTAGGTCGTCGAAAATATCTTTATAGATATTAAATTTTTGTGTGACGTCCATATTGACTTTATCAAGAAGGGGAACAAGATCGCGAAGGGCGGCTTTTTTAACTTCGCTAGTATTTAAAGACTGTGGTAAAGGTTCGATTTCTGGTTTTTCCATAATTGGGGCGGGTTCGGGGGCTGGAGCGGGAGGAAGAACTGGTTCGGGAGCGGGTGTTTCTACCGGAGCCGTATTTTCGGAAGGAGCTTCAGGAATATTTAATTCGGGGATATTCATAGATTCAAGGGGAGCGATTGGTTCGGGACCAGGAGTAACCATCTCGACCTTTGGTTCAGGAAAAGGACCAACTGGTTCATCTAGTTCGCCAGTATCGCCTTCAGGCACAGAAGAGGGGGCAGCAACCGGATCAGAAAAAACCGGATCAATATTAGTTGTGTTAGTTATATCATCGATTGCTTTTTGTAGATCGTTATCTACGGTTGTTTGATTTTGGTCCATGAATTGCCCACCTGTTTAATATTATACTTATGTTTATAATAGCACGGATTTTCTAAATACGCAAGAAGTTTACAACTTTATCGAGAAAATCTAATTTAACTTCTTCCATCGGGAGACGGGCGCCGAGAGCGTCAACAATTGCTTCTCCGCTACCTTCAGGAAAATATACTTTTACGCTAAGGTTAAAGCGTTTTTTAGGTATAAGAACGGCAGAGAAATAAGGACCTTCTTTTAGAATCCCAAAAGCTTTAAAATCTTCGTATTTATGAAGCTTATTGCCTTCGGTTAGGCCGTCTTCGTTTAAAGTATAGTTTATTTTACGGGGAGGACGGAAGGTAGAAATAAGAATAGTAACAATACTTAAGATGATGAGGACTAAAAAAGTCCACCAATTAAGAAAAATTGCGAGGACAGATAGGGCAGCGCCAACGACGAAGAGGCCGATATACCACCAAGCGTTATGGTCGCGGACGATATATTCTTCCGCTTGCCAAGAGACATTTTGCAATTTTGTTGCCATAAGTTGATTATAGCATGGATTCAATAAAAATACTAGAGCAAGCTCTAGGTTTTTATTTCTAGCGTCTATTTTGGCGGAGGGTGGGAGATTATAAATAATCACCTGCCCCTCCTTCAAAATAGCCTCTAGAAAACAAGTTTTCTAGCGTCTATTTTGGCGGAGGGTGGGAGATTCGAACTCCCGCTCCAGATCACTCCAGACTAACGATTTAGCAAACCGTCCCCTTCAGCCACTTGGGTAACCCTCCGCGTAAGATAATTGTAACATACTTTTCTTAATTTTTAAAATGTGATATAATTGATTTATTATGAAAAATGTTTTAAAGGTAATTTTATCAGCAGCAATGGTAGGTATAATGAGTCTCGCTGGACTTTCGAGCGTCTCAGCGTTGACACTTCAAGAGGGAGCCGAGGCGGCGAGATGTGATGGTTGCCCGACTGACTTATTTGGAGATACCGGTGTTTTTAAGCAAGTAACGAATACAATCTTATATATTGTTGGGATTATCGCTGTTGTGATGTTGATTATTGGTGGTATTAAATATGTAATTTCAGGTGGTGATGCGAAAAAAGTAACCGATGCGAAGAATACCGTGCTTTATGCGATTATTGGACTTGTAATCGCTTTTCTAGCGTTTGCGATAGTAAACTTTGTGATATCGGCTTTGCCATCTAGCGGAACGGCAGCTTAAACTAGAATTACTCGCAATCGGTAAAATCTCGCCAAAATTATTATAGGCTGTTGACAGCTAAGATTGCGATGATGATTTTGTTGGCTCCGGCTTTACGAAGTTCTTTTAGAGCAGCTTTCATACTAGAGCCGGTTGTCCAGACGTCATCGAATAGAAGATAAGTGGTATCATTGTCGATCTTAAATTTTTTGTTGAATGTATACGCGGATTTGGCTTGAATTTTACGGGTTTTAGCGTCGGCACCGACTTGAACAGTGTTATTTGTACGAAGAAGCAGTTTTTCTACGCGGTAGCTTTTTCCGCGTATTTTGGCGAGATTTTTGGTAATTAAGTAGGTATGATCGAAGCTACGAGCGCGAATGTGGGAAGCGATAGTTGGGAGAGGAATAAGCGATACGTCGCCGTCTATGTTTGGAATAATTTGATCTAAAATTTCAGCAAAAGGTTTTGCTAGAGAGCGAGTAGAATTGTACTTATAATCATGGATAAGATCACTAAAGAGGTCTTTTCGTTCACTTATGATATAGGTAGGGGGAAGGGACTTGCACTTTGGACAATTTCCGGTTAGATTTAATCTTTTGCAATTAGGGCAATAATTTTTATGTTCTGAAATAATGTTATTTTTACAACAGTCGCAAAGAACGCTACCTAGACGTTTGCAACCTCGACAAGAGGGCGGTGCGAGAAGGTCTAAAAGCCCTGGAAATGTTGTATTTTTTACAATATTTAACATGTTTCTCTTGATTTTACTATAAAGATGGTTTATAATAAAGCATAACAATATAAGTGGAGGAGATATGGCTCGTACAAACAGTGACGATTTGCTGATGGAGGACGATCTCGCTGCTGCGTTCTTGGGAGGAGATGATGACTTAATGTCTCCGGTCGAAAACGAAGAACCAGTTGCTGAAGTCGCACCAGAAGAAGTTAGCGAATCGGTTGAAGATGAGTGGGATAATGCCGACGATTTTCCTGGACAACTTGCTGTTGATGTCTACGAAACCGCCGACAAATTAGTAGTTAAAGCAAGAACTGCTGGTATTTCAAAGTCTGACCTTGATGTTAGTATTTCTGATAATATCTTGACCATCTCTGGAGTTTTATCAGGGGGTGAGGACGAGCAGACAACAAGATGGCATATTCAGGAATGCTATTGGGGTGAATTTTCGCGAACTATTGCGCTTCCGGTACAGGTACGTGAAGATGAGAATAGCGTTAAAGCAGAACTTAAAGACGGAGTTCTTACAATTACGTTTGAAAAGGAAAAGGCTGAAGCGCCAAAGAAAATTGCGATTCAATAAACGTGGTTTTAGAAAAATTAAGCTAGGAATTAATTCTAGCTTAATTTTTTGTTTGAAAAAATCTCCCGATGAAGGGAGATTTTTAAGTGTTATTAGCTACCAATAATATTGCTGATGACGAAGTTCACGATAGCGAAAGCAAGGACTACGATAACAAGACCGAGTACACCATAAAGAATAGTATCTTTAGCTTTTTTAACTTTTCCAGCGTCGCCAGAAGAGGTCATGTACTGAACGCCACCAATAATAATAACAATTACAGCTACGAGACCCAGAACGCCGATAATTGCGTTAATAATGTTGATAATAGTGGTATTAAGTGGCTGTTCTGTTGTTGTTATGTATTCACCCGGATTGCCTGCGGCGAATTTGATAAGAGCGTCTTTCATTTATTCTTTATCCTTTAATTAACGTTAATTATATTTTATAACTTGTTTTTAAAAAATGCAATAGCTTTAGGTTAAATTATTGGCAGATGTTTTTACTGTTTAGGACCGCAAAGATATGGGTTTCTTCGATAGTATAAGAAGAGGTAGATTTAGAAGAAGATTGGTTAGATTCAGAAGAGGACTAGTTATTAATAATGTTTTTAATAACAAAATTGACGATTGCGAAAGCTAGAACGCAAATAATGAGGCCGATTACTGCATAAAGAATAGTATCCTTGGCTTTTTTGGTTTTTCCTGGATCGCCAGCGGAAGTCATGTAATTAAAACCGCCAATAATAATAAAAACAACGGCAACAAGGCCAGCGACACCGATAACTGCATTTAGAATGTTAACGATAATGTTTGGGAGGGCGTTAGTACTGCCGGTGCAACCGTTAGCTTCGCGAACGGATGCTGGTAAATTTGCGTCACATGGGTCGGCGGCGTATGTAGGGGTTAGGCCGAAAATGCTAAAAGCGAAGATGAAGGCTAGTGTAAGTGGTTTAATAAATTTTAGTTTTTTCATATAGCTCCTTTGAAATTATAGTTTCATTTAAATAACTAGTGTTATTAGCGTTACGGATAATATTAGAAACAAAGGCGGTAATTGCGACGGCGAGAGCGACAATCGCGAGACCGATTAGAGAGTAGAAAATAGTATCCTTGGCTTTTTTGAGTTTTCCGGGGTCACCGGCGGAAGTTATGTATGAAATGCCGCCAAAAATTAAGAAGACCACGGAAATTACTCCGGCGATACCAGTAAACCAACCAATTAGGTTTTCGATCATTTGACCGGGGTCCACACAACTACCTGTGGCGCAGTTGCTAATATCTCCGTTACTGCCAACCAAGGCAATACGGATGGAACCCATGATGAGATTGGCGGACATCACAATTGCGAGACCGATAAAAGCCTGCATTAAAGTTTTTTTGCCGGAAGCGACTTTTCCGGGATCTCCGCCTGAAAAGCTGTAGAGATATCCGCCATAAATAACATAGCCGAGAACAAGATATGCGGCGGCGACAGTAATATCGGTAGCAATATTAGCGGCGATTTGCCAAATTCCTTGTTTTAAAGTATTTTCATCTGAAATATTGACGTTGCAATCCCAAGTTGTAAAACCGAGGAAGGAATTACAATCTCCAGTGCGCCCCGTGAAAGCCTCAGCGGCGGAAACGGATGGGCTAAGGAGGGTATTGATTGAAAGTGTTACCCCTAAAAAGATAATACAAGTAATAAAAAGTTTCTTTAACATATTTTTATCTTACCATAAACTGAAGAATTGTCTAGTATTTCTAATGTGATTAGTTCTTATGTTTATAACATAAAGTTGACTGGAAGGGAAATAATAGATATTTAGTATTGACAAACACGCTTATGCGTGCTATAATAAACGTACGCCTAAAAGAGGCCTTCTTAAGAGGTCTCTAGAAATGGGAGGCGAAAAAAATATGATAATGAAAAAGAGACTAAAAATAGATTTTAGAAAAGCCATTTTTGGTTTATTTTTCGTTATGATGATGGCTATTGGGGGAATTTTTAGAGGAGTTTCGGCTTATGCGGAACCGGTTAATAATGACGCAACCAGACTAACGGTGGTGGCGGTTGAAAATAATGATATAACTGAGCCGACGGTTGTTGCTCCTCAGAGTGATAACGTGACTGAGCCGACGGTAGTGGTTCCGGGAAATACGCAAACTACAGAAGTCCAGACGAGTAATGGGGATACAAGTTGTAAGAAAAGTTTAGGAGCATTAGGTTGGTTAGTCTGTCCGACTACGGGAAAGATTTCTGAAGCAGTGGATTGGTTGTATGAGAAAATTGAAGATATTTTAGTAATCAATCCAATTGAAGTGAAAGACGGTTCGCCAATTTATGAAATTTGGAAATATTGCCGAGGAATAACGAATATTGTATTTATTATTTTTTTACTGGTAGTAATTTATTCGCAGTTAACTGGGATGGGGATATCGAATTACGGGCTTAAAAAAGTTTTGCCGAAGTTGATCGTTGTGGCGGTGCTAGTTAATTTATCGTTTTTGATTTGCTCGCTTGCAGTAGATGTGTCAAATATCATAGGAAATGGACTTAGAGGAGTCTTTACGTCAGTGCAAGAATCGGCACTTACAGCAAATGGATTTACGGCTGGGACAAAGATGTCGATGTCGCAGATGTATTCAGCATTAGCTGGGGGGACAGCGCTTGCGATTGGGGGAGGAGTGATTGCATTTGAGCTTGGGGCGATTTGGATGTTGATTCCGACGGTGCTTGGAGCAATTGTGGCGGTTGCGTCGGGGCTAATTACGATTGCGCTTCGTCAAGCGGTTGTGGCGCTTCTAATAATGATTTCACCGCTTGCGTTTGTGGCATATATGTTACCGAATACTGAAGATTTGTTTAAAAAGTGGAAAAAATTGTTTGTACGGATGTTGACTTTTTATCCGTTGTTTTCGTTGTTGTTTGGAGCGTCTTCGCTTGCAGGATTTGCTTTAATTGCGAGTGCGAAGAGTGGATTTGGAGTACTTTTGGGAATAGCAGTGCAAATTTTCCCATTGTTTTTCTCATGGAAGCTAATGCAGATGTCAGGAACATTCCTTGGGGATATCAATACGAGGATGCGGGGATTTGCGGCGAGACCGCTCGCGGCGAACCGAGCTTGGGCGGATTCGCATCGACAATTATCGCGACAAAGACAATTGGCATCCGATAAGGCTTATACGCCATCTTTGAGATTGATGCAATTTATGTCGAATAGACGAATAGCGAGAGATGAGGAGTTGAGCGAGCACGCGAAAAATATTAAGCTTCGAGGACAGGCTTATAATGTGAGACGAAAATATGGGAAAAATGGAATGCCGGGGAGAGGAGCGGAAGAGGATTATGCGATGCAAGCGAAGAATATGGAATATGAGCAAATTATTGAGCGTCATAAGAATAATATGAATAAGGGGCTTGGACAGCTTGAGGTAGTAAAGCTTGGGGCGACGACGGCTCAGAGAGCGAGGCTTAATAGATTGGATGTAGCGAATGTAGAGGCGGCGGATAGTCTATTTGCAGAAAAAATGAGAGGTGAGAAAATTGAATATGATAACGCAGCTGGTAGGCATGCGAGGTTTGAAGCGGCGATTAATGCGCATTTTGATGATTTGAATGGAGAAAAATCTAAGTATAAGACGCATGATATGGGAGACGATGAGCGAGCAGTGGCGCGTGCGAAATATTCGACCTTTAGTAATATTATGGAAGGAAGTGTCCAAGATATACAATTTGTGGCGGCGGGAGCGGCTCAGTCGTATGATACACAGAAAAAAATTGTTGAAACTAAAATGCAGAAATATTTCGAGCTTACTCCACCAACTAAAGATGTTGAGTATAGGTTAGGGGAATTAACAAAACTTACGACGGAAGAGCTAGAGAAGGGTAAAAAAGTTTCGGAAAACATCGATTTAATTTTACCTGGGCTTAGAATTCTAAATCAGCGAGGCGACACGGATCTATTAAAGAATCAATTGGATAATATTTTAGCAAAAAATATTGGTGGTGGAATTGAGCTTGGAACTCACGCATCACAATCACTTGCAAGTTTCTTGATGTTTGAAGTAAAGGATAATGATCCGTTCCTTCGTAGATTTGGGAAATACATTAATCTAGAAACTGCACGAGCATATAATAATAATGAGCGAAAAGTAATGGACGTAACTTATGATGAATATATTAAGGGATATCATGACGGAGAGACGGAACTTGTGAGTGAATCGAATCCAACTGGACGAATGTATGCAAAAAAAGGAATGAAAACATTGGTGGAAGGTACTTCGCTTGATAATATTGAAAGGACGGCACTTTCCAACCTTGACGACAGTTTAAAGAAAGCATATGGGTATGATGAAAATGATAAAGATAAAGCGTGGGATGTTGCTGGATGGTTGAGAAAGAGAGAAGAAATTCAAACAGCGTTTGAACCAGCATTTTTGTCAGCAAGCCTGAAGTGGCTTTCCGGAAGTGAACAAATTAATAGTGCAGTGAAGTTTTGGACTGGTTACGAATTAAAACAGAAAAAGGATGAAGAGGGGCATATCTTGACTGATGAGAACGGCGATCCAATATATGATTTAGCTCCGGTATGGAATAGTAAGGAGTTTGCTGGACATGAAGATGAGGTAGAGAGATATTATCGTAGAAAAGCTACAGATTATTTTAAGGACCAAACTACTGGACAAATTCTTGGTATGAGGACAGACTATCGAGATGCAAATAAAGAGCATATGCTTAAAACTTATCTTGAAGGCCTCGAAGATGAAAGTGATCTTACGCCAAAGCAAAGGGAAGAATATAGGCGAAGACAAAAAGAGTATGCGGATAGAAAAGCTGAAATTCAAACTAGATATGGCGACAAGAGTCCAGAAGAAGCAGCTAAGTTAAGAAATAAGGATTTGAAAGCGTTAGATATGGAATTTTCAGGAAGACAAATTCGTAAGGTCCTTGGTGAAACTGGTAAGTTGAAACAGATTTATCGAACAAGAACTAGCGGTACAGCGATTAACGCGAAAGACTGGTTGAGAAAATGGGTAAATCTTGACGATGAAGAAGCATTGAGACAGGAAATGTCATTTTATGATAGCAAAAAGAAAGATAGAATTGTAGATGAAGAAAAACGAAAGGGGGCGGACTCAGAAGAAGAGGGGAGTCTCGGTACGGGAAGAGTTTATACAGAAGAAGATAGAGAACGTTTTATGGATAATATGAGAGACCTAAAAGATAGAATCTTGGATGATGAAACGGAGATTTTCTTTGAAGAAACTAAAAGTCAACTAGAAGAATGGTTTGGCGAAGAAACATTCATAGTTAAAAAATATGAACAATATTATCGTAAGGATTTTCCAGATGCAGATAATATTGAACTATATAAGTTTTTGCAAGAATTGTTGGATGACATGAATAATTACCCAGACGCGTAATTTTGTAAAAACTGTCAGGCTTTGGTCTGGCGGTTTTTATTTTTAGCAGTAGTGGTTTTGGTTTATTTGTGAGGGGATTTATGTTATTATATATAATATATGGCGCAATATAAAGTACCTCAAGATGTCGAGGCGGACGATAAGTTAATCGGACCGTTTAGTTTTCGGCAGTTTGTCTATCTTTTGGTTGCTGGGGGGTGTATTGCACTTGGAGTGGCACTCTTTCAGCTTTTCCCACTTCTTGTAATTATACCGATTGTGCCAGCACTGTTTTTTATTATTTTAGCCTTACCGCTTAAAAAGGATCAGCCGATGGAAACTTATCTTGCGGCTTTAGTTTCATATTATTTGAAGCCGCGGAAAAGAATTTGGGCGCCAGGCCAGAGGGATACAACTATTGAAATTACGGCTCCAAAGATTGTGGATGATAATCGTTCGCGAGATATTTCAGGAGAAGAAGCGACGCATAGGTTATCTTTTTTAGCGGACATTGTAGATACCGAGGGTTATGCTATTAAGGGTATGACGTCGAACAATATGCGAGAAGATTTAGTTGCAGAGGCTAATGCGACAGCGGATATGTTTGAGACGAGGCATTTTGATGTTTTAGGCGACACGATTCAAAAAGATGAGAACGAGAGACATAGAGAAGTTATAAAGGAAATGCAGGAAGCTATTGAAAAAAATGAATCGATAAATCCGTATAGCGAAAATCCGCCGGAGATACAAAAAAGATTTGAAACGAAAGAGGATAAGCAACCTCCACTTAGCTCTCCAGTAGTAGTGATGCCAGAAAAACCGGCTGGAAGAAGACCAAATGAAACAAAGCAGGTAACTGCACAAAAAACTTCCCAAAATCAGCCAAAACCTAGTATAATAGAATTAGCGAATAATTCTGATTTTTCAGTTGCGACTATCGCGAAGGAAGCTAACCGTATAAATAGAAAGGAAGAGGGCGAAGTTTTTATCTCGCTACATTAAATTATGAATCCGCAGCAAGGCCAACAGCCACAAATGATTATACCTGGACAACCAAGTCCGGTGCAGCCGGTGCAACAACTGGGTCAGCAGAATCCTAATGCGGCGAATTTGGGTGCAGCGGCTATGAATGCGCAGCAGATTGCGCCGGTTTCACCAAACACGGAATCTCCGACATCGACACAAGCGACGTTATTAATTTCTGAGCTGCGCGATAATGTAGTAATTATGAAGGATGGATCGTTTAGAGCGGTGGTTGCGTGCAAATCGATTAACTTTGACTTAATGAGTGATGTCGAGCGGGAAGGTGTTGAATACTCTTATCAAAATTTCTTAAATTCTTTGAAATTTACGACACAGATTTTAGTAAGAAGTCAGAGGGTAGATATTGGACCGTATATTGAAAGACTTTCGGAGATTCGGCGAAATAATGATAATATGTTGCTCGGGGTTTTAATGGATGATTATATTAACTTTATTGATATTTTATCGCAAGAAGCAAATATTATGGATAAATCATTTTTCATTGTGATTCCTTATTATACTTCTGCTGACGCTGAAAAAGTCCTACAACAAACCAAGAATTTCTTTAAGTCTTTTTCTAGAGCAAAAGCGCCAGCGCCAACGCGGATTGATCGAGCGACTTACGATAAAGCTTTATCGGAGCTTACGAATAGAGTTGATTCGGTAATGTCGGGATTGTTTCAGATTGGTATTCATTCGGTTAGACTAAATACGAAAGAATTAGCAGAGCTTTATTATAATTTCAACAACCCAGATACAGCAGTTAGAGAACCGCTAGTAGATTTTTCGAAACTTGCGACAATGTATGTTAAGAAGGGAGATCCGCAGGGCGACGTAGTAAATAATGGAGGAGTTCAATAATGGCAAGGAAGAAACAGATGACTGCGGCAGATATTGCGGCACAAGCGGAAGCGATGGAAGCAGCGGAGATCCAGAGGGCTTTTGAGCAGGGAACGAATACTTTAAGAGATTTAATCTCGCCATCGGCGATCGAAATCCACTCAGATTATTTTAGGCTGGGCAATAAATACGGTCGAACGTTATATATATATGGCTATCCGAGATCTTTATATACTGGATGGCTTTCGCCGATTATTAATATTGATGAAGTAATTGACATATCAATGTATATTTATCCGGTTGAGTCAGCGGTCGTGATGAAAAATTTGAGAACGAAAGTGACGCAGCTTGAAGCCTCAATGAATTTGAATATGGAAAAGGGACGGGTGAGAGATCCGGAGCTTGAGGCAGCAATTTCAGATGCAGAGGAACTACGAGATCAACTTCAGGTTGGGGCGGAAAAGTTTTTCCGATTTGGGCTTTATATTACATTGTGGGCCGATTCACTTGACGAGATGAAGTTTGTACAACAAAAAATTGAGACGATTTTTGGACAACAGATGGTGTTTTCTAAGGTTGCAAATTCACAACAAGAACAAGGACTAAATTCTGTGATGCCACAATGTACTGATCAGTTGCAAATTAGACGAAATATGAATACGGGGGCGATTTCGACTTCTTTCCCATTTACTTCTGCTGATTTAACTCAAGATAAGGGAATATTGTACGGAATTAATATGCACAATAATGGATTGGTCATTTTCGATCGATTCAGTTTAGAGAATGCGAATATGGTGGTATTCGCGAAGTCGGGGGCTGGTAAATCTT
Source organism: Candidatus Nanosyncoccus sp. (assembly GCA_045604085.1). Lineage (GTDB taxonomy): Bacteria > Patescibacteriota > Saccharimonadia > Saccharimonadales > Saccharimonadaceae > Nanosyncoccus. Next base: position 17,565 of record JAZUNK010000002.1, on the reverse strand, counting down.
TTGCGGTGAAACTTGAAGCACTTCGGTCGATGATGATTGGTTCCGAAATCATCATTATTGACCCGGAGAATGAATACCAGAAGCTTTGCGATGCAGTTGGAGGTTCATATGTTCGGCTATCGCTTAACTCGGACGTAAGAATAAATCCTTTTGATCTTCCGAAAGTGGTAGATGCGGAAGATGCGAACGACGCGTTGAGAGCAAATTTGGTGACTCTGCACGGATTGTTTAGATTGATGCTTGGTGGAAATCAGGTTTCGGCGTCTGGTCAAGTTGTACCAGCTTTAACAGCGAATGAAGAAGCAGATCTAGATCAAGCGTTAATCGATACATATGCGCGAGCAGGAATTACTTCGGATCCGTTAACACATCAATCTACACCACCAACGATTTTGAATCTGTATGATACTTTGCTTCATATGGAAGGATCGGGGCCACAACTTGCGCAGCGGCTTAGAAAATATACGACTGGAACTTTTGCGGGAATCTTTTCGCAACAATCGAACATTGACATAAATAATCAGATGGTCGTATTTAATATTCGGGATTTGGAAGACGAATTAAGGCCAGTTGCGATGTATATTGTACTTTCGCATATTTGGAATATTGTTAGAGCTCAGCAAAAGAAACGTTTGCTAATTGTTGATGAGGCTTGGCAATTAATGCAATATGAAGATTCGGCAAACTTTTTGTTTTCATTGGCAAAGCGAGCGAGGAAATATTATTTGGGATTAACGACAATTACACAAGATGTTGAAGATTTTATGGGAACAAAAATGGGTCGAGCGATTGTAGCAAACTCATCGATGCAGCTACTTCTGAAGCAGTCAGCTTCGGCAGTTGATGTTTTGTCGGACGTGTTTAAATTAACTGAGGAGGAAAAAAGACGCCTATCAAATTTCCCGGTTGGGCAGGGATTGTTCTTTGCAGGTCAAAACCATGTGCATATTCAAGTAATTGCATCAGAAACAGAGGAGAGTTTGATTACAACTAATCCTGGGAGGAAGTAATGAGTAATAATGACTCACTGGTGAGGTGGTTTTTAAAAAAGAAGTGGGTCCTAGCAATTATAACTTTCGATTTAATCGTTTTAATCGCAATAATAATTTTAGCAACTAATAATGCATTAAAGACGGCAGTGGTTAATTTTAATATAGCGCCAATTGATGCAACAATAATAATAAATGGAATTAAATATGATAATAATTCTGGGTATCGTTTAAGACCTGGTAATTACGAAATTGAATTATCGCGCGAAGGATTAAAAACGAAGAAAATTACTATAGATTTGGCTGATGACGGCGTTTTAAATGTGGCGACATTTTTATCCAACGGTAATGATTTTAGTTTTTATGAACTTAAAGGAAATTATGATTCATTTTACAAGTTGGCGGAGATTGCTTCAGCTGACAACAATATAACTGTGGATAATGATGATTCGGCAGAACAATTTATTGAAAAATATAGAAAAGAATTTGCGAATTATTCTACGGTTTTACCAATTAATTATTCTGAATATGATGAAAAGGAAGATGGAGGTCGGGAATTGGTGAAAGATATAACAATTCAAGCAAATAGTGGTGAGGAATGTAGATTGACTTTATGTCTAAAGGCTTTAATGGTTGGAACAGATGATAAGCGATTTGTAGAGTCATTACTAATTGATAAAGGATTTAATGTGGAGGATTATGAAATTATTTATAAGATTTACTAAAAAAAGAAGAATAGTGAGAATAATCGGAAGCTTGGCAATCATAATTAGCCAAGCTCTTTTTATAGGAACGAGTATAGAAGTTGCGGCGATTAGTAATGATCAGCTTAATATTTTTTCACAAAATAATATATTGTTTTATGATCCAACATGTAATAGTCTTTCTAGTTCAGTTTGTGGAAAGACTGCAAAGGAAAAATATTGGTCAGCTTTTCGGCGGCATTTTGATGAGGTGCATGCAGCGGCGATTATGGGAAATATTATGAACGAAGGAAGTTTTAGCCCAGTGCTTTGGGAGTATGGTAAAGTAATTCGGGGAAATGGCGGGCCATTCCTAAGATCGTGGGAGTCGCTTTATAATTGTCAGCCATGTGGGGTTGGAGTAGGGTCGGTTGGTATAACTTGGAATTTGGGAAATTATTTACATTATATAAATGACGAGGCGCCGGACTTATTAAAGTATTTTTCGGATGCCAGTTATAGTTATCCAGGTGAAGAGGCGCTAGAAAAAATTGGAGAACAAGACTTTAACCGTTTGGTTGAAATTGAGGTTGCGTTTATAATGAAAGATTCGGCGGAAATGCACGATGGATTTAAAGCGATAACGAACATTGCGGATGCAGCACAATATTGGGCGCAAAAATATGAGCGTTGCGATCAATGTGGACAGCCTGGGAGTAGCGGATCGGCGCAAGTTCCATTAAGACGAGCGTCAGCTGAAAAAGCGTATGATGAATTTAAAGGTTTCAGCTGTGGGGTCAGTAGTTTTTCTGGTATATCTGGGAATGATATTACATTAATCGGAGATTCTATTGCGGTGCAGTCTGAAGCGGAACTACAAGAAAAATTTCCGAATAGTTTTTTAACGAAAGTGGGATCGAGGCATCCAACGAGTAAAGGGGTTTGCAATAATGATTCTGGAGGTTTGTCGATATTACAGACGATTGTTTCTGGTTCTGGGTCTGTAGTAAATCAACATTCTTCAGGAGTATGCGATTCGGAAGAAGTAGACGCATCTTCGCTCAAGGCTAATATAGTTTGGGAACTTGGGACCAATGAGGCTGGGGCTACTCGACAAACTATCGAGAACGTGATTAATATAATTGGAAATAGAAAATTGTTTTTAGTAACGCCATATAATGGTCTTTCTATGAGTACTGCTGACTCGATTGCTGAAATGTATCGCGATGTGACAAAAGAGTATGATAACGTATATATTGTAGATTGGAACGAAGCGGTACGAGATAAAGAATCTGAATATGTAACGCGCGCAGATGGAATGGCAGTGCATCCGACGGAGAGGGGAAGAAAATTAATGGCTAATCTAATTGCTGAGGCGGTTAATGGAACTGGACTTAATAATGTGTGTAGTGGTGGAAGAGTCGAAGGAGGATTAACTGAAGCGCAGGCTCAGAAGCTAGCTGCTTATTATAATGGTCCCGAGGTAAACGCGGCTTTATGGGGTTTGCCGTTTGGAAAAACGAACTGTGTGTCGTTTTCTATGTGGTTTACTGGATATTTTACGGGTCTCTCTTGGGCGAGCGGGAACGGTAGAGATGTAGCGCATAATTTTGCAATTTCGCATAATTTGTCTGAGGGAACTGAACCGCAGCCTTTTTCGGTTTTTTCGGTGACGCACGGAGTGGCAATGTGTGGGACGGCACTTTGTGGGCATACAGGAATTGTGGTGGCGGTTGATGGTGACCAGGTAATAACAGTTGAAGCTGGATACCCCTCTACTCCGGCACATGTTGCTTATCGTAATCTAGATTATTTTAGGAATACAGTATATAAAAACACATTTACTTATGTAAGTTCAAAAATTGATCAATCTAAATTAATAAAGGTAGTAGGTAATTAATTATGGAAAATAAAGTTAACAGAAATTATTTATTGATTATTTTTATTTTAATTCAAATATTATTTATGATAATGTGTGTAATTTCTATTCCTAAGTTGATTGACGAAGATAAAATTGACACGAATAATGTTGGAGGATGGCCGAATATATCTATTGCTGAATTAAAAGAATCGATGTCGGACTCTAACGCTAATGATGTTGAGATTATGAAATGGATGTTATTTGATACGGTAAGAAATAATAAGATTGAAATTAATCCTAATACGGATAAGGCTATATTGAGGAGAAATTCGATTAGAAAATATTATTTTGAAAAACAAAATATAAATTATTACAGTGCTATAGTTGATATTCCGGAAATAAGGCAATCATATTGGATTTTTCATGAATATTCTAGTGATCGATATAATGCAAATTTAAGCGCGAATGGTCAATATATTATATTATGTGTGATTGATCCGGGGAAAATAATTTATCCGGAATTTAATTGTAAAGATAATTATGGGGCTTCGACTTATAATTTGATTGCGGGAAAATATGTGAAGTGGTTTGATTTTAATGAGTTTTTTATATATGAAATTGCGGGAGATGATTATAATATAATAAGAATTGCGCCGAATTCGCCAGAGGCTACTTCTGAAGAAATTGAAGGATATGTTGAAGAAACAAAGAAGAAGATTCGAGATTTAGGGATTATGGCGGAATTGTTTGAGTATGAAATAGTTGAAGTTAGAGAAGTGAAATAAGAGAACGAAACTTGCAAAATAGTTTTTTATAAACTATAATTATTTTATGGATGGAAGTGGGTCACTAGTGAGAGATTTTTTTAGGAAGAAATGGGTTAGGCTGATTTTAATTTTAGATGTAGTTGTGGTTTTTGTTGTGGTTGGGTTGGCGATTAATAATGCGATGAAGACGTCGGTACTAAGTTTTAATGTGGTGCCGATTGATGCGGCAATTACGGTAAATGGCGATAGTGGTTATGTTAATGGAACGTATAAGGTAATGCCTGGGGCGTATGAAATTATGATTTCACATGAGGGAATGACGACAAAGACATTTAGCGTAGAGTTAGGGGGTGAGGATATTGTGAACATTGTAACTTATCTTGTGGGAGAAGACGGGGGGTTTGAATTTTATGAGTTAAGAGATAATTATGGTTCTTATGTAGAGCTTTCAGAGATTGCGTCGGCTGAAAATAATGTGACGACCGATCAAGACACCTCGGCGGAGGGGTTTGTTGCGAAGATGAAAAAGGATTTTGAAATGTATGTTAGCGAAGCATTTCCAATTAAGTATTCTAGATATGAGGATACAGACGAAGGGAGACTGCTTAAAGAAGCAGTTTCTATTTGGAGGGGGGAAGATGATGAATGCGAGAAGATTCTTTGTCTTAAGGTATCAATGTTATTCACGGACGATAAAGATGTCGCAAGAGAGTTGTTAGCAGAAAAGGGTTTTGAAGTGGAGGATTATGAAATTATATACGAAAATTATTAGACTAAAGAAAACTGCTTTATTTAGTTCATTGGTTGTTTTGCCGATATTATGTGTGTATGTTATCGGGACGGTAGCTTTAAAACCACAAGCTCAGGCGACTAATCTCTCGGAAGACGTATTAGAGTTCTATTCTTTAAGCGATATATTCTTTTATGATCCGAGCTGTATTGTTAGTGGAGATGGTACGTTGTGTGGAGATACGGCGGTAGAAAGATATTGGTCGGCGATAAGTAAGTATGTTGATGATCCGATTAAGATTGCTGGTATTATAGGAAATATTGCGTGGGAGGGCGGTTTTAATCCGGTATCGTGGCAAGTGAAGGATTCATTAAGCGACGGAGGAATTAATAGTAGTGGGAACTTCGCAGTAGGGAATTTTGACTGGTATTTAAATAATAATAGTAGAACTACTGGCGTGGGGTCTTTCCAAATTACTTCTGACTTAGGAGTCTATTTACAGTATATTAAAAAGAATGCGCCTGATTTGATAAAATATTTTGAAAATCCTTCAGAGTATAGTTACAACTATTATTACCATCCAGGTCTTTCTGGGTATGATGTAATGACGAATAACTATGGGGATATGCTTTTAAAAAAGATTGGCGATGCGGAGTTTGATAAGTTAGTGGAATGGGAAGTAAAGTTTGCGATGGAGGATGGTCCGATTTACGGAGCAAGGACGCAGAATTATAAGAATCAGAGTATTTCTAGTCCTGAAGATGCGGCCGGGTGGTGGGCACGCAATTGGGAAATTTGTTATGCTTGTGCCGATGAGGGGTCGAGTACGCGGCGTGAACGTAATTACTTTGCTGGCGAGGCTTATAATGAATTAAAAAATTTTAGTTGTGTTGGGGGGAGTTCGAGTGGGTCGTCATCTTCTGATCCCTTGAGTAAAGAAATAACGTTGATTGGAGATTCGATTGGAAATGCGTCAAAAGAGCAGTTGCAAGAGAAGTTTCCGGGAAGCTTCTTCACGGTGGTGGATTCTAGATTTTCGTCCAGAAGTGGAAGCCTTTGTAGTGGAGATCCGGGTGGATTAGAAACTTTGCAGATATTAGCTACGGGATCTGGTACTGTTATTACTGGGCCGGAGGGTGGGTCGTGTAAAACGTTAACTGTGGATGGAAGTTCATTGAAGGACAATATAGTATGGGAGTTGGGGACAAACGATGGAGTCGTTAACCGTAGCACGATTGAAAACGTTATAAGTATAATTGGAAATAATAGGAATCTCTTTTTGGTAACTCCATATGATGGGAATAATATGAGTGCTGCTGATGAAACGGCAAAAATGTACCGTGGAGTTGCGGATGAGTATGATAATGTTTATGTGGTAGATTGGAATGAGGCGGTGCGTGGAAATGAATCTAAATATATTACGCGAGCCGACGGGTTGGCGGTACATCCGACGGAGGAGGGAAAGAAGCTACTTGCGGAATTGATTGACGAAGCAATAGATGGCGCACAATCATGCGATATAAATATAGACTCGTCAGGTTATAGAGAAAGGCTGAAAAATTTATATAAATTCAATCAGGGAAGTGGTACGTGGGCTTCATATCAAATGTGTAATGGAAAGGGAAACAAAATAAGCCGTTCTGGGTGTGGGATAATGAGTTTGTACGCGGCATACTATATGTTTACTGGCCATAATTTAGATGATCAGTCTTTCTATACAAATTTGATTACTGCTACGGAAGAGGATGGTTATAATTCATGTAATGGGACTAGTGAATCTGGATATGGTAGTAAATCAGAGGATTTGACTGGAATAAAAATGGAAAAATTATGGGGATGCGATAGCGACGATTGTTATAGCGATGCCTATTGGGATGTGATTGTTAAAGAATTGCAAAAAGGTAACAAAATTATATTAGGAACGGCTGGACCAAATTCTTCTGGTGGAAGATCTATTTTTGCGCAGAGATATCATGCATCATTCTTAGACCATTATGACGCTGCTACTGATAGAGTGTACCGTTTTGATCCAATTTATGATAGGTGTAGTTATGAGGGGATAGATTGTGATTCGGACGATTATCGAAATGGCCATTATGTGACTAGAGAAGCGATGGATCGTTATGTTAGACCATATAGCGGATGGGCGATGATTTATAAAGATAATAGTTGTTATAATATTTGTGAGCCGGAAGGGGGAAGCGAGACGACGCCAATTTATCCGTTAGATGAGGATTCTGTGGATGTTGCATGTGCAAAAGGAACGACAGATATGGGTACTTATGACAATCCGAGTTGGAAGGGTAAAAGCCTCTCGATTAGATTATGTAAAGTAGATAATCTAACATCTACCGGTCAAGATGATCCCGGTTTTGCTATTGTGAATTCGCGGGTTTCTGGGGCTTTTCGTGCTTTAGCTGAACGTGCACAATCTGAAGGTGTAGATTTGATTGCTTCTAGTTCATTCCGTACTTATGAGCGGCAATATCAGTTTTGTTATACCTATGGTTGGTGTTCAATCGGGCGAGCGGCGGCGCCAGGAAATTCGATGCACGAACTTGGGCTTGCGGTTGATTTTAATGGAACTTGTGAGTTTGGCGTGAGCCCCGCTAGTTGCGACGCGACTGGGAATAGGATTAGTTTATGGTTAAGGGATAATATTGAAGATTTTGAACTTTATCGGCCTCTTTCAAATGAGGCTTGGCACGTACAACCATTGCTAAACGGAGGTAAATAATGGAAGAAAAGAGAGCTATAAAAATAAATTTGCCTATTTTGATTTTTGTTTTTTTACAGATTATCCTTATAGTTTTAATAGTAGTTACGGTCAATCAAATTAATAGCGAGAAAAGAGGGGTTATTAATGTTGAAGTTGAAGGGCTGGCGAATGAGATTCCTGATTTGCCGGAATATGGAAAGCAGGATATTGAATACGGTATTTATGCCGCCATGAGTGCAACAACTTCTGAAATAAGAAAGAATGGAATTTATATAAGGGACGGAAGTTTAATAGATAATTATTACGAAGATGCAGGTAAACGTTATGTGAATTTTATTGCTGATATTCCGGACGCCGGGCGTTCTTATCGGATTGTGGCTGAATGGGATGATGATATGACCGGAGATTTATTATATGATAGCGGTTCTGGCGGAAGAATCGGGGTATTGTGCTTAGAATCGGATGAACTGATTTACGGGGAGTTTGATTGTAAGCCGTATCGCGGCTATATGAAATATGTGATTATAGATTCGTTGTTGGACGTAGCGCAAGATTTAATTGGTGAAAACGTTTTGTTGACGCCTGAATATCGAAATGAGGATATGGAAGACTATAAAGTGAAGATTGAATATTTTGATTGTGATACGCAGTGTTATTGTAGGGTGGCTGCGAACTTTGAGAAAGAAGAAACGTCGAAGTTGTTAGATGGGTTTATCGAAAGTTTAGGATTTGGTTTAGATGAAATATCGTACTATTTTTACGATTGCGATAATGAAGTAATGTGGGTTGGCGTGGACGGCGAGTTTTATGTGACGGCCAGAGATTAGATATGTGGCTGGTTGGCACTCTTGCGTTTTGAGTGCTAGTGAGATATAATATATTATTATGACTGCTAAAAGAGATTATTATGAAGTTTTGGGCGTGTCGAAGAATGCGTCGGATGATGAAATAAAGAAAGCCTATCGAAAATTGGCGGTAAAATATCATCCGGATAAGAATCCGGGGGATAAGGAAGCTGAGGCGAAGTTTAAAGAAATAAATGAAGCACACGATGTTTTGTCAGATAAGCAAAAACGAGCGCGATATGATCAATTTGGCCATGCGGGCGTAGGTGGGGCCTCGGGGAATCCGTTTAGTGGCGGAAATCCGTTTTCGGGCGGAGGATTTAATTATAATGGGCAGACGTTTAATTTTGATTTTGGAGGTGGGGGGCTTGATGATATTCTCGGAAGTTTGTTTGGATTTGGCGCGGCGGGCTCTAGACGGCCGAGACGGGGGGCGGATTACCAAACTTCGGTTACCCTAACGTTTGAAGAAGCGATTTTTGGGACGACTAAAAAAGTTGTGATCGATGGGAAAGATTTAAAGGTAAAGATTCCGGCGGGGATTGATGATGGAATGTCAATTAGATTACGAGGAAAAGGCGGGCCGGCACCAGAAGGGGGAACGGAGCCAGGCGATTTATATGTTCGAATTAGGGTTAAGCCACATAAGAGTTTGACGCGAGAAGGCTCGATTATATTGTCGGAAGAGAGGATTAGTATGGTTGATGCGGCACTCGGGTGTGAAATTGAGGTTGAGACGGTAGACGGAAAAATTACGATGAAAGTTCCAGCGGGAACACAGAGTGGGACGCCATTTAAGTTGTCGGGACACGGAGTGCCGTTTAGAGCAGATGGCGATCGGGGGCCGCATATTGTAACCGTAATAGTTGAGACGCCGAAGAATTTGTCGCGTAAACAAAAAGAGCTACTAGAGGAATTTAAAAAGTCTAAGAAACGGGGTTTTTGGGGCTAAATTAAAGGTATTTTAGTATTAGATGTGAAAAATAAGAATAAAAGGTATTGACAAGTTTAAGAAATAGAAATATTATTAAGTTATAAAGGTCATAATAAAAATAAAAATAAGAAAGGTAATATTATGTTGAGCCTTCATAAAAAAAGAAGGGTGGTTTTGTCTGCTTTGATTGCTGTCGCGGCGTTGGTGTCTGTGATGGCATTTGTTGTAAATAAGGTAAACGATGCAGCTAGAACGTATGCGGACGATGGTACTTTAACGGTGTATTTGGTTGCTACGGATCCTGATGGTGAAGAGTATTGGCCTTGTGATAGTTACAATGTTTCTGGTACGATGACTTTTAATGCTTCGATGTGTGATTCGACAGTAAGTGATAAAAATGTGACGTTTGTTGGCTTTTGGGATGACCAAATAAATGGGTATGGTACTTATGAGGACTCATATGATTATACTCCAATTACAGATGGGACAATACTTTGGGTCGTTTATGGGTCCAATGACGTGGATTATTATACGTATACTCTGAAATTTGATGAAAATACTGGTAACGTCTATGGTATAAATGACGAGAACGTTACGGTATATAATATGCCAGAGGATAAAACTTGTACTACTACTGATTATAGCTGTACTTTTACACTAACGTCGTCTGATATGAGGGCGTATAGAACGGATGGCTATGTGTTGGTGGGTTGGACAGACGCTTCTCTTAATCATGATAATTATGTTGCGGGTAATTCCGTGATCGTTTTTGACGATAGCCCAAATCAGACAAAAACGCTGTATGCAGTATGGGAGGAGAGCGAGGCTGTAGCGAAGGCCGACCAAACTGTTACGTTTGATAAGGAAGCGGTCAGCATGTCTTATGCGGCTACTAGTTTTATCAATGCGGCAACGACTACCGGTGATGGTGTGATTACTTATAGTTCTAATAATACTGATGTGGCGATTGTGGAAAGTGGTGCTGGAATAGTGTCTATTGTTGGCGCAGGGGAAGCTGTAATTACCGCGACGGCAGCCAGTACGGATAATTATAATGAAGCGAGTGCTTCATATACGTTGACGGTGGAAAGCGTAAGATATGATACACTAAACGGGAGTGGCCAGAATTATGTATTGGATGAGGATGAGTATATAGAGTTTGATTTTGCGGTGGATTACGATAAATTTAAGGAAGATGGTGAAGTATATGTGGATGAACAGTTGTTGGATAATGAATACTACGAAGTGGAGGGGGATAGCGAGCATACTGTTATTAAGATACTGAATGATTACTTGGATAATTTGGGCGTAGGTAAACATGAGGTGATAATAATATTTGATAATAATGGTGGGACGGCTACGGCGAAATTTACGATAGTTGAAGTGGAATCAGAATCAGAATTGGCTACGCCGGATACTGGTGTGAGCGGCGGTAGTACGAATGGCAGTTTGATAACGACGCTAGGGTTTCCAGTGTTGGCTTTGTCAATGGTGGTGGGAGCGACAATTTATCGTCGGAAGAACGCACATCGAAAATTTGGCTGGTAGAAGTGTTGATAGAGGTAAAAATACAGACCAATTACGGTCTGTATTTTGATTAGGCGACAACACGCATTTCTACTAAACCGGTACTAGTATTTCTGACAACGAGGTCGACGCCGTTTGATGCGCGTTCGATTTTATGGGTGACCCATCCAGAAGAGTTGCGAACACAGAGCGAATTTGATAATAAACTACCTTCGATGTATGAACTACTGCCATCGGGAGCGCGATAAATAACTCCGTTTCGAACTAGCATCTCTTCTAAATACCCCATCGGGAAAATACCTCCACTTATTTTTCTTCCAGTTTAGCCGTTTTGGAATTAAAATGCAAGCTTGAACGGGATGCATAATAAACTGGGATAATATTGACATTTTAGCTTAAGTGTGATATAATAAGAAGATATATTCTTTTTGGAATTTATGATATAATAAGTATGTAAACCTATAAATTTAAAATTTGATTTTATTTGTTAATCCGTTGATATAGAGAAAAATATCGACAAAAACAATTAGAAAGGGCAATATGGAAGTAGTCATCCCAATTATTGCCGCCGTGGCAGGCTTGGCTGTCGGGGCGGGCGGGATTTTTGCATACAATAAGAAAAATGAGAACGGTGGAAAAGATAAAGCGGAAGACTTAGTTCGGAAGGCGAAAAGAGAAGCTTCAGACATTGTTTTGAACGCGAAAAAAGAAGCGTCGGCGATTACTGAGAAGAATCAAACTGAGGAAAATGAACGAAGGAGAGAGTGGAAACGAACGGAAAATAGATTAGCGGAGAGAGAAACTACACTTGATGCGAAGTTGGATCAATTAGAGAAGAAAACAGAAAAACTGAATCGCGAAGAGAAAGAGTTAGAGGATTTAAAGAATGAAGTACGAGAGATACGAGTAAAGCAACATGAAAAATTAGAGAAGATTGCGGGGCTTTCTAAGACAGAAGCGCGAGAAAAACTGATGAAAATGACGGAAAATGATATAAAACAGGATTTGGTTGGACTGGTTGCAAAAGAACAAAAGGAAATTAAACATGATATTGACGAAACGGCGCAGGCATTGCTTTTGACGGCAATGGAAAGGATGTCGTCAGAAGTAACGGCAGACCGAACGATTACGGCGCTGAAGTTACCTGATGATGATATGAAGGGGCGAATTATTGGAAAAGAGGGGCGAAATATTCAAGCTCTACAGCGAGCAACCGGAGTTGATATTTTGGTTGATGATACGCCTGGGATGGTAGTACTTTCTTCGTTTGATCCAATTCGGAGACAGGTAGCAAGATATGCTTTAGAGAGGTTAATGAAAGACGGACGAATTAATCCGTCGTCGATCGAAGAAGCGGTTGCTAAGGCAGAAAGAGAGATTGAGAAAGAAGTTGTTAGAGCGGGAGAAGATGCTGCACGTGAAGTAGGGGTTGTAGGCATTCCGCGGGAAATATTACATTTACTCGGAGAATTAAAGTTTAGGACTTCTTATGGACAGAATGTGTTGTTACATTCGATTGAGATGGCGCATGTAGCGGGAATGATTGCGGAGGAAATTGGAGCGGATAAGAGAGTGGCTAAAACTGCGGCGCTTTTACATGATATGGGTAAGGCGGTGACGCATAAAATTGAGGGGAAACATGCGGATATTGGTGCGGAGCTTGCGAAGAAATATGGTATGCCTGATAATATTGTACATGCGATTGCGGCTCATCATGATGATATTGAACCGACAACTCCGGAAGCAATTATTGTGAAGATTTGTGATGCGATGAGTGCGGCACGACCGGGGGCGCGAAATATTTCGGCAGAGAACTTTGCGGAGAGAATGCGTGATCTCGAAAATATCGCGACATCGTTCCCGGGGATTGACAAGGCTTATGCGATTTCGGCTGGACGTGAAATTCGGGTAATTGTTGAACCGAAGCAAATTGATGATTTGTCGGCTCTGAAACTAGCACGAGACATTGCAAATAAAATTGAAGCGACGATGAGTTATCCTGGCGTGATTAAGGTTAATGTGATAAGGGAGACACGCGCGATTGAATACGCGAAATAAATTTCGAGCGTATGAGCCGAAAAAATGTTGGGTTGGAGAAGAACAGAAGATTTGTTATGATTCTTTTGAAGAGGCAGAAGTAGCGGCGAGGGTAGCTGAATATGAACATGGAATTTCGGGGCTTTCAGTTTATAAATGCGAATATGGAGATCATTGGCATTTAACGGGTGGGAGCAAAAATTTTAGCTAGAATTCGATAATCTTGGTGCGAGATTTAGTACCGCTTATGATTTTGATGCTAGTTTTAGGGATTTTGAAGTATTTTGAGAGGAGTTTAATAAGAGCGGAATTGGCTTCGCCATCGTGAGGCTTTGCGCGGAGATAAATTGTCAACTCGTTTGTTGAGACTTCAATGATTTTTTCTTGTGAGGAGCCTGGTTTAAGATTAATTAGATATTTTGTCATTATTCATATTATAACATTGCAGTATTATCGATGAAAGATAGTGTTATAATGAGCTTATGAATATTTTGGATTATGCTAAGGGGGTAGAAAGATTAGTAAACCCGATGGAAGTCGGGAAAGTGTTGTACATGCAAACAAAAATGAGATATTTGCCGATTTGGATGCAAAAGAAAATTGTAACGATGGCGTCGCGAAAAGCGAGTAAGATGCCGTTTGTAGTAGAACCATATTGTACATTTTTGTTTTATGAAATTCCGGAACCTGAAAAAATACAGCGATATTTGCCAGGTGGATTTACGCCAGCGAAAACGGCGGTGTTTGAAGGCGGCCCAGAAAAATATTATGGAATTGTAACGATGTTTCGGATTCATACAAGTGTATTTTGGGGAGCAAGGACGGAATTTTATTTGGTGGCGGAGAATATGGAGACTGGGCTTTTGTCTTGGATTATGTGTGATTATATTAGTGATACGATTTCGTATGATGAAAAACACGGATTGAAGTCGCCGGACGCTTCGGATGCAGTGATGATGACGACTTGTGAGGGGGATTTTGTGTGTGATATGAAAGATGAGACAGGAAGAAAATATGCGAAGTGTGAAATGAGTTTGATGAGCTCAAGAATGAAGCCTTTGAATCAACGTTTGTGGATAGAAGGAAATACTTCGATTGCATATGGGCGGACTTCGGGAGAAACGGACGGAGATTTATTTTCGTTAACTTTCTTTCCGGAAGAAATGAAGCAGGCACTTGAGGTGCCGATTCCTGATGTAAGGATGGCTGATGTGTATTGTAATGTGGGACGAGTCGGGGGAATACTTGAAAGAGCGGTGAGTTTTCCGTTTGCACAGCACATGCTAAGTGATAGCCCTGGGCAAAGGACGCATTATGGAAGTGAGGAAAAATTACGTGCGGCGGTTATGAGGGTTAATTTTCGGAAAATAAGAACTTTGGGAGAGAAATAGAGTTTTGGTAGTGAATCGATGAAGGCGATTTGCGTAAAATAAATAAATATGGTAGAATGAAAACAGCAAAGAGGGTCTGGAAAATTTTAGTTTAAGTTGTGTGCGTATTTCGTAGATAGCTTAGCTAGGATTTGCTAGTCTTAACTTTGCAACTTCATTAAAGGGGGTCGTACTTTATGAAGACGACACAGAAAAGCGTAACGGTAGAAGTTATGGATGGGGGGAAAATGAAGCGATATGTGTTCCCGATCGTGACGAGTGATGGGGATTTAATGACTCATCGGTTGCGACGACTTATGGCTGGCAAAATCGGTCATGGTCACAGTGCGGCATGCAGTGAACAGCGTGATGTGCGCTATTTGGGCATGATATGGCGTCCACCCTATACATTGCTGCAAGAGATTGTCTGGGATCGGCTAAGATTGCAGCACGATTTGTCTCAGCTTGGTGACGCTAGCGAGCTTGCGGAGATGCCGATCACTGTAATACCGGACAGGGCTCCTAACGATGAGATTACAAGCCTGACTTTGCGCGAGTTGCGGGCTCGGACGCGGATGAAGGTACGAATTAATGAGCTTAGCCAAAAGAAGGAATTATTATCGTGCGACGGCGAGACGGCTGGCGAGAGTCTTGGTTGGGTGCAGCCATGATGTTGGCACAGCTGTAGCCGTAGTCTGGTCGTCAAAATCCCCCGGAAGGGGGATTTTTATATACATAATTTAAAGATAAATTCGAACGAGACGAGTTTTAACTGTTGTTTGCCATAATTTGTTCAATTTCATTAATATATCGGCTGCGCCTAGTTTTTCTGGAATCACATATAATTATTACTTTTTTCTTAGCTCTAGTTAAGGCAACATAAAATAATCTGCGGAATTCTGGGTACTCGATTTGTTCTTTTTCTGGCTCATTACGAAAG
The DNA here is from genome assembly GCA_045604085.1 of Candidatus Nanosyncoccus sp. GTDB lineage: Bacteria > Patescibacteriota > Saccharimonadia > Saccharimonadales > Saccharimonadaceae > Nanosyncoccus. The sequence continues at coordinate 2,163 of JAZUNK010000002.1, read as the reverse complement.
ATGTCATTTATCCAGAATTTGCTGATTGGGTCATGTGGAAAACGGTTTGTGAGAGGCATAATAATTACCCAATCGTATGTTAATCCTTTAGATTTGTGGATGGTCATAAGATCGAAATAAAAGTTTGGTACCCCTTTAATGCTAACTTTATTTTCGGCGGAATCTTTTAGTTCTTCGTCGTCTAGTATGGTTTTGATTGAATAATTTGTGTGTGTTAACACTAAAATGGAGTCTGTGGGAAAATTTTGGTGAATTTGTTTGATCAGTTTCTTTAGTGTATTAATATATCCATCATTCTTATAGCTTAAAATTTTGATTGGATGAAGCTGATTTTTGGTTGAGACCAAAGATTTTTTAACTTGACTTTTATTTCTCATAATAAATTTGCCAGCGTAGTTAATTAGTGACTGAGAATTACGATAGGTTTTTGTAATATAGTATTTTTTGGAATTTGGGAAGAAGAAATCAAAATTATAAATATAACGTATTTTGCCGCCCATGAAAGAGTAGATTGATTGCCAATCGTCTCCTACGACCATGAGTTTTGCGCTGCAACGATCTACGGTTGCTCGTAAGAGCTCATAGCGAATTGCTGAAATGTCCTGATATTCGTCTACGATAATATAATCAAATTTTGCAAGATTTGGATCAAGTTTATTAAGTTTTGAAAGAGGTTTTTTGATCATATCGTTGAAATCGATAGCTTCAACGTTTTCATGAATTCTTGCTTTATCATAATAGTTCCAAAAATTATTGAGCCACTGGTATTGCTTTTGCATAAATTGTCTACGACTTAATGGAGAATTAAGTATAGTTTTTTCGCAAATATTTTGAACTCCTTCCTTAGAGCGAGCCTTCTCTGAATTTTTAATAATTTCAATATTTTCATACAGAAAATCTTTTAATCCAAAAAATTCTGCGAGTGGATTATTTTTGAGTAAACAGTAGTATATTTCTTCTATTGATTTTGGACGAAGTTTTGCTCCATAAGATTGTAAAGCTTTACTAAGATCTTTCAGGTAGCCACGATTTGGTTTATAATCTAGCGCGATGAATTTATTGTTTTTTTGTCGATGATATAATTCTTTTTGCTGACGAATCTTGTCGTAACTTTGATTATCGAGTTTGTTTCCAGAGAGACCAAAATATTCTATATATATTTTCTCTCCTCCAATATCGACGGTAAAATCTGGACGATAAATTTTTAAATCGCCGACTAATTCATCGTAAATTTTTTCGTAAGTATAATCAATATTATTGCAGTAAAGATAGTTTGCAATAATAGCTTCTCCTTTCGATTTAGTGCGTTCATTTTTAATAGTGCGAGGATATTCGCCATTTACAAGACGATCGGCGATGGAGTTTACTCGCTCGACAATGTTGCTAGTTTCGGAGATTTTTTTCGAAATATATGATGAGAAATAATTATCAAAACTATTAAATTCGTGAAAGTGTTCTTTAAAATAAGTTCCGTAAGTGTGCTTGGCAGGATTTTCCCACATAATTGTATCATCGTTAAATAATTGCACCATTTCTTCCAGTCGGTCTTTGTGTGGAAAAAGCTCTTCTTTTAAAAATTTTTGAAAGATTTCATTTTTACCATTATTATCTAATGGGATTATTTTTTTGTTTGGATTTAAATAACGTAGATATCTGTATCCGAGAGAATGAAAAGTTGTAACGTCGGCTGGAATATTGAAATCAATATTAATTCTACGACGTAATTCTTCAGTGGCTTTTTTCGTATAACTCATTACGAGTATTTTTTGAGGATCGACATGTTTAATGTCAACTAAATATTTTACCTTAGCAGCAACAGTTGTAGTTTTTCCAGTTCCAGCTCCCGCTATAACAAGAGAATATTGGTCTTCGCCCAGGATTGCAGCTTTTTGTTCTGCGTCGAGCTTGATATTTGGATCAATTTCATCAAATATATGATTTAAATAGAAATCTAAATTGAAGTCTAGATGAGTTTTTTCTTGCTTGAAGATGCCCATGGATAAATTATAACACCTATTTAATATTAAAAGTTTAGTAGTAGATTAGATGTATTGTAAAAAAGCGAGTTTGTGATATAATTGTATAAGGGTGAGTATGGGCCGGTAGCTCAGCTGGTTAGAGCACGAGCCTCTTAAGCTTGGTGTCGTGGGTTCGAGTCCCACC
>JAZUNK010000001.1:0-17471 GCA_045604085.1 Candidatus Nanosyncoccus sp. | reverse complement strand
CTATGTTTCCTATACCCGTAGTAGTACCTACTAGCTTATTACTATTCTCTTCTCCTACTACTTCTCCCGTATATCCTGCTGCATAGATAGCAAAGCCATTATTATCATTACAGTAGGCTTTAATGGTAGTAGTGCCTATACCATTAGTATAGTCTACTCCACTTGTAGTATCTGTGTAGGTAGCTGAATAGATACCATTAGGAAGAGTAGCCGTATGTGAGTCATTACCCGTACTAGAAAGAGAGCAGGAGACTGGGACGGTGATGGAGATGTCATCTACGGTAGTGTCATTGGCGGAGACATGGATAGAACTAAGGATTACTCCGGAGAGTAAGGTTGTTGTAATAAGTCCCCCTAATATTAAATACGATTTATTTATTTCCTTCATATGACCTACACTTTGTTTAATTTTAATATAATACTTAACTATATATTATCACAAGCTTTTTTATTTTGCTAGTGGTTTTAAAATTTTTCCGACCTTAAAATAACTAAAATTTCATTTTTCAAGATAAGCGTCGATAAAACCATCAATCTTTCCATCTAAAACCGCCTCCGGATCAGTTTCCTCATATCCAGTTCTCGTATCTTTTACTAATTTATACGGTTGTAATACATAATTTCTAATTTGTTGTCCCCATCCAGCCGACTCGCCAGCTCTAAGTTCCCCAATCGTTTCCGCGTGCTGCTCAAGTTGCATTTGAATTAGTTTTCCGCGCAAAATTTCCACCGCTTTTTCTTTGTTTTGGAGTTGACTTCGCTCATTTTGAATCGCAACTACTGTATTAGTCGGAAGATGCGTAATTCTAACCGCCGAGTTTGTCGTATTTACAGATTGCCCACCATGCCCGCCGGAATGATATACATCAATTCTTAAATCTTTTTCATCAATTATAACCTCAGTATCTGCCTTTATTACTGGCAGAATCTCTACTAGCGCAAACGAAGTTTGCCTTAAATTGTTCGCATTAAACGGCGAAAGCCTAACTAACCGGTGCACCCCATGTTCAGATTTCAATAACCCATAAACATTTGTCCCCAAAACTTCATAAACCGCCGTTTTAATTCCCGCCTCCTCGCCTTCTACTCTCTCAATTAATGAAAATTTTAAACCCTTTCGTTCGAAAAATCTCAAGTACATTCTCTCTAACATCGAAGCCCAATCCATCGCCTCTATCCCTCCCGCACCAGAAGTAATCCTAAGAATCGCATCCTTCCCGTCATAATCCCCCTGAAACCTTAAAGCTTTCTTTAGCTCCCTAAACTGTATCTCCATTGCCTTAATCTGTTCCTCAATCTCATCATACAGATCCTCATCCGCCATCTCAATTAATTCTTTTAAATCACCAACTTGTGTTTTTAAAAGTTCCCAGGGCTGCGTCTCATCTTGTAGTTTTGCTAGTTCTTGATTTTTTTCAGTCGCTGTTTTTACATCTCGCCAAATTTCCGGCTCTGCTACTTCTTTCTCTAATTTTATCGCCCTTTCTAGCTTCTCCGAAATATCCAATTTTTCATAACTTTTCAAAAAATCTTCCTCTAATGCCGTCAATCTTTTCTGTAATTCCTGCATAAATCCATTATACAACAAAGTCAACTCTACTAAAAGATTTGCTCTCTAAGGCTTTTTAACGCTTTTTAGCTTCAAAGAATACACATGGCACTCCTGGCGGAGGAGTAAAATCAGTTGGCTTTAAAGGCAAACGAATTTTTGTCTCGTATTTTTGCGTTAAAATAAAACCTAGTTGTGAAGTATAATGTCTCGTATTGTTTAGAAGTTTTAACGCAAATTGTTTTTGCAAAATCAAATAAATCGCTTTTGGTGGATTGTCTACTTCAATTAATTTATGTAAAATTTCTGAACTCATATGGAATGGCGGGTTGGCAAAAATTTTATATTCATCTTGAGGTAATTCAAAGTCTCGAAAATCTTTTTCTATTACTGTAACATTTATAATTTCGCGTTTCGCTAAATTCTCGCGCAATTTTGCTGCCGTTGTTGGATCTGGCTCAATCGCAATAACATGTTTTACTCGATGCGCTAATGCGCTCGTAATCACTCCGGAACCCGCCCCAATTTCTACCACCAAGTCGCGCTTTTTTAAATTTGAATGGCCAATTAAAATTAATGCTAATCTTGGTGAACGTAAAAAATGTTGCGATAATCTATAATCCCGCATGAAAGCATTATACCACAGCTTGTTTGTCAGAGGTAAATATGTTAAAATAAATTTTAATAGGGGTTAGTTTTTTATCATTAAATATGTCAAACATTTGGAATAATTTACCTAAACCATTTTTAATTTTGGCACCAATGGAAGGCGTTACGGATATTATATTCCGTCAAATTATTGCCCATGCCGGCCGGCCAGATTTATTTTTCACGGAATTTACTAATGTTTCGAGCTATGCTTCTGACAAAGGTCGCGCCAATGCTTTAGAAAGACTCGAAATTGCTCCAACCGATCACCCTATTATCGCTCAAATTTGGGGTAAAAATCCAGAACATTTTGCCAAAACTACTAGCGCACTAGAATCTCTTGGCTTTTCAGGTGTCGATCTTAACTTTGGCTGTCCTGATAAAAACGTCAACAAAGCCGGCGGTGGTGCCGCCATGATTAAAACTCCAGACCTTGCCGTAGACTGTTTGAAAAATACAAAAAATTCCACTCGTCTTCCCGTTTCTGTTAAAACTCGTCTCGGCTGGAACCAAACCGAGGAATATCAAGAATGGTTGCCAATAATCTTGCAAGAACACCCCGCCGCCCTCACTGTCCATCTTCGCACACGTAAAGAAATGTCTAAAGTCCCCGCCCATTACGAGCTTATTCCTAACATTATTAAACTACGTAACCAAATTAATCCTGACACTAAGCTCATCATTAACGGCGACATCAAAGACAAAGCCCATGCTTTTAAACTTCACGCCAAATTCCCGGAGATAGACGGCTTTATGATTGGTCGTGGCGTTTTTCAAAACCCTTACTGTTTTACTAACCACCAGCCTACCCGCACCGAGTTAATGGAGCTTCTAAAAATGCACCTGGGTCTGTATGAAAAATGTGTAAATAAGGCTTTGAGGAATGTTCGTGACAACGAGCGCAAACAAGGAGGCGACAAAAAACCTTATTTACATATTCCATCCTACGAACCTCTAAAGCATTTCTTCAAAATTTACATCAATAATTTTCCTGGCGCTTCTGATCTTCGCGCTAAACTTATGGACACTCACTTCGTCGCCGAAGCCTATGAAGTCCTTAATGACATAAGCAAAATATGATATAATAAAGGCACTCTCATCATACTTCGGTCACTGATGAAGAGAAAAGTTAAAGGTTGTAGGTATCGTCATTTATGCCTATAACTAGGAGCCAATAAATCAGGCTCACATAAATGACTCTAAAATTAATTAAATTAAGGAGTCAATTATGAAAAACTTTAACAAAAATAAAACAGAACAGGTCGAAGTCATGGCGCTTTTCGGTTACGAAATGACGCCTTGCCAACCGCTTAATTTTAGGCGACGTGGCGAGAGCGAAACCGAGATAACCGAATTACTTCAAACCCATATCAGATTCATGGGTGAAGTAGCCGTACACATTTTCGACATTCTGGTTGGTCGGGAAAAAATGACACTCGAGTTTAACTCGCGCGACCTTTCCTGGCACCTCACACAGTAAAAATTAGCCCTTCGGGGCTAATTTTTGAGTAATTCTAACTTTATTAAAGTATCAACCTTGCCTCGCACAATCTAATACAAACAGCCTAATAAATCGACTCTTATCGGCGCAATATGATACAATAATACTATGAAGATCGCATTATTAGGCTATGGCAAAGAAGGCAAATCAACTGAAAAATATTTCGAGGATCATTTTAATGCAGAGTGTGATATTTTTGAAAACTTCACTTACGACGAAATAAAACAGAGAGATTATTCATCTTATGATATATTATTTCGTAGCCCTTCCGTCCCGCCCCTAAATCTACCTAACGAATCTAGCGTTACGAAATATTTCTTCGATCATTGTCCTTGCCCCATCATCGGAGTCACCGCAACTAAGGGTAAGGGGACAACTTGCTCTTTTATTAAATCCCTTCTTAATGCCTTAAATAAAGATGCTTATCTTGTAGGAAATATCGGAGTTCCCGCACTAGATGTGTTAGATAAATTATCTGAAAATTCCGTCGTAGTTTACGAAATGTCAAGTTTTCAACTCTGGGATTTGCATAAATCTCCTCATATTGCTGTCATTGGTCACCTCGAGCCAGATCATCTCAACATTCATAAAGATTATGCCGATTACCTAGATGCCAAATCTAACATTTGCCGCCATCAAACCCAAGATGATTATTGCATTTTTTATCAAAAAAATCCCGAATCCGTCCATATCGCAGAACTCTCTAAGGCACGTCTAATCTCCTATCCTTTCTCGGTGCCAGAAAACATTCTTAAGTCCATTAATCTTCCCGGCGAACACAACATAAATAACGCCCTAGCCGCTATCGCCGCCGTTGCTAGCTTCTTGAAATTAAAAACTGATGATTTTTTAAATAATTATTCTTCCGAGATCGAAAAAGGGTTAACGGATTTTAAAGGTCTTCCGCATCGCCTTGAGTTTCTCCGCGAATTAAATGGCGTTAAATATTATGACGACAATTTTTCCACCAATCCCTCCTCGACCCGCGTAGCAGTAAATGCCTTTCCGGAAGACAATCTTGTGCTTATTATCGGCGGGCGCGACAAAACTAATTTCGAAGACCTCTCTGAAGTTTACGAAATTCTTCAAACTCCCACCGTAAAAAAAATCATCTTAATCGGCGAATCCGGCCACGCTCTTGCCAAAAAATACCACGATCCCCGCTTCCGTGTAGCAAATAATCTTTCTGCAGCGATTTTTGCCGCCCGTCTAGAAGCTGAAGCTCTCACCACCACTGATAAACCCTCAATCGTCATCATGTCTCCCGCCGCCGCTTCGTTCGATATGTTTAAAAACGTCTATGATAGAGGAGAACAATACCAAAACTTAATCAACAATTTAGAAATTTAATCTATTTTCTAGCTCACTAATTACTGCCTTTTCTACACTAGAAACCGCAGCAAACCCTTTTATTCCACTTCCCGCAAACTCTCTAGCAAGCTCAACCATTCTATATTTGTCAATACCCTTTATTAGATTTGGCATATTATCATATTTTTCTATTGTTTCATTTGTAAAATAACTATCCGCATAATAATCCGCAATCTGCCCCACTGTTTGTGCCCCCATCTGGAATCTTCCTAGCGCATACGATTTTGCTGCTAGAAAATCCATATCTAAAATCTCTCCATTTAGTGTCTTCATTAATTCAGTCTGGATTAATTCAAACAACGCCTCTGCATTTTCAACATTAACCTCACCGTCAAAATCCCAATACGTATTATGAGCGTTACTCGCAACCGATGAACCCATTCCGTAAACCAACCCTCTTTTTCTCGCTGCCCCAAAAATCTTTGAATTTGTCGTTCCATTTAAAATATGGTTTAGGCAGTTCATCGCAAAGACTTCACTCGGATCTAAATGTCTCGGTGTAACTAAGGAAAAGCCAAATGTAATATTTGAGGCATCTTTACGTCGAATCGAAACAGCTTCTCCTAAATGTAAATCCATAAGTGGTATTTCAAACTTTTCACCTTCTTTTAGTCCCCAACTATCAAGCATTCTCTTTATTTTATGCTTTCGCCCCCGAATTTTTCCCGCGATAATAAATAGCATATTTTTCGCAGTATGCGTCCTCCGATAATGTTCTCGAATATCCTTTAATTCAATATTTGAAATTGTCTTTAGCCTCTCCGATAGATCTAAAATATCCTCGCCAACCGCCTGTTGCACTCTCGGCCATAAAAGCCGATAATAATCATTCATATATCCGGTTAGTTCGGATTTAACATTTGCCTTCTCGGATTTAAGCTCTTCTTCGTTAAACTTTGGTTCACAAATCGAAACCCTTTGAAGCTCCATTATCCTTTCCCATTCAAAATCTGCACATTCCGTCTCATAACAAACCGAAATATCACTTGTCCACGCATTATGGTACGCTCCATTTTTTGTAAATTCCGCCTCAAATGCTTGCTCATCCTTATATTTTGCATTCGCACCAAACGCCAAATGTTCAACTACATGTGGTATTTCATAAACATCTTTATTTTTTGCATACAACATCCCAGCCCGAAACTGAATTCGGGTTGACATCACACTTGCCCCAGGTATATCAATCAAGAGTCCTTTAGCCCCATTTTTTAAGATGACTTCTTCTACAGAATGTTTCATACTATTGACTTTTTATCCCACTTATGCTATAATCAAAATATCGGGCTATTTCCGCTTTGATTTTGTTTTCTTTTTCGAAGCGGATTTTTTCTTTTTTCCAGATCGAAGAACCGTCTTTTTCGGAACTGGCTTTAACCCAGGAGTTTTCTTTTTAAATTCGTCGTCAAGATTTTTCTCACCAGCTGAAATTTCATTCACGCCCTTTTCAGTTTGTGACTCAGCCATCTTTGTAAGTTCAGATTCGTATTCTTGACCATCAGTCACGTTATCCGCCGCCGCTTCAGAAGGAGTAATCGTAAGCAAAATCTTCAAGACTTCTTCTCGTAATTTTCTTTGCAAGCCATCAAACAATTTTTGCGACTCACTTCGATATTCAACTAGCGGATCTCTCTGTCCAACCGAACGCCAATGGATTCCCTCACGAAGGTGTTGCATGTTTTCAAGATGTTGCATCCATAACATATCAAGTACTTTCAAATAAACCTCTCGCTCAACTTTTCGCATCGTTTCCGCCCCAAATTCTTCTTCTTTTGCCTTATAAGCTTCTTCTACCGCTTCTAAGGCCAGCTTCTCGCGTTCTTTTTCTTTTCGCTTAATACCAATCTCATGAATAAGGTCTTCATCAAAATCAAACACCGCTTTAAACTCTGACTCGAAATTCTTATTTACTCTCGACGAAAATTCAGTCAACGCCTTCACTTCATCTCGCATTAATCGTTTAATTTCCGGATAGATATCGTCCCCTTCGAGGATTCTTCTTCTCATCATGTACACGACTTTTCGATGTCGGTTAATCACATTGTCATATTGCACGACATTTTTTCGTGAGTCAAAGTTAAATCCCTCAATTCTTTTTTGTGCCGCCTCAAGAGTTTTCGAAATTGCCTTTGTCTGAATTGGCGTGTCCTCATCAACACCCAATCTCGTCATCAACATCTTCACTCGATCACCCTGGAAAATTCGCATCAAATCGTCTTCACACGAAACAAAGAACTGCGTCGTCCCCGGATCGCCTTGTCGTCCACCTCGTCCACGCAACTGATTGTCGACTCGCCTAGAATCATGCCTCTCGGAACCAATTACGACTAATCCCCCAAGCTCGCGCACACCTTCTCCAAGCTTAATGTCTGTTCCACGTCCCGCCATGTTTGTCGCAAGCGTAATTGCACCTTTTTCGCCCGCTTTCGCAATAATCGCTGCTTCTCTTTCATTATTTTTTGCATTTAAAATCTCATAAGGTAAGCCAAATTGATCTAGGTATCTCGCAATTTCTTCATTATTTGCAATCGATCCAGACCCCACAAGTACCGGTTGTCCTTTCTCATGATATTTCTGAATTTCCTTAGCAATTGCTTTAAGTTTCCCAGCCTTCGTTTTATAGATTAAATCATCTTTATCGACCCGTTGAATAGGTTTATTCGGCGGTATTTGAATTACATCGAGCGCATAAATTTGCTGAAACTCTTCCGCTTCAGTAAACGCAGTTCCAGTCATCCCGGATAATTTCTTATATAATCTAAAGAAATTCTGGAACGAAATTGTCGCGAGCGTCATTGATTCTTGTTTTACAACAACACCTTCTTTTGCTTCAATTGCTTGATGTAGCCCCTCATTATATCGACGCCCCTGCATCAAACGTCCAGTATGCTCATCAACGATAATTACTTCACCAGAATTCGTAACGACATAATCTTTATCCCTCTTAAAGATAATTTCAGCCCGAATTGCTTGCTCTAAATGATAAACTAGAGGCGTGTTTTTCGTTGAATATAAATCATCAACCCCTAAAATCTCCTGAACCTTCTCAATCCCTTTATCTGTCAAGGTAACAGAACGCCTCTTTTCATCAAAGATATAATCTTCTGGGACTAATCTTGAGGCAACTTTAGCAAATTGATAATATTGTTCTGGGTTATCTCCTGCTGGAGCCGAGATAATTAGAGGAGTTCTTGCCTCATCAATTAAAATCGAATCAACTTCATCCACAATCGCAAAATTAAGTTCCCTTTGACGCAAATATTGTACCTCCGAAGTCATGTTATCACGCAAATAATCAAAACCAAATTCGTTATTCGTCCCATAAGTAATATCAGCTGCATAGGCCTCTTTTCTCGTCGCCGGACGAAGATGGCGAAATCTCTCATCCGCATGATCTTCATTTTCATATTCTTCATCATAGACAAACGATGCATTATTTATAATAACGCCTACTGATAGACCAAGAAAATTATAAATTGGACCATTCCAACCCGCATCGCGCTGCGCAAGATAATCATTAACCGTCACAACATGCACACCACGCCCAGTTAAACCATTGAGATAAGCCGGAAGCATCGCAACTAATGTTTTACCCTCGCCAGTCTTCATTTCTGCTACCGCCCCCTCATGCAAAACCATACCACCAATCAATTGTACGTCATAAGGGCGAAGCCCTAAAACTCTTTTCGCTGCTTCTCGTGCCACCGCAAACGCGTCTGGTAAAATCTCGTTCAAGATCTTCGTATCGTCGATCGGCGCTCGTTTTTTCTTAGTCTTATTTATCCCTTCTTCAGCTCGCGCCGTTTTTAAGGCTTTGTCAATTTTTTTTCGGAAAATCTCCGTTTGCTCTTTAAGCTCATCGTCATCCATTTTTTCATATTTTGGTTCCAACTTCGTAATTTCTTGTGCTCTTTTCCATAATTTCTTTAAAACCTTTTTTTGCGCATCGCCAAACACGCCCTGCAAAAATTTCGTCATTGCGGTTTTATCTGCTAATTTATCGGTCGGTTTTTTTTCTTTATGAGCTTTTACTTTCTTATTTTTTTCGGCCATCTCATCAGCCTTATCGGATTTCTTCGCCATAAGCCTCCAAACAGAATTATTTCCCCTATTTTATCACATTATCGTCTCTTTAGAAAGAGATTTTTCAAACTTCGTTTTTGGCGATGTGGTTGGACCTCGAGTTTGTATCGCCTAATTTGTCCTGTTAATTTTGCTTCAACTAAATCTATGCCTGCAAAAACATTCGAGCACTCATCTCTCGCCGCAATCACTTTCCCGCCGGGTATTTCCATCGCCGCCGAAATTTCATACTTGTCATTTTTATTCTTTCCAATCTCGGTTACAACTACCTTACAAACTACGTCTTTTTTCGACCCTCTTGGCAGATATCGATCCAATTTTCCAATTCTTTTCTCAGTATATTTTTTGAATGGCTCTTCTACTTTGTACCCATTACCGTTAATTTCAATAATTTCTATCATTTTTCCTCCTTTTTAGATTTCCTTTTTTCCGCCCATAAACGGTCTCAAAACTTCGGGCACCTTCATCTTGCCACCCTCAGTTGCATAATTCTCTATCAATACCACTAAAGCCCTCGCGAGAGGAATCGCTGTTCCGTTCAAAGTATGAACGAATTCTAATTTTCCGTCTTTTCGCCTTACTCTGCAATTCACTGCTCGCGCCTGAAAATCCGTACAGTTCGAACATGACGTGATTTCCTGGTATTTTTGATTAACTGGTGACCAATATTCCATATCATATTTCTTTGCTGCCGGCGCCCCTAAATCTCCAGCCGCAATATTAATAACATGATAAGGAATTCCTAACCCTTGCCAGATATCCTCTTCAATCTCTAAAATTTTTTCATGTATCTCCTTAGATTGTTCTGGGAGACAAAAAACATACATCTCCAGTTTGTTAAACTGGTGTACTCTAAATAATCCTCTCGTGTACTTTCCGTAAGTTCCCGCCTCTTTTCTAAAACACGCCGAGTACCCTGCATAGAATAGTGGTAATTTATCTTCATCAATAATTTCATCCATATGGTAACCGGTCAGCGGCATCTCTGCCGTCGCGATCATTGCCAAATCTTCGCCCTCTATATAATATTCATCAGACTGATCCGAAGTCCGTGGATTAAACCCACACCCCTCTAAAACTCGACTCGAAACCATATCCGGCACCGTCATATAGGTAAAACCATGTTCTAAAACTTTTGATAAACCATATTGTAGAAGCGCGTTTTCAAGTAAAGCAAGTTCCCCTTTTAGATAATAAAACTTTGCTCCCGCGACTTTCGCCCCTCGTTCAAAATCTACCCAATCTCGCGAAATTGCATAATCAAGATGATCAACACCTGTTTCATGATTATTCCCCCACTTTTTTACTTCAACCGAACATTCTTCACCCCCAAGCGGAACATCCTCAAAAATTATATTAGGAATACTCCTCAACCCATTATAGCACACTTTTTCAATTTTGTCAAGTTCAGCTTCCTTTTCTGCCAACTCATCCTTTATTCTTCGCCCCTCTTTTATCAAATCTTCAGACGGCTTTCCGCCTTTCATTCTACCAGCAACTTCGTTTCTCTTCGCCCTCAAAGCCTCCACTTCAACTAGAATTTCTCTTCTTTTGTCATCTTCCTCTAAAATTGATTCAAGATCAATCTTATATCCTTTTTCTTTTGTTGACTTTTTAACCAAATCGAGATTCTCTCGAACAAACTTCACATCTAACATAAGACAATTATATCACACCCTTTAGACTTCCGGAAATTACATTTCTCATTTCATCCTTGCCTATAACATTCCATAATCTTTGATAATCATCAAGATCTAACTTTCCAGGCCTTATATCTAAATCTATTTCTGCCTCAGTGAGTACTTTTACCGCATTTTCTCTTGACATTACAGTCATTAAATTATTTAATAGTTTCTTTCGTGGATGATCAAACGCTAAATATAATAACGCCTTTAAGGTAAAACTTTCATCCTGCCAGAGCGGACTTTTTCGCATCTTAAATACAACTACTTGGCTATCTACTTTCGGAGCCGGCTCAAATTCATCTCGCTTTACTATCATCCCTAGCTCTACTTCCGCTTGATTATACGCTAGAATTCCTAACGGCGTCGATTCATCTTTTATTGCCACGCGTTCAGCAACCTCTTTTTGCATCAACAACACTATCCGTTCCGGTCTACACTGCATCGGTAACTCTAATACCTTGCCGATAATCGGCTGCGTAATATAATATGGAATGTTTCCCGCAATCGCATATGGTTTTTTTATATCACTAAAATCATACCCTAAAATATCTTCATTTAAAACCTCTAAATTTTTCCCCGGAAAACTTGCTGGTAAATTCCTCGCCAATCGTTCATCATATTCTATCGCAATCACTTTATCAAATCGTTTGAGTAGCGAAGATGTTAAAGTTCCTAACCCCGGCCCAATTTCAAGACAAATTGTCGGTTTTTTAGCCTTTAGTCTTTTTTTCGCAGAATTATCATCAACATCTTCCTCGCCAACCGCAAGGTCCGCAATATAATCCAAAATTTCCCGATTTTTAAGCCAATGTTGACCAAGCGATTTTTTAGTACCAACCATGATTATACCAAAATTCCAACGCTTGGCTCCATCCGCCATAACGCCCATTTACATATCCTATCATCCAACGGATCTGGGTTACTGGATTAGTCTCCCAATCTGCACCATAAGTCGCCATCTTAGAACCAGGCAGTGCCTGCGGAATACCATACGCCCCCGAAGAAGCGTTTCTTGCATCTACTCGACAACCACTCTCTCGGTAAATTAAATCTAACGCCAACGGAAGCTCCGCTTCTGAAACTCCAGCTTCACGCGCCCAATTAGCACAAGTCTCCCATTCTGGCGGTACCGACTTCTTTACTCCGACCGCTACAATCCTCGCAACCGGCTCACGCACAATCTCCTCAGAAACTACTTCACGCGAAACCTCCTTGTTATCTACATAATAAACATTATAATAAACTCTCTTCATCCCTACCTCGCCAAGTTGTCTCACCTCAGATTTACCCGACTCAAGATTTACGTCCTTTATCGTTTCTTCTGCATACGGTATTTCAACTTCTTCAGTAATCGTTCTTCCCCCATTCCGCGTTAATACATAAACATTTGCTACGCCTGTTTCTAGAAAATTATCATTCGGGACTAAATCAATTTCATCTCCATCATAGACCATAAACCCCGCCTCTGTTACTATATTTTTTGCGTCATAGCTTGCTGTCATTACATATTTCTCAGTCATCCCATCTTTTATTATCACTGGCCTCGCTCGATAAATATTGATAAAATAATTGTCAGCATTTATTTCCGAATCAATTCCAGGATCAACAATGTCACCATCATTTATCAAGATACCAGCCCTAGAAAGCGCCTCGTCCACTGTCTTCGCTTCGGTTTTTACGGTTAATTTCTCTCCATCATCATAAAAAGTTACGTATTTCGCCTCCGCATCAACAAACGACATATCCTCGCCTTCTGCAAAGGTATCTCGCGAAGACATACTTACGATAACACCAAAAACAAGCACCAAAGTAAATGATACAAGTATAGCTAAGATTTGATCGACTTTCTTCGATAATCTCATAATAACATTATAACATAAAAGCTCGAACGAGGACGAGCTTTTAATCTATTTTAAATTCTAGGCGGAAGAAACAAACATTAGCCAAAACAGCTCCAAACTCTCCACCCTCTTTATCACACTTCCCGGCTCAGGCCTTTCTCAACGTAGGTCCGAACCTACTTTAATTTTAGCATAGCCATAATCATTGTCAACCTTGTTTTTTAATATTTTTTATTTCATAATAATAAAATAATTTTGTTATTATAACAGAGAAAGATATTAAAAACCGAACAACTATATCTTGACTTATTATATTATATGTGCTATAATAAAAAAGTTAACGTAGCAAATTTCTAAAAATTTGCTATAAAAATAAACATATTATATAATATATATTATGATTAAAGTTCCATTGGCAGAAAGAATGCGGCCAAAATCCCTCAGTGACGTCCTTGGGCAAGATGATATTATTGGCGATGGAAAAATTCTAACAGAAATTATTCGAAAAGGAGAACCTGTTAATTTAATTTTTTGGGGTCCTCCCGGTACTGGGAAAACAACTATCGCCCGAATCTTAGCCAAAGAATTTAATGCTGATTTTATCGAAATTTCAGCCGTCACGGCTGGCAAAAAGGATGTCGAAGAAGTTGTTGCTCGCGCCAAAATTAACTGGAACCTTAAAACCCGTACGATTCTATTTGTTGACGAAATTCACCGCTTCAACAAAGCTCAACAAGACGCCTTTCTTCCCCACGTCGAATCTGGTCTTATTACTCTTATCGGTGCTACTACCGAAAATCCTAGCTTCGAAGTTATTTCCCCTCTTCTCTCTCGCTCCCGCGTAGTAATCATCAAACCACTCAGCAAGCCCGCTATTCTAGAAGTCTTAAAACGCGCATGTGCCACCGAAGGCGTCAATATCAAGCTTGACGCGGAAGAGGATGGTGCAAATGCTTTACTCGGGGGTATCCGGAGGTCACGACCGAGGAATAAGGGCGCGAGCCCCGTAACGACGGGAGCGAGCGACCCGTCCCCCGAGGGAAGCATTGCGCCATCCACCCGAACAATTGAAAGTGACGCCCTCGATTACATAGCAGAAATCTCAGGTGGCGATGCAAGGAGCGCCCTTGGCGATCTAGAAATAGCCCTATCACTAAACCAACACATCACAAAGGACATAGTCATCGAAGCTGCAGGTAAAAAACTACCAGGATATGACAAAAAAGGCGATAAACATTATGACACGATTTCTGCCTTCATAAAATCCTTACGTGGATCTGATACAGACGCTGCCCTTTATTATCTTGCACGCATGGTCGAAGCCGGCGAAGACCCTAAATTCATCGCTCGTCGCATGGTAATCTTTGCCTCTGAAGATATTGGGCTTGCCGGTAATGGCGCCTTATCCCTTGCAACTGCTTGTTTCCAAGCCGTCGAGCGTGTTGGAATGCCTGAATCTGGGCTCATTCTTGCTCATACCTGTGTTGCTCTTAGCAAATCTAAAAAAAATCGCGACTGTGCCGATGCGTGGTATGCCGCGCTCGACCTCGCCCGAAAAACACCAAACGAACCTGTTCCTATCTGGCTTCGTAATGCTCCAACGAAACTCATGAAAGATTTGGGTTACGGAAAAGGCCAAAAATGGGAATCAGGTTTTCATCTCGATAAGAATTATCTTCCGGACAGTATCAAAAATGAAAAAATTTTTAGAGAAACTAAAATAGTGCATTGAGGAATCTGCCGGAGCTTACGAGCGAGGCGGAAGGAGCGCGCCGCCCGTAACGACGGGCCGGCGCGACTCCGTGTCCGAAATGCATTATTTTAGTTTATTATAATCATTTATTTTCTAATCCGGCTTGAAAATACATCAAAACATATTCCCAACCCCAAGATAAATCAAATCCCGAACTAGTATAATTATTGAATTTAAAATACGGCATCCCATTAGCCAACTTTGCCGATTTTTCAGCATTTTTTTGAATCTCTTGAAGCGGTTCATCATTTTCAACACAATTCTCAAACTCCTCTCCCAGTCCAACTTGTTTACCAATTTCAATCCAATATTTCTTTCCCAAGCCACCCATTTTCGTAAATGCCGATTTACCTAAATCTTTGAAAAAGTCATTCCAAACTGTTGTCACCGCTAAATTATAATAATCCCAAAACTTACCTTGTGTTTTAGCACAATAGCTTGCCATCGCCGAATATCGCGAATTAATAGGATTTGACTCTCCATATTCATACAAAAAATCAGATAGTCTCACTTCAAACAAAATATCATTTTCTTCTATGTATTTTTGAAATTCCTCCTCATGTTCAACAATCGCATTTTCAAACGCAATACAATACGGACAAACTAAATCAGAGTATACTACAAAATAGTTTTTTGCATCCAGATTTCCCATCGTCATCGCAGTGTCCCAAACTTTCTCTGCGTTCGATGGCTTATTATTCATACTTGCAACAATCGCCGCAATTAAAACCACCACAATCGCAACAATTCCCACTATTCTAAGCGCTTTTTTCATTTTCGGTTTCTTCCTCCATCTTTTTAGCCTTCTTGGCTAAATATTTGTCATTAACTATTATAACATATGTCTCCTCGCCCAATCGTTTCAAAGCTAAGATCGCAACAATAATTGCAAGCCATGTTACAATTGCCGAAACTGTCCCCGTAATTGCAAGCCCTCCGGTTGAAAATATAGCTCCAAGCAAAGGCGTCAGTAGTGTCGTCCCGCAAGTTGGACAACCAGCCCCAAGCGCAATTAGACCAGTCACAATCCCGGCTTTTTCCAAATTCCCCGCATTTTGCTCTCGCTTTTTATTCCACAATAAAACAATTAGACCTATCAAAATACCTTGCAAAACCGAAATTGCAAAAATCGGCAGCCAATCTAAAAAAGCTTGTCCAACTCCAAAAATCGCAATTAAACTATCCCAAATAATCTTCATTCCTCGCGGAAAACCTAACGCTCCAATAAGCTCAAATTTAGAAAATCCCCCTGCCAAAAGATTCATTAGCATTCCAAAAAACAAAAAACTCGGTATGAATCCATACCAAAATCGCTTCTCTTTCGTCGCAAGCAAAATTCCTTTCCCTGCTAGGATAAACTCATCAATCCACTTCCTCCAATTCATAATTGATATTATATCATACCGCCCAAGTTTTATTTTAGGAAATTATATTTTATTTTCTATTACTAGCTCGGTTTTCTTGCCAGTTTCAAAATCTTTTACGCTCATTCTTCCACTCGTGACCTCATTTTCTCCAATCACTATTCCATAACGCGCCATCTTAGCCGCATAAGCCATCTTGTCGCCTAATTTTTTTTCAGTTAGCACAACCGTCACGCTGCCATCATTTCTTAATTCGTTCGCTACCCTAAAAGCATAACCTTGTTCATTTTCTGAAATCGGAATAATTGCATAATCTATTAATTCTTTTTCTTCTTCGTTCAACAAATCATTTTCGTTCAAAACATAAAACAAGCGCGTAAGTCCAATCGACCCCCCAACTCCAGGCAATTTTTGTTCGGTAAAATACCCCGCTAGATTTTCATATCGCCCCCCTCCACAAACCGATCCAATCTCCCGATATTGTGGCAAAATAAATTCAAAAACCGTTCCAGTATAATAATCTAATCCTCTAATAATCTTCATGTCAGCTGAAATTTCACTCTTTAATCCAGCCTCCTCAAGTATTCCCATAACTAAATCAAGCTCTCTGACACCATCGTCAAAAGTTTCATTTTCTATACCTAAATTACTAAGGTTCTTCACAACGAACGATCTCTCACCGTGCAAATTCATAAACGCAATTATTTTATTTACATTCTCTTCATTTAAGCCTATCTCTTCTAAATTTGCTTTCGTTTTCTCCGGTGCAATTTTTTCCGAATGATCTATAATGCTATATATATCTCGCGATTTTTCATCTAATCCCAACGCTATTAGTAATCCAGATAAAATCTTTCGATTATTAATTCGCGCCAAAACCGGCGTTTTTAAATTAAACGCCTTAAATGCTCGAAGAAGGGTCATGATTATATCTGCATCATAAGATATTACAAGTTCACCTCTACCAATAATATCGACATCGCATTGATAAAATTCGCGAAATCTCCCTTTTTGCGCCCTCTCTCCACGAAAATTCATTCCAATTTGCGAAACTTTAAACGGAAAAATTAAATCGTTTTCATGTTCGACTACATATCTAGCAAGTGGAACCGTATGATCAAATCGTAGTGCTTGATCCGCTACTTCAGCACTTTCTGCTGTTTTTATAACTTTATAAATCTGTTTTTCCGTATCGCCTCCAGCTTTAGCAAGCAAAATCTCCGTTCGTTCAATTGTCGGCGTTTCGATCTCTAAATAACCGTGTCTTCTATATACTTCAGCAATTTTTGTTTTTAATTTATTAAAAATAGCTTGCCTTGCAGGCAAAAGTTCTTGCATTCCCGAAATTGGTGAAGTATTTATCTTTTTCATACTTTCAATTATATCACAAGTGTGGTATAATAGATATATTGGTTCTGTAGCTCAGTTGGTAGAGCAGAGGCCTGAAGAGCCTTGTGTCGCTGGTTCAAGTCCAGCCGGAACCACCAATACCTTAAATATCTGGGTCGGTAGCTCAGCTGGTTAGAGCACGGGCCTTTTAAGCCCGGTGTCGAGGGTTCGAGCCCCTCCCGCCACACCATATTTCTCGGGTTGTTAGCACAGTTGGCTAGCGCGTCTCCTTGACGTGGAGAAGGTCGGGGATTCGAGTTCCTCACAACCCACCATAAAAATAAATGGAA